>NZ_JBNXUN010000016.1:0-100559 GCF_050563525.1 Falsiroseomonas sp. HC035
CCCCCGCCGCACGCAGCATCAGCGCCACGTGGCTGACCAACCCAAGCAGAAACGAGTGCCAGGTGGCCACGAGGATCCGGAAGATCTCAATTTGTCCGTGGTCCTTCGTGCTGGACGTTGCGCTTGCGCCGTGCGCCCTCAGCTTCGCGGCGTCTGGCTTCGATACCGGCGCCAGCCTTCCCGACCAAGCGGTTCCACTCTGACGCGAATTTAGACACCCTGGCCACCGCCTCCGGCTGCATCATCTCGCTGCCCAGCGCTTCCAGGACCTGATCCTCAAGGACGCCCTCACGGAACCCGTACAGGATTCGCTCCAGGTCCCGCCGCCTACGCCACTTGGCAGGCCAAATGGTCCCGGGCTGGTCGACGCGGTACTGTTTCTGCGAGCCCTGCAGGTCAGCTCTGCTGGTCGGGTATCAACGCCGGACGAAATCTGACCCGCTTTGGACTCGGTCGCCGTTCCAATGCTGACTGTAGGACGAGCCCTACAGCCGGGCCTGAAAGAACAGGGTCGCCTGACCACGCCCGCGACAGACCGAGCAGCACCACGTGCTCGGCGCGCTCCATAAAGGGCGCACCAGTTCGGTGATCCGCTGCCGCGGCGTGCCGGTGGCTAGAAGAGTCTTGAGCGCGGGGAAGCCTGCCGTGCCGGCGAGCATTTCCCGTGCCCGAACCCGGCGCACCCCCCCCCCGTCGCCGCGCCGAGATGAACCTCCACCACCGCCGTCAGGCACAACTCGGCGCAGCGAGCGAAACTTGTCTGGTGCTCGGTGTCGTTCATGCCGCCGCCTCCGGCGAATTCGGTGCAGTTCATCGGGCTGCGCGAGAAGATCAACTTCCTGAGCCGGAGCACAGCGGGGGCGTCATCACTCTCGACTGCGCAGGACCCTATGGACAATCCGTCTTATCAGGTTGTTCCAACGAGAAGCCCACTGGCCAGGCTGGCACCACAGTTTCTGCTCCCGCAGGCGCGATAGGGGCCCGCAACAAGATTTCCAGGATGTCACGCGTCGCCTTGAGCTCAGCGACCGCCCGCGGATATGGTCCATCTCCTGCTGCTCGCGCTTCACCTGGCCAAGCCTAGCAAACCCGTGTCGCGGGTCAGCCTCGGTCTCCCGCATTGGGCGGCGCAGCGCGCTCTCCGCGATCTCGAGGTCGCGACAGGCCTGAGCGCCACCGCAACCCCGCGATCACTGACCAACGCCACCGCATCGAGGTTGAACGCGCGGCTGCGCGGCCCTCGTCCGATACAAGGGCCTGATACGCGCGAAAACCAGATTCGGGCACCCACCAAACCGGCCGATGGCCACCCGGCGAAGGTCTGGAACGCCAGCCCCGACGGATGCCGATGAGCGCCGAGGCTGATCTATTGGCCGTGGGTCATCAACATTGTATAGCCGTGGTCCTCGGTGCTGGCGGCTTGCCGGCGGACAGACGGATCGGAACCACAAGACCGGGGGTCCGGGTGGAACCAGCCAGCCAAGGGCCGGGGACTGAGCGCGCGCTGCTGCTTTCCACCGCCCCACCGAACAAGCAGCAGAAACTCGTTGCTGCCGGTGTGATCGCCCTTCTGCTTGGTGCGATGCTGCTGGTCGCGCCGTTTGCGCGGAACGAGCTGAAAAGCACCGAGCCCCTGGTGCTGGCCTATACGGCATCCGTCTTCACGACCGAACTCGTCACCGCGGCACTGCTACTGTCGCTGTTTGCCATCCAGCGGTCTCCAGCGCTGCTGGTGCTCGCGACCGCCTACCTGTTCTCGGGTTTCATGGCCGTGCCCTGGGCCCTGTCTTTCCCCGGCGTGCTCGCCCCGATGGGCATCGCCGAGGCAGGGCAGCAGACGACGGCCTCGATTGCCGCGATCCGACGCATCGGCTGTCCCCTCTGCCTGCTGACCTACGCCATGCTGCGCGGGAGCAGGGAGTTGCGTCCAGGCAGGCTGGTCCCGGCATTGATCGTCGGTTGCATCGTATCGGTCGCAGCGACGGTCGTCGGCATCACCTGGTTCATCTTCGAAAACCAGGAACTGCTCCCGCACTTCACGGATGATAGCGGGCAGATCACCGATCTCTGGATGTATGTCCCCGGCGTTGCCCTCGTCCTTTATGCGTTGCTGGTGGTGCTGCTCGGGTTGTTCGGCCGGTCGGTCCTGGATCTCTGGCTGACGGTGGTCATCTGCGCCCTCGCGATCGACCTTTTCCTGCTTTCGTTCCTCAGCTCCGGCACGCGCCTCAGCGTCGGCTGGTGGGCCGGGCGGCTCTATAGCCTGACCGCCGCCAGCGTGGTGCTGCTCGTGCTGCTCGCCGAGGCTGCTTCCTTGGCGGCGCGGCTTGCCAGGTCCGTCGCGGCCGAGCGGCGCGCGCAGGAGGCGAGGCTGGTGACCCTGCAGGCGTTCTCCGCCTCGATCGCGCACGAGATCAACCAGCCGCTGGCGAGCATGGTCACCAATGCACATGCCGGGTTGCGCTGGCTTGCGCGAAATGAGCCCGACCTGGACGAGGCCGGCGCAGCACTGGCCCGCATCGCCAGGGACGGGCAGCGCGCCGGGCAGGTGATCAAAGGCATCCATGCCACGTTCAGCAAGGGCGCACAGGACCACGCCCGGCTCGACCTCAACCCGCTCCTACGAGAGGTACTCGACCGCTACCAGCACGAGTTTCGGACGGCACATTTGACGGTCCAGACGGAGCTCGATCCGGATCTCCAGCAAGTGTCCGCCAACCGCGTGCAGATCGAACAGGTCGCCTGCAACCTGGTGACGAATGCAATCGATGCCATGCGTTCTCTGGCGGATGGGCCGCGGGTGCTTCTGGTCCGCTCCGCAGCGCTGGACGGCGGCGAGGCGCTTGTCGCAATTGCGGACTCCGGAATCGGCTTGCCTCCGGCGCGTGCCGATCGGCTCTTCGAGCCCTTCTTCACGACGAAGGCCAGTGGCCTGGGCGTGGGGCTGACCGTGTCCCGGCTCATCCTGGAAGCACATGGAGGGCGCCTCTGGGCCACCGACAACGCGCCGCGTGGCGCGATCTTCCAGTTCACGCTGCCCTGCGATAGAGGCCCGCACCCAGCAGCGGAGGAGCCGGTCAGATGACATCCGTCGTCTACGTCGTCGATGATGACCTGGCGATACGCGAGGCGCTGCACAGCCTGCTGCGCTCGGTGGGCCACGAGGTGGAAGCCTTCGCCTGCACACGTGACCTGCTCGAACAGCGTCAGCGCATGACGGAGGCGGCGGGATGCCTCGTACTGGACGTACGGCTGCCGGGGCAGAGCGGACTTGAACTTCAGCGAGAGCTTGCAACCGCCGGCATCCTGTTGCCGATCATCTTCATCACAGGGCATGGCGATGTGCCCATGTCGGTTGCCGCGATGAAGGCGGGGGCGATCGAGTTCCTCACCAAGCCGTTCCGCGACCAGGATCTTCTTGATGCCGTCCATCGTGCCCTTGAACTCGACAGCCTTCGCCGCGCCGCATCAACGGCGCAGGCCGCGTTGCGGGAACGCTTCGCCTCGCTTACGGCCAGGGAACGCGAGGTCCTGGCGCTTGTCGTTTCCGGACGCCTGAACAAGCAGATCGCCGCGGAGCTCCAGCTTGCGGAAGTCACGGTGAAGGTCCACCGCGCCCAAGTGATGGCGAAGATGCATGCAAGGTCCTTGCCGGAGCTGGTCCGCATGGCGGACCGCCTGTCCACCGACCGCCCGAAAGCCTAGCGCGCGATACCTTGGTATAATTGTCGCTGCCTGAGCCGCCGACCAAGGATATGTCGCTGGGATTGTCGCGCGTGGCAGCGGCCCGGCAGGAGCGGCGTCACGCCAGGAGGACAGGATGAAAATCCGCAAATTCAGTCGGCAGGACGCCGTCATGGAGCGATCGCCGGGCCAGTCGGGCGACATCCTCACGGGAAATCTGGTCGATGAACGCGACGGCGGTCCAATCACCATCGGCTATGGCCGGTGGGGGAAGAACCAGCGGCTGGAGCTGACCCTCGCGGTGGATGACGTGATGATCCTTCTGGAGGGCCGGCTCGCCGTTTCCTTCGATGGCGCCACGGTCGAGGCGGCCGCCGGCGACATCGTCCACATGCCCAAGGGCGAGACGGTGAAGATCGAAGCCCGCGAAGAAACGGTGACCGCCTATGTCACCTATCCGCATTGGCGGATTGCGGAAGGATGAAGGACCGCCATCCGCGCGGAATACGGTTCCGCGCCGAGGCCGATGCAGGTGGATGGTCCGTGTGCGCTTGACCGGGATCTCGCGCGACCGCGCGTGATGCCCGACGCGATCGGCTAGGGGACCGATGGGAAGCAGACCGCTTGTGGCGATCATTGACGATGATGAATCGGCACGCGAGGCCATCGCCGCCCTCGTCCGATCCCTCGGCTTCCTGGTGGCGGAATTCGCGGATGCGGCGGCTTTCCTGCAATCCGACAGCCTTGCGCAGACCGCCTGCCTGCTCGTGGACATGTGGATGCCAGGTATGACGGGGCTTGCGCTGCATCAGCACCTGCGCAGCGCCGGCACGATGGTGCCGACAATTATCGTGACCGTGCACGCCACGGAGGCGGGCCGAGCCAGCGCGCTGGATGCGGGTGTCTGCTGCTATCTGCCGAAGCCGCTGGAGCCGGAGGCGTTGCTCGCCTGCATCCTGAAGGCGCTTGCGAACAGAGCGTGAGCGCGCCGATCTTCGTGTTGCTGGCGGAGGCGGAGGCGGAGGCGGAGGCGGAGGCTGCGGCAGCGGGCTGTCGATAACCCCAAGGCCAGGGCGCACGATACCACCATATAATTGTCCCGCGCCGACCTGCTGCCCCAGGCTCCGCCCCATGCAGAAGCGCCGCGGCCGGGCACGTCCGCCCGCTTCTCCGATCAGGGAGCGATTGCATGCGGGCGATGCCGGAAGCCACGACCAAACCTGGGGCGCTGCTGCTCGCGCCGCACGACCACACGCTCATCATGATCGACTTCCAGTCGCAGATGGCCTTCGCGACGAAGTCGATCGACGCCGTGGCGCTGCGCAACAATGCGGCCCTCATCGCGCGCGCGGCGCAGGGCTTCGGCGTCGCGACCATCCTGACCACGGTTGCGGAGAGCAGCTTCTCCGGCCCTATGTTCGACGAGATCGCCGCGGCCTTCCCGGACAAGCCGATGCTGGACCGCACCAGCATGAACACCTGGGAGGACGCGGCCGTGGTCGCCGAGGTCAACCGCCTCGGCAAGAAGCGCATCGTGCTTGCCGGGCTCTGGACATCGGTCTGCATCGTCGGCCCGGCGCTTTCGGCGCTTGACCAGGGCTTCGAGGTCTACTTCATCGCGGATGCCTGCGGCGACATCTCGGACGAGGCGCATGACCGCGCGATGGAGCGCATGATCCAGGCCGGTGCCCGGCCCATGACGTCCTTGCAGTACCTGCTGGAACTGCAGCGCGACTGGGCACGGGGCGAGACCTACGCGCTGACGACCGGCATCGCGCGCGAGCTCGGCGGCGCCTACGGCCTCGGCATCATCTACGCCAAGACCATGTTCGGCGCCTCGGAAGGTCATTGAGGAGAGGCGCGATGCCGGCAGAACACCAGGCTTGCGCCATGTGCCAGGCGCCGACACGACGCCAGGTCATCGAATTGGGAGTGGCCGCGATGGTCGCTCTCGCCGGCGTGCCGTGCGCTGCCGGAGCACAGAGCAACACCAACCCGGAAGGACAAGCCACCATGCCCACCGTGACGACCCGCGACGGTGTCGAGATCTTCTTCAAGGACTGGGGGCCGCGCGATGCGCAGCCCATCGTGTTCCATCATGGCTGGCCGCTTTCGTCGGACGATTGGGACGCACAGATGTTGTTCTTCCTGCAGCACGGCTACCGCGTCGTCGCGCATGACAGGCGGGGCCATGGCCGCTCAGCCCAGGTCTCCGAAGGCCATGACATGGACCACTACGCGGCGGATGCCTTCGCCGTGGCCGAGCACCTGAACCTCCGCAACGCGGTTCATGTCGGGCATTCCACGGGCGGCGGCGAAGTCACGCGGTATGTCGCCAAGCACGGCGAACCCGCCGGCCGCGTCGCCAAGGCCGTGCTGGTCTCCGCAATCCCGCCGATCATGCTCAAGACCGAAGCCTATCCGAACGGCTTGCCGATCGAGGTGTTCGACGGCTTCCGCAATGCGCTGGCGGCCAATCGTGCGCAGTTCTTCCGGGATGTGCCGGCGGGGCCGTTCTACGGTTTCAACCGACCCGGCGCCGCGGCGCATGAAGGCGTGATCCAGAACTGGTGGCGCCAGGGCATGAGCGGCAGCGCCAAGGCACATTACGAGGGCATCAAGGCGTTCTCGGAGACCGACCAGACCGAGGACCTGAAGGCCATCACCGTGCCGACGCTGGTGATGCATGGCGAGGACGACCAGATCGTGCCGATCGACAACTCGGCCAGGATCGCGGTCCGGCTGCTGAAGAACGGCACGCTGAAGACCTATCCGGGCTTCTCGCACGGCATGCTTACGGTGAACGCCGATGTGCTGAACCGTGACCTGCTGGCTTTCGTCAGGGGCTGACCAGAACGCAGACGGGGCGGGGGTGGTGCCTCGGCCCTGGCCGCGTTCTCCTTCTCGTGTCGCCGCAGCGCCGCCCTGCCGGGAACAGACCAAGGAGTAAGCTCATGGCCACGCGTGAAGCGATCTTTCCGCCCGGCCGTCACGCGCTGTACGCGAAGCACGGCTATTCCGCAGCGATCCGATCCGGCGACCTGGTTTTCGTCTCTGGCCAAGTCGGCAGTCGGGAGGATGGCAACCCCGAGCCCGACTTCGAACGTCAGGTCCAGCGCGCCTTCGACAACCTCCAGGCCACGCTCGAGGCTGCCGGTTGCGGCTTCGATGACATTCTCGACGTGACCACCTTCCACACCGCCCCTGAAGCCCAGTTCGAGGCTGTCATGAAGGTCAAGAGCCAGGCCTTCCGTGGACCGCCTTACCCAAGCTGGACCGCGGTCGGCGTCACCTGGCTCGCCGGGTTCGACTTCGAGATCAAGGTGATCGCGCGCATCCCGGGCCGCACATAGTCATGCCGTAACTGCCCGCGCCGCGCCGTCAGTCGGCTCGGCCGGACCATTCCGCCCATTCCTGGAGACTCAGACCGTGCGGGAGACTTTCGACGCCGATCTCGTCCTGTTCAACGGCAGGATCACGACGCTCGACCCATCTAACCCGCAGGCGCAGGCCGTGGCGATCAAGGATGGGAGGATCCTTCTCGCCGGAGGCGATGCCGAGGCCATGGCGCTCACCGCGGCACGGACGAGGAGCGTCAATCTCGGCGGGCGGCGTGTCATTCCAGGCCTGATCGACAGCCACACGCATCTGATCCGCGGCGGCCTCAACTACAATCTGGAACTGCGCTGGGACGGCGTGCCTTCGCTGTCCGACGGCATGGCGATGCTGCGACGCCAGGCGCAGGCGACACCACCGCCGCACTGGGTGCGCATTGTCGGCGGCTTCACCGAGCACCAATTCGCCGAGAAGCGCCTGCCGACACTCGATGAGCTGAACGCGGCTGCGCCCGACACGCCGGTGTTCATCCTGCATCTCTATGATCGCGCGCTGCTCAATCGGGCCGCCCTGCGCGCCGTGGGCTACACCCGGGACACGCCGGACCCGCCGGGCGGTGAAATCCAGCGCGATGCGGCCGGTGATCCGACAGGCCTTCTGCTGGCTCGGCCCAATGCCGTCATCCTCTACGCGACGCTGGCGCGCGGGCCGAAGCTGGATCCCGACGCGCAGCGAAACTCGACGCGCCACTTCATGCGGGAGCTGAACCGGCTCGGCATCACCAGCGTCATCGACGCCGGCGGCGGCTTCCAGAACTATCCGGACGACTACGCGATCATCCGCAGCCTGCATGCCGATGGCGAGCTGACGCTCCGTATCGCCTACAACCTCTTTACCCAAAAGGCCGGCGAGGAGTTAGAGGATTTCTCCCGCTGGGGCCGCATGGTCAGCCCCGGCCAGGGCGACGACAGCTTCCGCCACAACGGCGCCGGCGAGATGCTGGTCTTCTCCGCCGCTGACTTCGAAGATTTCCGCGAACCGCGCCCCGAACTGCCGGAGGCCATGGAAGGCCAGCTCGAGGCGGTGGTGCGCAAGCTGGTCGAGAACCGTTGGCCGTGGCGCCTGCACGCCACCTACGACGAGACGATCACCCGCGCGCTCGATGTGTTCGAGAAGGTCAACCGCGACCAGCCCATCGGTGACCTGCACTGGATCTTCGACCATGCGGAGACCATCAGCGACCGCAACATCGACCGCGTCGCCGCACTCGGCGGCGGCATCGCGGTGCAACACCGCATGGCCTATCAGGGCGAGGATTTTGCCGCGCGCTACGGCACCGAGGCGGCAGGGCGCGCACCGCCGATCCGGCGCATGCTGGCAGCCGGCGTGCCGGTCGGCGCCGGGACGGATGCCACGCGCGTGGCGTCCTACAACCCCTGGGTCAGCCTAGCCTGGCTGGTGACCGGCTGGACGGTGGGCGGGCTGCGGATCTATCCGCCTGCCAATCGGCTGGACCGTGAGGAGGCGCTGCGCCTCTGGACCGAGGCGAATGCCTGGTTCTCGACCGAAAGCAGCAAGAAGGGCCGGATCGCCGCCGGGCAGCTCGCCGATCTTGCCGTGCTCTCGGCCGATTATTTCGGCGTGCCGGAGGGCGAAATCGCGCATCTTGAATCGGTGCTGACGATCCTCGGCGGCGAGGTGGTGTATGGCGCCGGCGACTTCGCCTCGCTGGCGCCGCCACCGCCACCGGTGCTGCCGGATTGGTCACCGGTGCGGACCTTCGGCGGCTATCAGCGCCGTACCGGGACTACGCGCCGAAATCTGTTCGCCGAAAGTGTCGGCGCCGCGTCGGCGTGCGGTTGCGGCAACGCCTGCGGCATCCATGGCCACGCCCATGCCTGGGCCCGCCCGGAGGCACCGGTGCGCGACCAGCGAGGATTCTGGGGCGCCCTCGGCTGCGCCTGCTGGGCGGCCTGAGATGAGCGCAGGCCTCGCCAATCCGTCCGGGGGTGCGCTCGCGCCGCTGCGGCACCGCGTCTTCGCCGTGCTGTGGACGGCGACGATCATCGGCAATGTCGGAACCTGGATGCGCGATGTCGGCTCCGGCTGGCTGATGACCACCCTTGCGCCGTCGCCGGTGATGGTGGCGCTGGTCCAGGCCGCAGGTACGCTGCCAGTCTTCCTGCTGGCATTGCCGGCCGGCGCGCTGGCCGACCTGCTGGACCGCCGACTGCTGTTGATCTGGGTGCAGGTCCTGCTCTGCGTCGTGTCGCTGTCGCTGGCGATCCTCACGGCGCTGGGCGTCATGGCACCATGGCTGCTGATCGTGTTCGTGCTCGCGGGTGGTGTCGGCGCGGCGCTTGCGGCGCCGGCCTGGCAATCCTCGGTGCCGGAGATGGTGCCGCGCGCCGACCTCGGCGCGGCGGTGGCGCTGAACTCCATGGGGATCAATGTCAGCCGCGCGATCGGCCCGGCGCTCGGCGGGCTGATCCTTGCGACGCTCGGCGTCGCGGCGACCTATCTGGTGGATGCGCTCAGCTACGTCGTCGTCATCGCGGCGCTGCTCTGGTGGCATCGGCAGGCACCCGAGGTGGAAGGCCCGCGCGAGACGCTGCCGGGCGCGATGCGGGCCGGGCTGCGCTATGCGGCGAATTCAGCGCCGCTGCGCCGCGTGCTGCTGCGCTCGGCCGTGTTCTTCATCTTCGGCGCCGCGCATTGGGCGCTGCTGCCGCTGCTGGCGCGCCAGGTGCTGGGCGGCGGGCCGGCGCTGTACGGGGTGATGCTCGCAGGGATCGGCGCCGGCGCCGTGGGAGGTGCCTTGGCTCTGCCCTGGCTGCGGCAGCGCCTGGGTGGCGCGGAGGGGCTGATGCTGGCCGGCGCCCTCGGCAGTGCCGCCGCACAGGCGGGACTGGCACTGGCCACGTCCGGCGCCGTGGCGGTGCTGCTGTGCGTGCTGGCCGGTGTTGCCTGGATCGCAGTGCTGACCACCGTGAATACCACGGCGCAGGCTGTCCTGCCCAATTGGGTGCGGGCGCGCGGGCTGGCGATCTACCTTACCGTCTTCTCGGGCGGCATGACGCTCGGCAGCCTTGCGTGGGGGCAGGTGGCAACGCTGACCGGCGTTCTCGCTGCCCTGCTGGCCGCGGCGACCCTCGGTGCCGCAGCCGCGCTCGCGATGCGGGCCTTGCCGCTGCCCGCCGGCGGCGAAAGCCTCGATCCGTCGCGGCACTGGGCGGAGCCCGAGGCCGCGATGCCGCTGGAGCCGGACCGGGGGCCTGTTGCCGTGCAGATCGCCTATCGAGTGGCACCGGACCGCCAGCCCGCCTTTCATGCCGCGATCGCACCGCTCGGCGCGATGCGTCGGCGGGATGGTGCGCTGGCCTGGGGCGTTTTTGCAGATGTCGAAACACCGGACCGCGTCGTCGAATGGTTCCTTGTCGCCAGCTGGGCCGAACACATGCGCCAGCATCATCGCGTGACGATCGCCGACCAGGCACTGCAGGAAAAGGTCAGGGCGCTGCACGAGGGGACGGAACCGCCGCGCGTCATGCACCTGATCGCGCTGTGAGCGGCGCGTGGCCACGCGGATGCTTGCGATGCCGTTGCGCTGACGCCACCTACATCAGCGCGGACGGCGAAGGCCGCGACAAGGGAGGGCACGATGCATCTTCACGGACTCCACCACCTGACAGCCGTTTCGGCCGATGCGCGCGGCAATCACGACTTCTACACCCGCGTGCTCGGCATGCGGCTGGTGAAGAAGACGGTCAACCAGGACGACACCAGCGCCTACCACCTGTTCTACGCGGATGGCGCGGCCAGGCCCGGCACGGACCTCACCTTCTTCGACTGGCCGGTGGGGCGGGAACGTCGTGGCACGCATGCCATCGTGCGGACGGCCCTGCGCGTCGCCGGTCAGCCCGCGCTGGACTACTGGGCCGCGCGGTTCACCGAGGCCGGCGTTGCGCACGGCCCGGCGCGTGAGGTGGATGGGCGGCTGCAACTCGATTTCGAGGATCCGGAAGGCCAACGGCTGACACTGCTCGACGATGGCGGCGCCGGCCCCTTCCACCCCTGGGCGCGCAGCGCCGTGCCCGAGCAGCACCAGATCCGCGGCCTCGGCCCCATCACCATCAGCGTGCCCGACCTCGGCCCCACCGAGCAGTTCCTCATTCATGTCATGGCGATGCGCCCGGTGCGGCAATACGCGGCGGCGGACGCGCCGGCCACCGCCGTCCATGTCTACGAGATGGGCGAGGGCGGCCCCGCGGCCGAACTGCATGTCCGTGTCGAGCCAGGCCTGCCGCAGGCGCAGCCGGGCGCAGGGGGTGTCCACCACGTTGCCTTTCGGGTGCGCGATGATGAGTACGAGGGTTGGGTGGAGCGCCTGAAGCGGCTGCGCATCCCCTCCAGCGGGCCGGTGGACCGCTTCTACTTCCGCAGCCTCTACACGCGGGAGCCGAACGGCATCCTCTATGAATTCGCAACCGATGGTCCGGGCTTCGCCACGGACGAGCCGCTCGAGACGCTCGGCGAGCGCCTGTCGCTGCCGCCCTTCCTGGAGCCGCAGCGTGCCGCGATCGAGCGTGGCCTGAAGCCGCTCTGATGCGCCGGGAGCGGGGAATGGGCGATGTCTGACACGACCGCAGGAACCGGGCCGCATGCCGGCCAGCCGATCGTCATGGCGGGATCGCCATTGGGCCAGGCGAGGGGGGCGGTGGTGATGGTCCATGGCCGCGGCGCGGATGCCGCGGGCATGCTTTCCCTCGCCGAGGTCTTCGCGCAGCCCGACCTCGCCTATCTCGCGCCGCAGGCTGCGGGCGGAACCTGGTATCCCTACAGCTTCCTGGCGCCGACCGAACGCAACCAGCCCTTCCTGAGTTCGGCGCTTGGTATGCTGGACGGGCTGTTCGAGGATCTCTCGGTGGCCGGGATCGCGCCCGGGCGCGTGGTCCTGCTCGGCTTCTCGCAGGGCGCCTGCCTGGCGCTTGAATACGCTGCGCGACGGGCGCGGCGCTATGGCGGCCTGGTCGGCTTGAGCGGTGGCCTGATCGGGCCGGATGGGACGGCCCGGGACCATGCGGGCGACCTTGGTGGCACGCCGGTGTTGCTGGGTTGCAGCGACGTCGATCCGCACATCCCGCTGCTCCGTGTACACGAGACCGCCCGCGTTCTCCGCCGGCTCGGCGGCACCGTCACGGAGCGGATCTACCCGGGCATGGGGCACGGCATCAACGATGACGAGGTGACGCACATCCGGGACCTGCTGGCGCAGCTGTCGGCAGGACGGACCGGCGGTTGACGCCGACGGGTCCGATGCACGCGCAGCGACGCGCGGCACCTCGGGATGCCCGCGGCGTGCGTTTCCGCATGTACGCCTTCATCGGAATCGAACATCGAGATGTCGCCATGGGCTGCTGCCGGCGGGACCTCGTTCTGCAGCACGTCCCAATGCCCGGCCGGCTTGCCATCCTCAAGGCGGAAAAGATCGATGACGGCCTGGTGGACGCCCTTCGGCAGGTCGGCAACGAGTGCGCGCAGCACTTCGCACCCCTGGGGAATGTCGGGCTTGTGCTGGATGTAGTTCGGCAGGAAAACCCGCTCGACGGTCGATGCATCATGACGCTGGAACAGCGCGGTCATCGCCTCCAGCACCAGCGCCTGTTGCGTTGGGGGCAATCATCGGAGGCGTGATCTGCGGGCCATGCGACCACGACTGTTCCGGTCATTCGCAGGAAGCGGATGTCAGGCAGGGTGGCAGCCGAATGGATCAGGCCACGAGCATGGTCCTGGACAGACGGACCGTGGCGCCGTCCTTCTCCTGCCAGCTCACGGCGAAGAGGCTGTTGCCGAGGGGCATGACGTCGATGGCAACCGTCTCGGTGCGGGCCAACGGCCCGTCCTGTGCGGCCCAACCGCACAGCCTCGTGCAAGGTCCGCACCGTATGCCTGAGCCTGTCACCCCGAGCCCACGGCGATCCGGCGATGAAGCGGGTCGCCAGACCGCAGCCGACTGCGCGATGTCAGCAGGCGATTGGCCCGCTGGCGAAGATCACCGCCGCTCAGCTCAGCCTGCGTTGCGCGGCACCGGCGTGTTGAGCAGTTGCTGCTCCCACAGATATGCGATGCCGCTGCCGGCCGCGTGCTGAAGCACCACGGCGTTCAGCGCGAGGGCAGTTTCCGCCCGCGCCCAGTCGCGCTGCCACTCGGCTGCCAGCGCCATCCAGGTCATCATGTTCACACCGGCGGCGATCATGCGTTGGATCGCGACCTGATGGGCCTCGACGGAAACCGCCCCTGATGCATCGGTGATGACCGTGACATCCCAGCCTTCGCCCGCGGCCTGGATCGCCGGCATCGCGACGCAGATCTCGGTCCAGAGACCCGCCATGATGACCTGCTTTCGACCGGTCTCCCTCACCACGTGCACCACCTTCGGATCTTCCCAGGTGTTGATGAAGGTGCGGTCGATCACCTCCTGGCCCGGGAAGACATCGGTGATCTGCGGAAAGATGCGGCCGCCACGATCAGCGACCACGCTCGTCAGGATGGTCGGGACGTTGAAGACCTTGGCGGCCTTTGCCAGCGCGGTCGAATTGTTGACCACGAGGTGCGGATCGTGGCTGTTCAGGTTGGCGAGCTGGTAGGGCTGGTGATCGATCAGGACGAGCACCGAGTCTTCGGGGCGAAGAAGCGAAGCGAGGCCGTTGCGAAAAATCATGGTTCTACCCTCTGCTGCGGGTGCAGTTGCGCGCGGGCGTGCTCGCCCGGGTCGCTTCTGACCAGGCCGGAAAGTGGCGAAGCAGGTTGGGGCGGGACAATTGTATGAAGGTATCGGGCGCCATGAACCCTCAGCCATGGCCGGTACACCCGCTGCGCTGCGATGCGTGCCAAGCAAGGTGCGGCGGCGCAGGACTTCTGCAGGTCGGCGATCCGGATCACATCATGACCGACGATGCCGCGCGCCGCCGCGACATCGGCCAAGATGCAAGCGCCTTCCAGGACCGACGCCGCGCGATGAGATCCGCATGGGCGGGATCGATTTCCAGCAGGATTGCATGACCTGCTGTCGGTTTGCCGATTCTCGATCGTCGTGAGGCTATGACTGGCGCAACACGTCCTGCCATTCCGGATGACGGCCGATTTGCGCCTTCGCAAATGGGCAGAGCGGAATGAGGGCGACCTTTTCGCGCCGGGCATCCTCGACCGCCTGTTGCACCAGCCGCTCTCCCACCTTGCGGCCACGCAACGCCGCTGGAACTTCGGTGTGGTCGATGATGATCAGCCCGTCGCCGGCGCGGCTGTAGGTCATCTCCGCTTCGACGCCGTCGAGGATCATTCTGTAGCGTCCCTTCGATGCGCCATCTTCCCGTTCGACCGGAGCGTCGGTGGCCACCGGCGAGACCTTCGCCCGTTCGGCATCCGGCGCCCGCACCTTGCGCGGCTGTCCCGGCGAACATTCAAGCAGATCGCGGTCCCACGATCCCAGGTCCGCAGCAGCTTCGTAGGTCGACACGAGAAATGCCATCAGCGCCGCATCGGGATCGGCGTCCGACTGCACGGCATCGTAGGGCAGCATGAACTCCGAAAGGCCGTCGTGCCAGAATGCCGCATCCGGCCGGACCGGCGCGCCCCGATAGCCGTTCGGCGCCGGATAGGCGTAGGCGTAGAAGGCGGGATAGTCGATGCCGTTGCCGCCCGGCCAGAAGCCGGCCGAGGACACTTCGCGGTCGTAGGCTTCCTGCGCCACGTTGTCCGGCAGGGACGGGATCCCGGCGGGGTGGAGCGGTGCGCGCCGGCCTGAGAAGCGGGTGACTGCGAGATCCAGAGCCCCCCAGAACAGGTGAACGGGACTGGACTTGCCAAGAAACGAGGTACGGAACCTGTTGAAGACCCTGTCGGCCGCCACCAGGGCCTGGTGGTAGCGCTGCACAGCTTCCCGGTCGTAGGGCCGGTCGCGATGATCCTCCCTGAAAGGGATGGGGTTGGGCACCTCGTTCGGCGTGTCGTTGAAGGTCGGCGTGCCGCCGAGGTCGGCAATCAGTTGCACGAAGTTCGCGCGGAACGCCGCGACCGTGGTCGGCCCAAGCGCGAACGATGCCGTACGACCGCTGCCGCACGTGCCGACGACCATGTGGTCGTGGAAATCGAACGCGATCTCGATGCCCGGACCATCGGGGATCGGCGAGGATACCAGCCCTCTTGGCGTGACATAAAAGGTCGCATTCCACGAATGGTTGAGCCACGGCGAATGCGCCAGCCGGTACTTGCCGGCGATCTGCAGATAGAGATGCAGCGCCGAGCACGTCTCGCGCCAGCTGAGGTAATCAAGGCGGGGCCACTTGTTGCTCATCGCACTTCCTCTCCATCCAGCATCAGTTCTGCATGAGAGCCGGTCATGCCGTCCTGGGCTGACCCGGATGCATGCGGTCCATCCTTCCATCAGCGCCGGTCAGCCCGCCAGTGGGATGTGTTCGTCGCGGTCATCGGCCGGCCGCCACGGTGAACCTGTCGCCTGGTCGAGGAAGATGAACGGCCCAACCATCTGCCGCTGCGGCACAGGCAAGGTACGCCGAACTTCGAAGCCCCCACGATCCCGGGCACGTGGAGCAATGAGGTATTCGATCAAGTTGCTTCCGACCTCGTCGGAACAACCAGCGGCGATCCTTCCTGAGTCCACGACGGGCGCGCTGGCTTCGCCGACCGACCGCTTGGCCGGTCTTCGCGAGGCAGCAGGTCCACAGGGCGGTCGCCGTCGCACCGTGCGCCGCGTCGCGCGGCAAGCCGGCGCAGCTTGAAGGCAGCCTGCGCAGGATCGAAGCGGCGCACGGAGGTCGGCTTGGCGTCGCGGTGTTCGACGGTGCCAGCGGCACGACCGCCGGCCGGCGCCCGCATGAGCGGTTCCTGACTGCCAGCACCCTGCCAGCTGCTCGCAGCTGGCGCCGAGCTTGCCTGGGTCGATGCTGGCGGGATGCGGCGCTGGCCGAGGTCGGTGCATCCCTCGTGGCCGCCCGGCACGAGGCGGACGGCCGGCGGTGATCCAGGACGGAAGCCAGGACTACGCGGCCGTATTCCTGCTGCGGGCTGGCGCCGTACTTGCTAGCCTGGTTCCAGCACCGTCAGGACCGCGGCAATGCCACGCTGATCAGCGCAGCCCCGCTTTCGCGGAGGGCCGCCGCCGCACGCGGTTCGCCCAGGTAGCCTCGTGCCGCGATCGCGCCCTCGATGACGATGGTGAGGTGATCCGCCAGCGCCACCGGATCCTGCGCGCCCGCCTGCTCCGCCAGGGCACGGATGCGCGCGTGAGCGCCTCGCTTGAAGTCCGCGACAACCTGGTAGGTCGGGTGTTCCGGGTCACGGAACTCGGCCTGCGCCAGCAGCAGGGGGCAGCCGCACACGCCGGGGGTCTCGACCTGCATCGCAGTCGCCTCGACCAGGGCGCGCAGCCGTCCTTCCGCGTCCTTGGCCTGCGCCAGCGATTCCTCGAGCCAGGCATCATGCCCGGCCGCATCCTCGGCCAGGATGGCGGCGACCAGCGCATCCTTGCTGGGATAGCTGCGGTACAGGCTCATCTTCGTGGCGCCGGCCACCCGGCACACCTCCTCGACGCCGGTGGCACGGATCCCCTGCCGCTCGAACAGCGCCCTTGCCGCGTCCTGGATGCGCTCGGCGGCCCTGGACTTCGCGGAAGCGGGCTTTGCAGAGGCGGGCTTGGCGGCGGTGGCGCCGGTCATCGCGTTTCTCCCTGACAAAAGTTCATGCGGCGACGCATCATCGGTCACTTGATGATACCGACCGGTCGCTCTACTTAGGTACGAACCGGTCGGTATCATCAGGAGATAGGTCATGACCCCCCCCACCTGCAAGGCCACCGCGCCCCACCAGAGCCTCTGGCTGCCATGGCTGGCCCGCTTCAACGGTGCGGCCCTCGGCGCCGCCCTGATGGCCGCCGCGCCAGTTGCACTGGCACAGCCAGCCGTCCCGTCCGTCACGGTCGCCGCACCGCTGTCCCAACCCGTGACCGAGTGGCAGGAACACACCGCTCGCATCGAAGCCTCCGCCCGCGTCGAGATCCGCGCCCGGGTGTCCGGCCAGGTGGCGGAGGTGCACTTCACGGATGGCGCCATTGTGCGCGCCGGCGACCTGCTGTTCACGCTCGACCAGCGTCCCTACCTCATCGCGCTCGACAACGCCCGGGCGGAGGTGGCGCGCAACGAGGCGCGTCTGCTGCTCGCGCGGCAACAGGTGGCGCGCTACGAGCCGTTGGCCGCCAGCCGCATCGCCCCCCAGGCGGAACTCGACACCCGCCGGGCGACGCTGCGCGAGGCCCAGGCCGGACTGGCGGCCGCGCAGTCTGCCGAGCGCCAGGCGGCGCTGGACCTCGAATTCACCGAGATCCGCGCCCCGCGCCCTGGCCGCGTCAGCGACCGCCGGGTGGATGCCGGCAACCTCGTGCAGCAGGGCGAGACGGCGATGACGACGCTGCTTGCGCTCGACCCGGTCTATGTGACCTTCGATGCCAGCGAGGCCGAGTATCTTCGCCAGGCCCGCTCCGCCCGCACCGGCCTGCGTGGCGCCAGCCTGCCGATCCAGCTCCGTCTGCTCGATGAGACCGAGTTCAGCCGCGAAGGCCGCGTGGATTTCGTCGACAGCGCCTTCGACCCGCGCAGCGGCACCATTCGCATCCGCGCGGTGATGCCGAACCCTGACCTGTTCCTGACGCCCGGCAGCTTCGCCCGACTCCGGCTCTCGACGGGGGAGGAACCCGCGCTGCTGGTGCCCGATGCCGCCGTCATGGCGGACCAGACCGGGCGGCTGGTGCTGACCGTGGCACCCGATGGCACCGTCACCCCCCGCCAGGTGCGGCTCGGCCAGCTCCGCGATGGGTTGCGCGTCGTCCGCAGCGGGCTGGTGGCCGAGGACCGCGTCATCATCGGCGGCCTGCATCGTGCACGGCCCGGCATGCGCGTGATGGCGGAGCCCGGCAGCATCGGCCCAGGCCCACTCGCTGCCGTGACCCAGGGCGCCATCCGCTGAGGCGGCCCGGCAACGCTTCCATCACCTGACCCGCCAACCAGGGCCGCGCAGCGCGGTCACGCCAAAGGCACGTCCCCATGCGCTTCGCCCGCTTCTTCATCGACCGCCCGGTCTTCGCCGCGGTGATTTCCATCGCCATCATGCTGGTCGGCGGCATCGCCGCCTTCCGCCTGCCGGTGTCCGAATACCCGGAGATCGCGCCGCCCAGCGTGACGATCACCGCGATGTACCCGGGCGCCACCGCCGAGACCATCGCCGAGACCGTGGCCGGCCCTATCGAGCAGGAGGTGAACGGGGTGGACGGCCTGCTCTATGTCTCCTCCCAGGCGACCGGCGACGGGCGGCTGACGGTGACGGTCGTCTTCCGCCAGGGCGTCGACGGCGACGCGGCGCAGGTGCTGGTGCAGAACCGCGTGGCTGTGGCCGAGCCGCGCCTGCCCGAAGAAGTCCGGCGCCTCGGCATTACCGTGCGCAAGGCGAGCCCGGATTTCCTGATGGTGATCCACGTGACCTCGCCGGATGGCAGCCGCGACCATGAATATATCTCAAACTTCGCGACGCTGAACATCCGCGACCGCTTGGCGCGCATCGACGGCATCGGCGACACACAGATGTTCGGCGCGCGCGACTACGCGATGCGCGTCTGGCTCGACCCGGACCGCATCGCCGCACGTGGATTGACGGCGGGGGAGGTGGTGCAGGCGCTGCGTGAGACCAATGTGCAGGTCGCGGCCGGCGCGCTCGGCCAGGCGCCGCGCGCCGAGGCGGCGGGCGCGTTTGAATTCGCGGTGCTGACCCAGGGCAGGCTAGCCACGCCGGAGGAGTTCGGCGAGCAGGTCATCGCGACCGGCGAAGCCGGCGCACCCCTTCGCCTGCGTGACGTCGCGCGCGTTGAGATCGGGGCCGCCGACTACACGGTGAACGCGCTGCTGAACAACCAGCTCGCCACCGCCATCGTGCTGTTCCAGCGCCCGGGCAGCAATGCGCTGGACACCGCCGCCGCCGTCCGAACGACCATGGATGAGGCCGCGCGCAGCTTCCCCTCCGGCATCGGCTACAGCATCGTCTATGATCCGACGCGCTTCATCGCGCAGAGCATGGAGGCAGTGCTCATCACCTTCGCCGAGGCTGTGCTGCTGGTGGTGCTGGTGGTGGTGCTGTTCCTCCAGAACTGGCGCGCGGCGGTGATCCCGCTGCTGGCCATCCCGGTCTCCATCATCGGCACCTTCGCGGTGCTGCTGATGCTCGGCTTTACGCTGAACACGCTGACCATGTTCGGCCTGATCCTCGCTATCGGCATCGTGGTGGACGATGCAATCGTGGTGGTGGAAAACGTCGAGCGGCACATGGCCGATGGGCTGTCGCCGCTGGAGGCTGCGCGCAAGACCATGGATGAGGTGGGCTTCGCGCTGATTGCCATCGCGCTGGTGCTGGTGGCGGTCTTCGTGCCTACCGCCTTCATCCCCGGCATCGCCGGCGCCTTCTATCAGCAATTCGCCGTGACCATCGCTGTGGCGACCGTGTTTTCCGCCATCGTGTCGCTGACCCTGTCGCCGGCGCTGGCAGCGATCATGCTCAAGCCGCATGTGCATCACGCCGGGCCGCGCCCGCTTCTGCTACGGCCCTTCGGCGCCTTCGCGCGCGGCTTCAACTGGCTCTTCGACCGGATGTCCATCGGCTATGGCGGGCTGACGCGGCGGCTGGTGCGCCTTCCCGTGCTGCTGATGCTGATCTATGGCGGCCTGCTGGCCACGACCGGCTGGATGGTGACGGCGACGCCCACGGGCCTCATCCCGCCGCTCGACCGTGGCTACTTCATCGCGGCCTTCCAGTTGCCACCGGGCGCCAACCTGGCGCGCACCGATGCAGTGGTCCGCCGCGCCTCCGACGCCATCCTGGCCACGCCTGGCGTCGAGAGCGCGATCGCCTTCGTCGGCTTCGACGGCGCCACCTTCACCAACGCGCCAAATGCCGGCGTGATCTTCGCAAGCCTCACCCCCTTCGAGGAGCGTAGCGCGCAAGGCCTCACCGCGGACGGCATCCTGGCCGATCTGCAGGGCCGTCTGATGGCCGACCCTGACGCGCTGGTCTTCGTGCTGGCGCCTCCCTCCGTGCCAGGCATCGGCACCGGCGGCGGCTTCAAGCTGATGATCCAGGACCGCGCCGGGCGTGGCCCGCAGGCGATGGAATCCGCGCTGCACGCGGTGATGGGCGCGGCGAACCAGACGCCCGGAATCGCCTTCGCCTTCAGCCTGTTCAACACGGCGACGCCGCAGATCCGCACCCAAATCGACCGCACGCGCGCGGAAATGCTGGGCGTGCCGGTCAACCGCGTGCATGAGGCGATGGGCATCTATCTCGGTTCCGCCTTCGTGAACGACTTCAACCTGCTTGGCCGCACCTGGCGCGTCACCGCCCAAGCCGACGCGCAATATCGCACCGGGGCCGAGGATATCGCACGGCTGCGCACCCGCAGCGATACCGGCGCGATGGTGCCGCTCGGCAGCCTCGCCACGTTCCAGGAGACGTCCGGACCCTATCGCATGCCGCGCTACAACCTGTTCCCCGCGGTGGAACTGCAGGGTGCGGCGATGCCGGGCGTCTCCACGGGCCAGGCCATAGCACTGATGGAACGCGTGCTGGCGGAGAGCCTTCCGGAGGGCTTCACCTATGAATGGACCGAGATCGCACTGCAGGAGAAATTGGTCGGCAACACGGCGCCGATCGCCTTCGGCCTTGCCGTGGTGTTCGTGTTCCTGGTGCTGGCGGCCATGTACGAAAGCTGGCTGCTGCCGCTCGCGATCGTGCTGATCGCGCCGATGTCGGTATTCGCCGCGCTGTTCGGCGTGCGCTACGCCGGGCTCGACAACAACGTGCTTGTGCAGGTGGGGCTGGTGGTGCTGGTGGGACTTGCCGCCAAGAACGCCATCCTGATCGTCGAATTCGCCCGCGCGGCGGAGGATGACGGGGCAAGCCGCTGGGATGCGGCGGTGGCGGCTGCCCGTACGCGGCTGCGGCCCATCCTGATGACGAGCCTGGCCTTCATCCTGGGCGTCCTGCCGCTGACCATCGCCACGGGCGCGGGGGCGGAGATGCGGCAGAGCCTGGGTGTCGCGGTGTTCTACGGCATGCTGGGCGTCACGATGTTCGGCCTGCTGTTCACGCCGGTCTTCTACGTCGTCGCGCGCGCCATGGCGCGACGGCGTGGCGCGACCGTGCCTGGCCCCTCCGCGGAAGAGGGTCATCAACGCGCGTGAGGCGGCGAACGCTTGTACAGCCGCATCACGACGTGCCGGGAGGGCGTTAGTGCCCTCCTGACCCGCTGCCGGTTCCAAAGACAACACGTTCAGTGCGAACTGGCCAAGCGGCCGAACGCCACGGGGCTGCGATAGCCGATGGCCGGGTGACGTCTCGACGGACTGTCGCGTAGATTATGCTGACACGATCTTTTTCTTCGTCAGGGATTGGCTCCGGGGTTACCGTGCCATTCAGTGCACGGCGCGGGCCAACGATCGCGCTTGAAGGTCCCGGCGGACGCGTCTGCAACCACGCGGCGCATCAACAGCTTAGGGAACTTGCAACCAGAAGCCGGAGACACCATGGCCCCCAAGCTTCTCGTTTTATACGGTTCCTATCGCTCCGACCGCACTGGCATTCGGCTCGCCCGCTTCCTCGTCACCGCGTTTGCAGCGCGTGGAGCGGAGGCCGAGTTGATCGATGCGCAGCAGGTCGGGCTTCCAATGCTGGACCGGATGTACAAGGAGCATCCGCCTGGGGCGGCACCTGAGGCGCTTGAAAGCCTGGCGATGAAAATCAGAGGTGCCGATGGCTACGTCTTCGTCGCCGGCGAGTACAACTGGGGTGTTCAGCCGGGGCTGAAGAACCTGACGGATCACTTCCTTGAGGAGTGGTTCTGGCGCCCGGCCGCCATCGCCAGCTACTCCGCCGGCCGACTGGGTGGGGCTCGCTCTAATCTCGTCTGGCACGGCACCCTTTCCGAGATGGGCATGGTTGTCATCTCGAGCACGCTCCTGGTCGGGCCGATTGCCACATCGCTTGATGAGGCGGGAGCACCAACCGGTGAGGGCGGCGCGGCGCTCATGCGGGCGTTCCCACGCTTTGCCGAGGATCTGGAATGGTGGGCCGAGGCGGCACGCCGGCAGCGCAATCATCGCGCGCCGCCCTATTGAGGGAGGCTCTGAGCCGAATGGGCAGGAAAGGGTGCTCGCCTGGTTCCCGCGGTGACGGATCGCATCCACGCGGCAGCAAGGTCGAGCATCTCATGCAGGATCTCCGCCTCCGCTCGACCAAGCCTGACCGGGACATGAACCATCGCCTTCTTCTTCCCGAAGCGGCAGAAGGGGAATTCGCTGGCGCCGAATGCGGGGCTCGGCAATCTCGGCGTCAGCGCTTTGCAATTCGCGGTTTCCATGAGCGTGTTCGGCGCCATGGCCGGTGACCGGCAGGTCGCGGCGCATGGCAGCCATATCTGGACGTGCGGTCGCTCGCATTCCTCGGGCCACTGGTCGGCGCGCTGGCTCGGTCGATGACCGGCTGGGTTTCCGGTCGCTGGGCGCGTCACCTTCCGGGTCGTCGTCGGCATCGTGCTGGGCACGCTGCGTGCCGTCCACTTCCTCGGCGCGAAGCAGGAGCCGGGCGCCTTCATCGGCTTCTTCGCCAGTTTCCTGGTGTTGTTCACCCTGACCGGCATCGGCAACGCTTCCACCTTCCAAATGATCCCCGCGATCATGGGGCGGGAGATGTCACGGCTGATGCCGGACGCGACCGCGGCTGAGCGGCGGGCGCGGGGCGAACGCGAGAACGCCATGAGCATTGGCTTCAACTCCGCCATCAGCGCGATCGCGCTGACCGGCACGCTGATTTGCGCATGGACGCCGCACGACGCTCGCCGGTCTACAAGATGGCGATTAAATGGGGCGTCGCGTTTCCGCCGCACCCGGAATACCGCACGCTGCCGATGGTCTGGTACGTGCCGCCGCTGCCGCCGATCCAGTCCGCGCACGCCACCGCGACCAGAAGCAGAAGCATCGTCAGGCGAGCGCTGGCGGCGCCACGCCAGCACGGTCAGGCCAGAACACGCGCCAGGTCCCTCATGATCCGTGAATTGCCCATAGGGGGCCGGCCACCCCGCTCCGGCCACTGTCCACCAGCATGTGGTGCAGAGGACCTTCGTTCGCCATCCGACGCAGGAGGCAGGACGAGGCGGAAGACCGACTGGAGCAGCGGTGGGACCTCGTTTCCACCTTCTCTGGCGTGCGCGCAGTGTCGGATGACCACTGGACGGACCTACTCCGCCGCGACGCGCGGCCACTCCGGCATCTCGCCACCGATCCGTCGGGTCAGTGCCACGGCCGCCTCAGCGAGAATCGGTCGCGCGGCTGCCTGGGCATCGGGCGTCCAGCGGATCACCGGCGCGGACAGTGCGAGGGCCCCGGCGAGTTTGTCGCCCGGCCCGAAGACCGGCGCGGCCATCGCCCCGGTGTGCGGATCCGTCGCGCCCATAGTGACGATCGGCAGGTCCAGCGTCGCGACATAGGGCGGCAGCGGCCGCGGGGCGAAGGTGCGGAGCACCTGGGCGATGGCGGAACTGTCGAGGGGCAATGCGTCGCCAACCCGGACATGCATCCGCAGAAGGTGCGGGCTGTCCACGCGATACAGGCAAAGCCGCTGCTCGCCACGCCTGACGTAGAAGGCCGCGGTTTCCCCCGTGCGCGCCACGAGCTCCTCCAGCACCGGGATGACGTGCGCCTCCAGCCGGAAGGCCTGGGTGTAGATCGTGCCGAGGCGGAGAACCTCGGCATCCAGCCGATAGGCACCGTCATCCTCGCGCGCGAGATAGCCATGTTCCTCGAGCGAGATGGCGAGGCGCATGATGGTGCTCTTCACCAACCCCGTCCGTTCCGCCAGCTCCGCCAGGGAAAGGGCGTGGTCTCCCTTGCGGAACGCAGACAGCACTGTCAGGGCACGGTCAGCCGAGGCAACGCCCTCGAGTGCCGGTCTTTGCTTTCCCTTCTCCATTGTGGTCGCCTCCGGCCTTGCGGCCTCATTTAAGCCGATTCCAGCCGCGCGCGCAGGATGCTGCCGGTCTCGCTCTCGGTGATGAACAGGTCGCGCCCGTCCGCCCCGCCCAGGCAGAGGTTTGTGGTGGATGCGCCGGCGCAGGAGGTGATCGCGAGCGTCGGCTCCGCCCGTGGATTGAAGCGCCAGACCGTGCCGACACCGGTATGGGCGACCAGCAGGTTCCCGTCCCGGTCCCAGGCCAGCCCGTCCGGGCCGCCGGGCCCGCCATGCAGGTGGATGAAGATTCCCGCCTTCGTGACCGCGCCATCGCCGTGCAGCGGCAGGCGCCAGATCTGGTTGGCGCGGGTGACAGCCACAAGGCAATGCGACAGGTCGGGCGCGACGACGATGCCGTTCGGGCTTGGGACCGTGCCGATCAGCGTGTCGAGCCTGCCGTCCGGGCGCAGGCGGTACACGCGCCCGGTCGGGTCGTGCAGGCCGGTCTGCCCCTGGTCAGTGAAGAAGATGCTGCCGTCGGCGCCGAGGGCCAGGTCGTTCAGCCCCCGGAAGCCCTCGCTACGCGCCGTCTCCAGCACCGGCGTGATCACACCGTTGGACGGATCGACGCGGATCAGGCCGCGCCTGTAGTCGGTGACCAGCAGCGCGCCGTCGGCCGCCACCTTCAGGCCGTTCGGCCAGCCGTCATACTCGGCGACGAGATCCCACTCGCCGTCCGGCGTTATGCGGAAGATGCGCCCAAAGGGGATATCCGTGACATAGAGCCTTCCGTCGGCGTCGAAACTGGGGCCTTCCAGGAAGCTGTCGATCTCGCGCCCGCCGCGGTTCCAGCGTGCCCATTCGGTCGCACGCGGCCGGCGGAAGCGGTCCGGCAGCCGCGTGAAGACCTCGGTCCCGATGCGCGGCGGCGGCGCGAAGAAGGGCACCGGCCTATTGCCGCTCGATGCCGCTGGTGGCGGCGACATTGCGCCACAGCGCCGTCTCCTCGGCGAGCAGCGCCGCGAAGGCGGCAGGCGGCATTCCGCCCGGCGAGGATGCCAGCGAGGCCAGGAAGTCGCGCATGTCCTGCGCCTCCAGCGCCTCCGCCACCGCCGCGTGCAACCGCGCGACCACACTGTCCGGCGTTCCCGCCGGTGCCGCGATTCCTGACCAGTTCACCACCCCCGTTCCGTTCGGGCCGAGGTTGGCCAGGCCGGCTTCCTTGAAGGTCGGGACCTGCGGCAGGACAGGCGTGCGCTCCGCACCGCTCATCGCGAGGACCCGCAGCAGGCCGCCCTGCACATGGCCGAGCGCCGAGCCGAGCGAGACCATCACGACGTCCACCTGGCGCGACAGCACGTTGGTCACCGCCTCGCCGGCGCCGCGGAACGGCACGTGCAGCATCTGGATGCCAGCGGCCTGGGCGAAGGCGGCGGTGGCGAAGTGTGGCGCGCTGCCGATGCCGCCGGTGCCGTAGGTGATCCTCTCCGGCTCGCGCTTCGCGGCCGCGATCAGCGCGGCGAGGTCACGCCAGGGCGCGTCGCGGTGCACCGCGATCATGACCGGCGAGAAGGCACTGACCGTCACCGGGCGAAAGGCCTTCGCGTGGTCGAAGGGCAGGCGCTGGAACAGATAGGGCAGCATGGCGTAGGTGTTGTCCATCGCCAGCAGCGTGTGCCCGTCCGGCGTGGCGCGCGCGACGTCGGCAGCGCCGATCGTGCCGGTCGCGCCAGACTTGTTCTCCACCACTACCGGCCGGCCCAGGCTCTCGGAGAGCTTGGGTGCGAGACGCCGCGCGATGGTGTCCACGGCGCCGCCGGGCGCCCAGGCGACGACGATGCGGAGCGGGCGCGAAGGCCAGGCTTCACCGGCCTGGCTCCCTTGGGCCAGGCCGGAGCGCGGCAGCGCCCCAAGCGTGAGCGGCATGGCGGCGAGGCCGGCGCGGAGGATGTTGCGACGGGAGAGCATGGTACGCGGTTCCTTCCCAAGGGTGCCCTGCTGTACGAAGGCTTGCATTTTGAAATCGCGTTTCGTTATAAGCGATCGCAGCCCGGCTCTGTCAAGAAATGGCGGGGCAGAGGGAAGGAGGTCTCCGGGATGCCAGAAACCCAGATTGGCCGTCGTGGCGCCCTCCTCGGCGCCGTTGCCGTCTTGGCCACCCCAGCGCTCGCCCAGCGCGGCTGGCCGGGGGCCCGCCCAATCGAGATCGTGGTGCCATTCGCGCCGGGTGGCGGCATGGATGCCATGGCGCGCACCGTTGCGCCCTTCCTCGCCGCGCGCTTGCCAGGCGCCCGTGTTGTCGTGAGCAACCGGGCCGGTGCCGGTGGCCAGCTGGGGACCGAGGTGGTGGCGAACGCCGCGCCGGACGGCCATGTGCTCGGTGCCTGCGCGACGCCCACGATCCTCAGCCAACCCATCGAACGCCCGGTCCGCTGGCGGCCGGCGGAGCTCACCTACCTCGCGCAGGTCGTCGAGGATGCCTGCGGGCTCTTTGTCCGTACCGACAGCCCGCTCAAGGGGCTCCCGGATCTGCTGGCGGCGGCGCGGGCGCGGCCGGGCGACCTGCCCTATGGCACCGCTGGCATCGGCGGCGACGACCATATCGCCACCCTGCTGCTGGAGGAGGCCGCCGGCGTCCGGCTGAACCACATCCCCTTCAACGGCACCTCGCAGCTCCTCGTGCCGCTGCTCGGCGGCCAGCTCGAGGTCGGTGCCTTCAACATCAGCGAAGCGCTACCCCTGCTGCGCGACGGCGCCATCCGCGGCCTGGCGCTGGCCAGCGCGGCACGCGACCCGACCGCGCCGGACATCCCGACCTACCGCGAGGGCGGGGTGGACGTCGTCTTCTCCGCCGGGCGGGGCATCTTCGGGCCGCCAGGCCTGCCGGACGCGGTCCGCGCGCAAATCGAGGAGGCCTTCGCGGCCACCTTCGCCGATCCGGCCTGGTCCGCGGCGGCCGCCCGTGCCGGCCTGCCGCTCAAGCCCCTGGTGGGCGCAGCCTATCGCGAGGCGGCGCTCGGTGGCGAGGCGGCGCTCCGCGCGCTCTGGGCCCGGCGTCCGTGGAAAGAGTGACTGCCGATTCTGCAATCAGGTTTCATAAGATGACTCAGCTCTGCGACTTGCCCATCGGGCGGAGAGAACTGTCATAGCCCCGGTTGGCGCAACCTAGCGCCGCCTGGACCGCGACGGCCTCCCCTGACCGCGCACCGACCTCTTCCGAAAGTATCCCTCATGTCCCAGCCCGATGCCGCGAAGCCCGTTGTTCTCGTCACTGCCGCCAAGCTTGCTCCGGAGGCGGTCGCGATCCTCGAGGCGGCCGGCTATGCCGTGCCCTGCACCTCCGGCTACCCATCCGAGGTCGAGCTACTGGCCGCCATCGCCGAGCACCGTCCGGTCGCGCTGCTGCACCGGCAGGGGATCATCAACGGCACGGTCATGGATGCGGCAGCGCCCGCGTTGCGCGTCATCGCGCGTCACGGAGCCGGCGTCGACGGCATCGACCTTTCCGCCGCCGAGGCGCGCGGGTTGACGGTGACCCGCGCCGCCGGCGCCAATTCCCGCTCCGTCGCGGAGCATGCGATGGCCTTGATGCTCTCGCTGTTGAAGGACCTGCCCTCGGTCGCCTCCGGCATGCGCGAGGGGCTGTGGGAGAAGACCTCCCGCATGACCCGCGACGTGGAGGGCGTGTCGCTCGGCCTCGTCGGCTATGGCGCGATCGGGTCCAAGGTCGCGCGCTTCGCGGATGCCTTCGGCATGCGGATCGCCGCCTATGACCCGTTGCTGCCGGCCGGCCCGCTGCCAGGCCCCGGGGATCGCGCTGCCGACCTCACCACCCTGCTGGCGCGTTCGGAGGTGCTGTCGCTGCATTGCCCGCTGGATGCGACGACGCGCGGCATGATCGGCGCGGCGGAACTGGCGGTGCTGCCGCGCGGCGCCATCCTGGTGCACACGGCCCGCGGCGGTATCGTGGACGAGGCGGCGTTGCTGGCAGCGCTGGACTCCGGCCACATCGCCTGGGCCGGCCTCGACGTCTTCGCGAAGGAGCCGCTGGATACGGCCAGCCCGCTCCGTGGCCACCCGCGCGTCCTGCCGACGCCGCACCTGGCGGCCAACACACCGCTCGGCGCCGTCGGCATGTCCACGGGCGCGGCCGAGAGCATCGTCGCGGTGCTGGCGGGCCGGCTGCCGGCCCTGCCGGGCGCCGTGGTGATCCCCGGTGGCCTGCGCGCGGCGGCCTGACACGATGGCGAGCGAGGCGCCGCGCCATCCGCTGACGGCGCGTCTCCCTGCCCTTCAACAGTTCCACATGGAGAGGAAATCATGAGCACGCACACCGCCCTCACGCGCCGCGGCATCCTTGCCGCCGGCGTTTCCTCACTGGCCACGCCCGCGCTGGCGCAGCCCGCCTGGCCGGCCGGCCGACCCATCGAAGTCGTTGTCGGCTTCGCGCCGGGCGGCGGGACGGATGTCATGGTGCGGGCCCTCGCACAGTTCCTCCCCGCCGAATTGCCCGGCGCCAACTTCGTCGTCTCGAACCGGCCCGGTGCGGGAGGCGAGACGGCCTATGTCGCGCTGCAGGCCGCCCGCCCGGACGGCTACACGCTCGGCACCATCAACACGCCGGGATACGTATCGCTCGGCATCCAGCGCCGGGTCCGCTACGATCGTGCCCAGATCCGCCTCATCGCGCGCCTCGTGGACGATCCCAGCGCCTTCGTCGTGCACCGCGATTCACCGTTTCGCACGCTGAAGGACGTGGTCGAGGCCGCGAAGCGCCGGCCCGGCACGATCAGCGTCGGCTCCTCCGGCATCGGCACCGACGACCACCTCGGCCTGACGCTGTTCGAGGCCGCGTCGGGCACCGAGTTCATCCACGCGCCCTTCGCCGGTGCGGGACCCGTGCGGAATGCCGTGCTCGGCAAGCAGATCGACATCGCTGGCCTCAACCTCGGCGAGATCGGGATGCTGGGGCAGGAAAATCCGCTGCTCCGCGCCATCGCCGGCATGGGCGAGCGGCGCTGGGAGCTGATGCCGGACGTGCCGACCTTCCGCGAGGAGGGCTACGACGTGCAGATGACCAGCGAGCGGGGGCTCGGTGCGCCACGTGGCATCCCGGACGAGGTCGCGACGCGGCTGGAGGATGCGATCGCGAAGGTCATCGCCACGCCGGAATGGGCTGAGAAGGTGCGCCAGCTGGAACTTGCGATGTCCTTCCTGCGCGGCGCCGAGTGGGAGGCGCAGATGCCGGCGCAATTCGCGCGCTACCAGGGGATCTGGCAGCGGACGCCGTGGCAGTGAGTGGCGACGTGATGCGCCGCCGTGCGCGGCAACACCCGGGTGAAACTGTCCGGGCCCTGCATCACGAGCCGGCTCGGCCCGTCCAACTATGCCGCTGCGGGCGACATCGCCGCAGCCTTCGCGCGCTGTCCCTGAGCGGGCGCTCCGGGGCAGCGACCGACCGCACCCGATCGAGCCTCAGGCCGCGAAATGCAGGCGGTGGATGCGCGTGGCCGTGCCGGCGAACAGCGCGGCGCGCTCATCTTCTCCGGCGCGGGCGGCGAGGCGCTTGAAGGCGTTTCAGAGCACCCCGTAGTCGCACATACTTCTTTTCCGCGGTTTCGTTGCTCTCGAACATGCAGCGCCCGGGGCTGACGCCGAGCGGTCCGCCACAGTGATCGCCCACCACGGTCAGGTCCGGCACGGCCCGCGCGACCGCCCCGACGAGCCGCAATCGGGTCTGGTCGGCTCGTCCATCGAGAACGAGACCGCGTGCCGCGAGATGCCGCGCCCCTTTGATGAAGCGCGGATCTTCGAGGAACCCGGTGGCGGCGTGAGCAGGTGGACCGCGACTGCGACGCAGGCTGCCAGGCCGTACGGATGCGGACGCTTCGGAACCTCGCCCGCGCCGTTGCAAGGTGCGCCTCGAACCGCGACGCGCGCGCCGAGCGAGAGGGCCGCGAAGCCGATGATGCCTGCACAGGCCCTCGTGGGTCCGGAGGCGCCACTGGCGCTCGCGGCGGCGATGCCGTTGACGAACCCGGTTTCGCCGAAGGAGCGCGCCTCCTCGGGGCCTGTGGCGCGATACATCACCCCACTCCGGACGAAGACAGTGGCCCGCACGTCATGGCCCTCGCCAGTATCGCGCAGCAGATCATCAAGGCGGTACTGCTCGTCAGCCCGATCCCGCAGGTGGTGGTGCGGGTTCCCTTCCGGGTCGCCGGACCCCACGCTGTTTCAGCGGGGCCCGGCGAGACCAGACGGCGGGTCAGGCGAAGCCGTACAGCCGGCGGGCATTGTCTGACAGGATGCGGTTCCGCACCATCTCCTCCGGCGCCCAGTCCAGCAGCAGGTCGAGCAGGTCGCCATCGTTCGGCATCCTGCGGCCCTGCATGTTCACATGCGGCCAGTCGGAGCCCCAGATCAGCCGGTCCGGCGCATGGGTGACCAACGCCCGGGCGATGGGCGTGACGGAAGCATAGGGGAAATCCTCCTTCGTGCAGCGCATCGGCCCGGACAGCCGGACCCAGACGCGTCCGCTGTCCAGCATCCGCAGCATGGTGCGGAAGGCCGGCTGGTCTACGCCGCCGGCGGCCGGCACCGCACCGAAATGGTCCAGTACGACCGGGCCGGGCAGCGCCATCAGCCGATCGGCGAATTCCTCCAGGTCCCGCGGGGAGGGGTAGAACTGCACCACCCAGCCGAGTTCCGCCGCCATCGCCGCTGCGCGTTCCGACAGATGCGGCAGATGCGCGCCGTGATGCGGGCTGACGAAACGCAGGCCGCGCACGCCAAGGCCGTGCAGCCGCGCCATCTCCGCCTGGCTGGTTTCCGGCCTCAGCAGCGCGACGCCGCGAAAATGCTGCGGGAAGCGCGCCAGGGTGTGTTCCAGATGCGTCGTATCCATGCCGTAGCCGCCGCCGCTGACGATCACGGCATGGTCGATCCCCAGCGCCTTGTGCAGCGCGATGCAGGTCTCCGGCAGCGCATCCTCGGAAATGTATTTGCTGCCTGGATCGAACGGGTACTGCGCGGCCGGTCCGAACAGATGCACCTGGCCATCCACCGATCCGGGCGGGCAGACCAGGCGCGGCGTTCCGGGGTTCGGGTCGGGCGGCGGCGTCATTGGGGGCATGGAAGGCTCTCTCACTCCGGGCGAATGTTGGCGTCGCGGATCACCTGGCGCCACAGCGGGATCTCACGCGCGATGATGGCGCGGAATTCCTCCGGCGTGGTGCCGACCGGCTCGACGCCGGAGCGGTCGAGCCGCGCCATCACCTCCGGGTCGCGGGCGGCCGCCATCAGCGCGCGGGACAGCGCGGCGATTGCCTCGGCCGGCGTGCCGGCGGGGGCGACCACCCCCATCCAGAGAATCCCCTCGAAGCCCGGCAGGCCGTGCTCGGCGATGGTCGGCACATCGGGCAGCTTCGGCGACCGTTCCTTGCTGGCGATCGCCAGGGCCCGGATCGAGCCCTCCGCCAGGCTGGCGGCGGAGGTCGCCAGACTGTCGAGCTTCAGCTGCACGCGACCCGCGACGAGATCGGTGAAGGCCGGCGCGGCGCCGCGATAGGGCACGTGCAGCACCTCCAGCCCCAGCCGCTTCAGCATCAGCTCCATCGTCACATGCGGATGGGACCCGATGCCGGCGGAGGAATAGGTCAGCTTGCCGGGATTGGCGCGCGCATGGGTCACGAAGTCGGCGAAGGTGGTGAAGGGCGCGGCGCGCGGCGCGATCAGCAGCTCCGCGATCTGGGCCACCAGCGAGACGGGGATGAAGTCGCGCTCCGGGTCGAAGCCGCTGTTCGGCGTAAGGCTGGGGTTGATGGTGTGGTTCGGCGCGGTGAACAGCAGCGTGTAGCCATCCGGCGTGGCACGCGCCACGCGCTGGGTGCCGACATTGCCGCCGGCGCCCGGCGCGCTGTCGATGATGACGTTGCCGCCCAGCAGCTCCGCCACCTTGCCCATCACCAGCCGCGCCGTGACATCCACGGTGCCGCCGGGGGGGAAGGGGACGATCAGGCGGATGGGCTGGTTCGGGTAGCCCGCGGCATGGACCGCGGGCGCGGCGAGCGTGGTCGCCAGCGCGCCGCCGCCGGCCAGCAGGCCGCGGCGGGTGGGGGTGGTGATGGGCATGTTGCCTCTCCCTGCCTATTGCCGCTCGATGGCGGCGCGCTCGATCACCTGCGCCCAGATGCCGATGTCGCGCTTCAGCAGCGCGTCCATCTCGGCCGGCGTGTTGGGCGCGGGCTCCACCCCCAGCGCCAGCAGTCGCGTGCGGATGGCCGGCATGGCCAGTATCTCCCGCAGATGCCCGTTGAGCGTGGCGATGATGGGCGCCGGCGTGCGCGCCGGGGCGAACAGGCCGTTCCAGCCGGTGACGGCGTAATCCGCCAGCCCGGCCTCGCGCAGAGTCGGCAGGTCCGGCAGAAGCTGGGAGCGCCTTTCCCCGGTGCCGGCGATGGCGCGCAGCACACCGCCCTCCAGCGCGCCGCGGGCCGCCGCGTAGGATTCGAAGGCGATCTGTACATCGCCACGCTGCGCCGCGGTCAGCACCTCCGGCGTGGTGCGATAGGGGATGACGGTGGCATCCAGCCCGGCGGCGACGCGCAGCCATTCGGCTGCCAGGTTCTGCGTGCTGCCCGGGCTGATGGTGCCGATCGCCAGCCGCCCGCCATTGCGCCCCGCCGCCAGCACATCCTGCACGCTGCGCAGCGGCGAATTGGCGCCGGTGAGCAGCAGCAGGTCGAAGGACACCATGGCGGAGATCGCGGTGAAATCTGCCACCGGGTCATAGGGCAGCGATCGGAACAGCGATTTGTTGATGGCGTTGCCGGTGCTGAGGATCATCAGCGTCTGGCCATCCGGCTCCGCCGTGGCGCCGATGCGGGCGGCGACCGCGCCGCCCGCGCCCGGGCGGTTGTCCACCACCACCTGCTGGCCCAGCCGCTGCGACAGCTGTTCCCCCACCAGCCGCGCGGTGAGGTCCGCCAGCCCGCCGGGGCCGAAGCCGATGACGATGCGGATGGGGCCTGTGGGAAAGCTGGCGGCGCGGCCGGGCGCGCCGTGCAGCAGGCCAGCGCCCAGCAGGGCGCCGCCGAGCAGGCGGCGGCGGCCGTACGTCGGTGCTGGGGACGGCGTCATGTCATGTCCTCCCGGGACGTTGTTGGGCGCGGCGGGCACGGTCTTCCCGCCGTGCCTTCCGCCCGACCGCAGCCTGTCCAGCCCGCCGCGGCGGAGACAAGCAGCCTCTGCCCGCATTCCGCATCGTGGAAGGCAAGGCCAGCTTGACTCGGGCGGCATCCGGGAATCGGAATGGGGCAAAGGGCCACGGAGTCCGAAACGAAGGCGCCGGTAGCGGGAAATGGGCAGGAAGCGATGCCAGTCGAGGTGACCACGCGCGGGACCGCCAGGCCGCGGCGCAGCGCATGAGCGGCCCCCCCGTCCAATCGGTATTGCGGGCGCTGGAGCTGCTGCGGGAGCTGAACCGCCAGCGCCACACCACGGTAGACCAGTTGCACCGCGCCACCGGCCTGCCCAAGCCCACCATCATGCGCCTGCTCGGCACCTTGGCCGCCGCCGGGCTGGTGGCGAAGGGGGAACGCGGGCTGGGCTACCGCATCACCTCCCAGGTGGCGGCGCTCAGCTCCGGCTTCCACGGTGGGCCGCTGGTGGCGGAAGCCGGGCGTGCCTGGGCGGTGGACCTGACGCGGCGGCTCAAATGGCCGGTGGCGATTGCCGTGCCGGACCAGGGGCGTGTGGTGATCAGCGTCAGCACCATGGCGGAAAGCGCCGTCTCCCCCTTCCATGCCACGGTCGGCGTGCGCTTCAGCCTGGTGACGCGCGCCATCGGCCGCGCCTACCTCGCCTTCTGCCCGGAGGAGGAGCGCCGCATCCTGCTGCGCCTGCTCGCCGCATCCCCGGACCCGGAGGACAACCCGCCGAACCTCGAGCGTGTGGTGCAGGGCATGGTCGCCATGGTGCGCCGGCAGGGCTACGCGCAGCGCGACCCGAAGGTGGAGCCGCGCAATTCCAACACCGTGGCGGTGCCGATCCTTCTGGGCGATTCCGTCGCCGGCACGCTCGGCCTCAGCTATTTCCGCTCCGTCGTCAGCCATGCGGTGCTGACGGAGGAGCTGGTGCCGGCGCTGCAACTGGCCAGCCGGCAGATCACCGCCTCCATGGAAAGGCTGCAGCAGGCGGCGCCGGCGGCTGCGTTTCGCGATGCGGAACAGGCCGAGAATATGCTCCCCGCCAGCGCCGGCCGCTCCTAGCCTCGCGGCGAAAAAGGAGCCTTTCGATGCATGCTGACCCGCAGTTGATCGACAGCCTGATGCAAGGCGCCATCGACCTGCATTGCCACAGCGGCCCCTCCGTCATGGCCCGCGCGGTGAACCATGAGCAGGCGCTGGAGCAAGGTGCCGCGGCCGGCATGCGCGCCGTACTGTTCAAGGACCACTACTACCCGACCGGCCCCTTCGTGGATGTGCTGAAGGATGCGGGCAAGGCGACGCAGGCGGAGCCGATCGGCAGCATCGTGCTGAACAACTCGGTCGGCGGCATCAATCCTTTCGCCGTCGAGCCCGCGGTGAAGACCGGCGCCCGCGTGGTATGGATGCCCACCGTCTCCGCCGCCAACCACATCCGCGAGGGGCATCGCAAATCCCTGCTACCGACCAAGGGCAAGATGCTGAAGCAGGTGGGGCTTTCCGTGCAGGATGCGCGTGGCGACCTGCTGGATCCGGTCAAGCAGGTGCTCGACATCATCGCCGAGCATGATGTGGTGCTGTCCTGCGGCCATCTGCATATCAGCGAGGTCTGGCCGCTGTTCGAGGAGGCGAAGAAGCGCGGCTGCAACCGGCTTCTGGTCAACCACCCCAGCTACACCGTCGGCGCGTCACTATCCGATGTGAAGGAGCTGGTGAGCATGGGCGCCTGGATCGAGCATTCGATCTGCATGTTCATCCCGAACCGGATGAAGGTCTATGACGAGGCCTTCCTGAAGGCGCTGGTCGAGGCCGCCGGCGTGGACCGCACCTTCTTCGGCTCCGACCTCGGCCAGGCCAATGCGCCGCTGCCGGTGGAAGGCTTCCGACAGATCATCGGCCTGTGCCTGTCCATCGGCTATTCGCCGGAGGATGTACGGAAGATGGTCTCCACCAATGCCGCGCAGCTTGCCGGCATCGGTGCCAACACGGCGGCGTAGCGGCGGCATCAGCGCGAGGGGCACAGCCCCTCGAACAGCGGGGCGACATCTTCCTGCGTGTCGAGCTGCAGCAGGCCGTCGATCGCCGCATCGGCCTGGCCGGCTTTCAGCACACCGCGCGTATTGGCGCGGAACTTCGCCACCACGTCATCGCGTGACATCGGATTGGCGCGGGTGCCGCGCATGTCGTCGATGCGGTGCGTCAATTCCCGCCCATCGTGCAGCCGGACGATCACGGTGCCGCCGGACCTTGTGGCCTCGGTCGCCGGGTCGTCCTCGTGCAGAACGCGGTCGGCCAGCGCGTTGATCACCGGGTCGCGCAGGTTGGCCTCGGCATAGGCGTCCTTGTCCATGCGGCCGCGCACCAGCGCCTCCGCCACCGTGTGCTGCAGGCTGATGCGGCCATGCCAGGTGGTGGCGGGGCGGCGCTTGTCGGCCACCGGCTCGCACATCGTGGGAAAGGACCGCTTGCCGATGCGCGCCACCACCTGCGCGATATCCTCCGGCCGCAGATCATGCGTGTTGCGCAGCGCGATGGCGGCCTCGATATGCGGCATCATGGTGAAGGCGCAGGGATGCACCTTTGCTGCGATGTTCAGCACTTCCCAATTTTCACCAAGCCTGTCGCACAGCGCATCGAAGCGCAGATCCTCGCGACCCTGCACATGGCTGCGGAACCAGCCGAAGCGGCCGTCGAAGACCGGGGCGGGGCCGGAGATGCCGGCCTCGGCGAGCGCCACCGCACGCAGCGCGCCGGTGGCGGCGAAGCCCACATGCATCATCTTGGTCGAACTGCCATCCTCGAACGAGGCGTTGAGCCCGGCCGAAAGGCTGCCTGCCGCACCTATCGCATCGGCGACGATGCCGGCATCCAGCCCGCGCAGCTTCGCCAGCGTATAGGCACCGCCGAACACGCCGAAAACCGCGGTGGGATGGAAGCCGAGATTGTGCAGCCGAACCGGCGTGATGCGGCCGAGCCGGCAGGTCAGCTCACTGCCCACCAGCACGGCCTCGATCAGCCGGCGGCCGGACAGGCGGCGGCGCTGGGCTTCCGGGAAGGCGACGGAAACGCAGGGCGCGGTGGGGTGGATGAAGCTTTCGATGTGCGTATCGTCGAATTCCAGCACCGCGGTCATCACGCCGTTGACGAAGGCGGCCGCCATCGGCGCCACCGTCTCCGCCTCACCCAGGATGCGCGCGCCGCCGCAGCCCTCCAGCGCCAGCGCGGCGCGGCGCGCGGCGGCCACCAGTTCCAGCGGCTTCGCGGCCAGCATCACGCCGATCAGGTCCAGCACGCGCAGCTTCGTGCTCTCCACCACCTCCGCCGGAACCCGGTCGAGCGTCAGGCCGGCTGCCCAATCGGCGGCGCGGCGGTTCAGGCTGTCGCTCATTCGGCGGAGATTCCGGCCGTGCGGATGATGGCGCCGAATTGCCGCGTATCCTCGGCCAGGTCGCCAGCGAGCTGTTCGGGCGAGCGGAAGCTGGGCACCACGCCGACGCGGGACAGGCGGTCGAGGAAGGTGGGCTCGCGCAGCATCGCCTCGACATGGCCGGCGAGAAGCGTGACGACCTCCCGCGGCATGTTCGCCGGGCCCATCAGCGCCTGCCAGCCGGAGGTGCGGACATTCGGGAAGCCCTGTTCCGCCAATGTGGGAAGATCCGGGAACTGCGGCAGGCGGCGGTCGCCCACGGCGGCCAGGCCGCGCAGCCGACCCTGCTGCGCATGCTGGATCACCCCCGTGTCGATCATGAAGTCCACATCCCCGCCCAGCATGGCCTGCACGGCGGGGGCGGAGCCACGGAAGGGAATGTGCACGGCATCGAAGCCAGCCTCGCGGCGGAACATCTCCGTCATCACGTGCAGGGTCGATCCGATGCCCGCGGACCCGTAGTTCAGCTTGCCCGGGTTGCGCTTCCCGTATGCCACCAGTTCCGCCAGCGTGTTGACAGGCAGCGTATTGCGCACGGCGAGAAGCCGCTGCGATTCGCTGATGTTGGCGATGGCGGTGAAATCCTTCACCGGGTCGAAGCCGACGTTGGCCAGGTGCGGCAGGATGGCAAAGATCGCGTTGCCGGCCAGCATGATGGTGTGGCCATCGGGCGCCGCGCGGCTGACCGCGCGCGCCGCGATGGCGCCACCGGCGCCGCCCTGGTTCTCCACCACCACGGGCACGCCAAGCCGCGCCGCGAGTCCCTCGCCCACCAGGCGCCCCACCAGGTCGCCAGTGCCGCCGGCGGCATAGGCGACGATCAGGCGCACCGGCCGGTCGGGATAGGCGGCGAAGGCAGGCCGCGCCAGGCCCGCCGAGAGCAGCAGCGGGCCCAGCAGCAGGGCGGAGCGGCGCGGCAAGGGAGTTCGGACGGGCATGTTGGACGCTCCATTGGGGGCAAGGGGGGATGCGCCGCCGCAATCTAGAACGGGATTCGCTGGCCGGCCCGGCAATCTCCCGCCATTCCGCCTGCCGGAAAACGGTTGGAATCAGGGGGAGTCCCGCGGCCCGGCCATGGCAGCTTCCACGGCGTATCATCGGGGGAATCGCGATGCAGATCGTCACGGCCGAATTGCGCCCCTGCCGGCAACGGCAGGCCGATCCCGGCTGGAAATTCGCCCGCGCGACGGTGGCGGAGTTGCAGGGCTGGGTCATCATCCTGACCGATGCGGAAGGCGTGGCGGGCCTGGGCTACTGCCATGCCATTCCCGCCATCACCACGCATGGGCCGGGCGCGGAGGCGGCGCTGCACTTCCTGCGGCCGCTGCTGATCGGGCGCGATCCGGCGGAGGCCGGCGCGATCATGGATCTGGTCGAGGCGACGCTGGTCGGCAACCGCTCGGTCAAGGCGGCCATCGACATGGCGCTGCACGATCTGCTGGCGCGGCGTGCCAACCTGCCGCTCTCGGCGCTGCTCGGCGGGCGCTTTCGGGAGAGTATTCCGCAATCACGCATCCTGCCGATCAAGGCGCCGGCTGAGATGGCGCAATCGGCGGCGGCGCTGGTGGCCAAGGGCTACCGCACGCTGAAGCTGAAGCTGGCCGGCGATGCCGTGCTGGATGGGCGGCGCGTGGCGGAGGTGCGTGCGGCGGTGGGGGGGGAGGTGGCGCTGACGCTCGACCCGAACCAATCCTACAGCGCCAAGGGCTTTCTCTCCGCCTGGCGGCAGATGGAACGGCACGACATCGCGCTGGTCGAGCAGCCGGTGCCGGCCGGGGACTGGGCCGGGCTCGCGCTGGTCACGCGCAGCCTGCCGGTGCCGATCGAGGCGGATGAAAGCGTCGAGACCATTGCCGACGTCCTGCGGGTTGTCGAAGGCCGGGTGGCGGATGTGGTGAACCTGAAGCTCACCAAGCTCGGTGGCGTGCGCAATTTCGTCACCGCGGCGCGGATCCTGGAGGCCGGGCAGGTCGCCACGCGGATGGGCGCCGCCTTTGGCCCGGCGCTGCTGCAGGGCGCCTCCGCCCATGCCGCCGCATCGCTGCGGCAATTGCCCTTCGCCTGCGAACTGTCGGAGCACGACCACATCCTCGACGACCCCTTCACGCCGCTGCCGATCACGGATGGCATGATCGCTGTGCCGCCGGGCCCTGGCTGCGGCATCGTCTATGCCTGAGGCGGTTCAGCTCAGGCCGAGGTCCCGCACCAGCCGAGCGCTGACCTCGTCTTCCGTGGCCAGGGCCCGGGCGAATTGCGCGCGATCCTGCAGCAGCACCTCGTTGTAGGCGCGCCGCATCGCCTGGGCGTATTCGGGCGTCGCGGCGGAAGCCATGAAGACGTGGGCCAGGCGGTCCAGCACCGGCTCCGGCGTCTGTTTCGGCGCGAAGAAGCCAAAGCGGGTCACCAAATCCACATCCAGCCCGATCTCCTGCAGCGCGACCAGATTGGGCAGCGCGGCGCTGCGCGTGGCGCCGGTCTGCAACAGCGGCAGGATGCCGTGCGATTCGACGGTCGGCAGGATGATGCCGGGCGCCCCCACCACGAGATCGACATCGCCAGCCAGCAGCGCCGTCATCGCCGGCGCGATGCCCGGATAGGGCACGTGCAGCAGCTTCACGCCCGCCGCCCGCGCCATCGCCTCCGCCGCCATATGCGGCGAACTGCCGATGCCCGGGGAGGCGATGGAGATGCCCTCCGGCCGTGCGCGGGCCGCGGCCAGCATGTCCTGTGCCGTGCGATGCGCGAAGTCCCGCTTCGCCGCGACGATGATCGGCAGCGCCACCAGGTTGCAGATCGGCGCGAAATCCGCCGCGGAATAGGGCAGCTTGTTGATGCGCGGCACCACGGTGATCGCGGCGGTGCCGGCGAACAGCAGGGTGTAGCCATCCGCCGCGCTGCTCCGCACGCGGTTGGCGCCGATTCCACCGCCACCGCCGACGACGGAATCGATCAGCACCGGCTGGCCCAGGCGCTGCGCGATATCCTGTTGCAGCAGGCGCACATACTGGTCCGTTCCGCCGGCCGCATAGGGCACGATGATGCGGATGGCACGGTTCGGGAAATCCTGGGCAAGGGCGGGGCGGGCGGCGAGCGCGGCGCCCAGGGTGGCAATGGCGTGACGGCGCGTGAGCGGCATCGGGTCTGTCCTTCCTTGGCTTAGAGATGCCGGCCGCAATCCACCAGCAGCGAGGTGCCGGTGGTGAGCCGCAGGTGCGTGACGGCGGCAATCACCGCGAGCGCCACGTCATCCGCCTGGCAGACGATCTTCAGCGGCGTCAGCGCCGCCTGCTTCAGCACCGCATCGCGGCTGCGGCCCGGCACGAAGCCGGTATCCACCGCGGCGGGCGAGACGCCGATGACGCGGATCTCCGGCCCCAGCACGCGGGCCAGCGAGACACCCATCACATCCAGCGCCGCCTTGGAGGCGCAGTAGGCGATGCTGCTGCCCAGCCCGTTCACCGCGGCGAGGGAGGAGATGTTGACCACCACCGCATCGCCGCCGCGCTTCAGCAGCGGCGCGAAGGCGCGGATGGTGGAATAGGGGCCGCGGACATTGGTGATCAGGATGCGGTCGAAGGTCTCGTCATCCAGCGCCTCGAGATCCGCATGCGGCACGGCGCGGGTGGTGCCGGCGGAATTCACCAGCACATCGGCGCGGCCCATCCGGGACTCCACCTCCGCCGCCGCGGCGCGGATGGCGGCGGTATCCGCCATTGGCAGGTACAGCGGGATGTGACCGCCGCCGGGCAGTTCCGCCGCCAGCGCCTCCGCCCGCTCGCGCCCGCTATTGTAGCCAATGGCGATGGTCGCGCCGAGTTCGGCGAGCCGGCGGGCGGAGGCCGCGCCGATGCCGCTGCTGCCGCCGGTGATGACGGCGACCTTGCCCTGCAGATTGTAGGGGCCGAGGGCACCCTGGTTCAGTTCGGTCATCCGCGCGATCCTTGTGCTGTCTCAGCCGGCTGCCAGGTTCAGGGCGGCCAGCAGCTCCGCCGTGGCCGCGTCCTCCGCCGCCAGGAAGCCCTGGAAGCGGGTCCGGTCCAGCAGCTCCACCTCGTTGAAGGCGCGCTGCATGGCCTGCGCATAGGCAGGGTCGCCGCCGCCTTCCAGCAGCAGGCGCGACCAGCGGTCGAGCACGGCGGCATCCGTGCCCCTCGGCGCGAAGAAGCCGAAGCGGGTGACGAGGTCCACCGCCAGACCCGCCTCGCGCAGCGTCGGCAGGTCGGGCAGCACGGCGATGCGCCGCGCGCCGGTCTGCGCCAGCGGCACCACGCCGCGATCCACCAGCGGCATGATGTTGCCGGGCGCGCCCATCACCAGGTCGATGTCACCGGCCAGCAGCCCGACAACCGCCGTCGCCACGCCCGAATAGGACACGTGCAGCAGCTTCACACCGGCCGCCTTGGCCATCGCCTCCGCCACCAGATGCGGCGTGCTGCCGACGCCGGGCGTGCCGTAGCTCAGCGCCTCCGGCCTGGCGCGGGCCGCGTGCAGGAAGCCGGCGAAATCGGTGAAGGGGGCACCCTGCCGCGCCGCCAGAACGTAGGGGATGGCAATCAGGTTCGCGATCGGCGCGAAATCCGCGATGGAATAATTCAGCCGCTGCAGCCGAGGCACCGCCGTCAGCGCGCCCGTCCCGGCGAAGAGCAGCGTGTAGCCATCCGGCGCGGCGGCGCGCACGCGGTTGGCGCCGATCGCGCCGCCGCCACCGGTGACGGAGTCGATGACGATGGGCTGGCCGAGCGCCTGGGTCAGCCGGGCCTGCAGGGGCCGAATGAACTGGTCCGCGCCGCCCGCCGCATAGGGGACGATCACGCGGATCGCGCGATCCGGATAGGCCTGCGCCCGCGCGGGGCCAGCCCCCAGCACCAGCCCCGTCGCCGCCAGCACGTTGCGCCGCGTCGTGATCATGCGATCCTCCCCTTGTTGCCGGTCAGGCCGACATGCGGAACAGCCGCGCCGGATTGGTCCAGAGCACCTTCTCTCGATCCGCCGCATCGGGCAGGACGCGATGCAGCGCGGCGAGCAGCGGGCCGAAATCCGTGCGCGCCCGGGCGCGCAGGAAGGGCCAGTCGGAACCCCAGATGCAGCGACTGGTGCCGAAGGCCTCGATCAGCGCTGAAACAAAGGGGTCCGTGTCGGCATAGGGCGAGTCCGTCGCGCTGAAGCGGAAGATGCCGGACAGCTTGATGACGGCATCGCTGCTCCGGCCGAGTTCCAGCAGGGCGCGGAAGCCCGGCTGGTCCAGCCCGCCTGCCAGCTCCGGCCGGCCGCAATGGTCGATGACGACCGGCAGCTTCGCCGCGCGCAGCGTCGGCAGCGCGGCGATTAGCGAGTCACCGTGGTGATAGTGAAGCTGCGCGAACCAGCCGACCTCCCGCGCACGCGCCAGCGCGCGGTCGCCGGCGGGCCCGAGCAGTGGCGGGCTGGTCGGGAAATCCAGGTTGAAGCGGATGCCGACGATGCCGCCTTCCACCATGCGGTGGATCTCCGGCTCCGGCGTCGCATCCGGCAGCAGGGCCACGCCCTTCAGCCGGCCGGCGGATGCCGCGATCGCCTCCAGCATGTAGGTATTGTTGGCGCCATAGCCGCCGAGCGGATTGCTCAGCACACCATGGGTGAAGCCGTGGCTGGACAGCATGTGCAGGAATTGCGGCGCAGTGCCGAGCTCGTTCGGCTGGATGTCGAAGCCGCGATCGCCGCCCCAGCCCTGGCGGCGCAGGTCGAAGGCGTGGGCGTGGGAGTCGACGGCCGGCATGCGTTGCCTTTCAGAAACCGTAGAGCGTGGCAGGGTTGTCGACCAGCAGGCGCTGGCGGTCCTCGGCCTTCGGGGCGAAATCCGGGACCAGGTTCAGCAGCTCCAGCTCATCCACCGGCGTGGTCAGGTTCGGATGCGGGAAGTCAGTGCCCCACAGCACCCGATGCGGCGCGGCGCGCAGCAGGGCGCGCGCAAAAGGCAGGGCCTCAGTGAAGGGGGACAGCGTCATCCGCTCGGCGCCGCTCAGCTTTACCCAGATGCGCTCGTCGGCGAGCAGGTCGAGCAGCGTGCGGAAGGCGGGACCGTCGACACCCAAACTGGGATCGACGCGGCCCATATGGTCGATCACCACGGGCATGCGCAGCGCGCGGATCACCGGCGCCATCTCCGCCACGCCCTCGCCCTGCACATGCAGGACGATGTGCCAGCCGAGCGGCCGGACCCGCTCCACGGCGCGGTGGAACACGGCCATGTCGGGCGCGCCGCCGAGCGCCTTGATGAAGTTGAAGCGGATGCCGCGCACGCCGGCCGCCTGCATCGCCTCCAGCTCGGCATCCGGGGTGGTGTCGTCGATCATCGCGACGCCGCGATAGCGCGTGGGATCACTGCGCAGCGCATCGACCATGGCGCGGTTGTCGGTGCCGTGGCAGCTCGCCTGCACGATCACGGCACGGCCGAGACCTAGCCGCCGGTGCAGCGCGGCCAGCACCTCCTTCGGCTTGTCCTCCGGCGTGTAGCGGCGGCTGGGCGCATAGGGGAAGCGCGCGGCGGGGCCGAAGACGTGGCAATGCGCGTCGCAGGTCAGCGGCGGTACGGCGAAGCGCGCCTGGCGTGGCGCGGAATCCTGGCCTTCGGCCTGCATGTGTTTCCCCCGGCTTGTCGCGCGGACGCTAGTGTGGCGGCGTGCCGGGGCAGAAGGAGGAACTGCCGCTGTTCCGCATGCCGGAATGCAGCCGCAGCATCGCGGCGCTGATCTCCCGGCTCGCCTGCTGCAGCGCGGGCACCAGCTCCTCCACCAGCGCCTGCCGGCTGATGGCGGAGCGGAAGAAGCTCAGACCGATGGTGCCCGCCACGGCGTCCCCCAGGCGGATCGGCACGGCGACGGTGTTCGAACTGCGCGGCTCCACATTCGGGTCGCGCAGCGCGTAGCCCTGGCGGCGCACCATCGCCACGATCATGCGCACCACACGCTCCAGCCCGGGCGGGTGGTCCTCGGGGTCGGTGGAGGCGGCGAGCAGGCGAAGCAGGTCGTGCCGCTCCGCCTCCGGGCAGCAGCCGAGATAGGCGCGGCCCAGGGCGCGGGTCACCAGGCTGTGGCGCATGCCGATGGTGGCGTGGAAGGGGGAGACCGGGCTGCTGGCCGCGGTGCTGAGGCGGATGGCGATGCGGCCGCCATCCCGCACCGCGATCGCCGCGGGCCAGCGCAGCCGTCGCGTCAGCTCCGCCGCCCAGGGGCGCCCGGCCTCCACCACCAGCGGCCCGCCCTGCAGCCCGGCGCTCAGCGCCTGCACGTCGGAGGTGACGCGGTAGCCGATACCGCGCTCGCCCTTCATCACCAGCCCGGCCCCGGCCAGCGTACCCAGCAGGCGCAGCACCGTCGGCTTCGGCAGGCCCGTGGCACGGTGCAGCTGGTCCACCGTCGTGTTCTGCTGCCTGTTCAGCTCGCGCAGGATCGACAGGGCGCGCAGCACGGACTGGACCGGCGCCTCGGTCAGGGGACCGTCTCCGCCAGGTCCGAGACGGTCAGCACCAGCTTGCCGATCTGCGCATTGGCATCCAGCACCGCCTGTGCGGCCGCGGCATCCTCCAGCCGGTGCGTGGCGCAGATATGGGTGCGGATGCGCCCGGCCTCCAGCAGCGGCCAGACCTGCGCCACCAGCTCCTGCGCGATGCGACCCTTGTAGGCGGCCGGGCGCGCACGCAGGGTGGAGCCGGTGAGCGTCAGGCGACGGATGTAGATGTCCCGCGTGCTGATTTCGGCTTTCGGCGCACGGTGGCTGGCGATCAGCACCAGCCGCCCGTCGGGCGCCAGCAGCGCCATCTCCAGCGGCGTGTAGTCGCCGCCCTGGCCATCGAGGATGACATCGACGCCGGCGCCACCGGTAAGGGCGCGCACCTGGTCCGGCCAATCGGCCTCGCGGTAATCCACTACGTGATGCGCGCCGTAGTCCAGGCAGACGGCACGCTTGGCGGCGGAGCTGCTGGTGGCGATGACGGTGGCGCCGCGCAGCTCCCGCGCCATCTGCATCGCCGCCATGCCGACACCACTCGTGCCGCCCTGCACCAGCAGCGTCTCACCTTCCGCGATCCGGCCGAGCCAGAACACGTTGTTCCAGGCGGTGAAGAACACCTCCGGCAAGGTTGCCGCCTGGGCGAAGCTGAAGCCGCGCGGGATCGGCATGCATTGTGGCGCGGGGACGACGCAGTATTCGGCGTAGCCGCCGCCGGCGACCAGCGCGCAGACCGCGTCGCCGGGGCGTGGCCAGGTGACGTCGGGCGCCACCGCCTCCACCACGCCCGCGACATCCAGGCCTGGAATATCCGTGACGCCGGGCGGTGGCGGGTACAGGCCCTTGCGCTGCTGCACATCCGGCCGGTTCACCCCGGCGGCCGCCACGCGGACCAGGACCTCCCCGGCTCCGCAGGCGGGGATGGGCCGCTCCGCCACTGCCAGCACCTCCGGCCCGCCCTTGCCCCTGATCTCGATCACCCGCATGCGTCGGCATCCTCCATCGTCGCCTCAGCTAAGCATGGCGCTGCGCCCTTTCAGGTCCGCGATGCGCGCCATTCCGAGATGCGGAACGCACGCTCGGCGCGCTGGATGGCGCGCGCGAAGTCGCTAGCTTGCTTGGAACGGCGCGGGAAAACGCGCCGCGGAGGACGTTCATGCCGTACCGTGCGCCCTGCCGCCGACGGAGCCTGCTGGCCGCCGGCCTCGCCGCCTTCGCGACGCCGGGTTGGGCGCAGGAGGCCTGGCCGGCGCGGGGCGTCCGCATCACCGTCCCCTTCGCGCCCGGCGGCACCACGGACATCCCGGCGCGCATCATCGCCGACCATCTGGCGCGAAGCCTCGGTAAGCCCTTCGTGGTGGAGAACCGTTCCGGCGCCGGCGGCGCGCTGGGCATCCGCACGGTGGCGCAGGCGGCCGATACGCATCTGCTGCTGCACACCACCTCGGCCGTCGCCATCCTGCCGGCGCTGCAACGCGACCCGGGCTTCGATCCGCTGGCCGACCTGGTGCCGATCACGCAGACGGCGGCCTCGCCGATCCTGCTGATGGTGCGAGCGGATTCGCCATTTCGCGACCTGGCGGACTACCTGGCGCGGGCGAAGGCGGAGCCGGGCCGGGTCAGCTTCGGCACCGCAGGTATCGGCACCACGGTGCATTTCGCTGGAGAGGTCCTGCGCGCCAGGGCAGGGCTGGACCTGCTGCACGTGCCCTATCGCGGCTCCGCCCCCTCCGCCACCGCGCTGCTGGGCGGGGAGGTTGCCTCCGGCTTCCTCAGCCCGATCGAGGTGCTGCCGCATATCCGCGGCGGCCGCCTGCGCGCCCTGGCCACCTGCGGGCGCCGGCGCAGCGCGCTGCTGCCGGAGATGCCGAGCATCACGGAGCTGGTGCCGGATTATGACGGCGTGGAGCTGTGGTTCGGCCTGTTCGGCTCCCGCGACCTGCCGCAGCAGGCGGTGGCGACGCTGATGCGGGACCTGGCGCCGCTGCGCACCGGCGTGCCTCTGGCGAACCGCCTGGCGGAGCTGGGCGCCGAGACGCTGCTGGATGGGCCGGAGCCGCTGGCCGCGCGGATGCGGGCCGAGGTGCCGCTCTGGCAATCCATTGCCACCCGCGCAGGAATCCCACGCGAATGACCGAGACCGATACGCCGCTCGTCGACACGCATTTCCACGTCTATCTGAAGGACATGCCGCTGACCTCCTGGGCGTGGCACCACCCGCCGGAGGATGCCTCCGCCGAGCGGTTCATCGAGGTGATGGACCAGCACGGCATCGGCTTCGGCGTGATCGCCGCGGCCAGCTTGCACGGCCAGTACAATGACTACGTCATCCGGTCGCTCCGCCGGCACAAGCGACTGCGCGGCACGGTCTTCGTGCAGCCGGAGACGGACATGTACACGCTGGAGCGGATGAAGGCGGATGGCGTTGTCGGCATCCGCCTGTTCTTCCGCCGCGTGCCCGACCCGCCCGATCTGCGCAGCCCGGAGTACCGGCTGCTGCTGCGCCGCGTGCGCGACCTGGATTGGCATGTGCACACCCTGGTCAGCAGCCCGATGCTGCCGGAGGTGATCGAGGCGGTGGAAGGCGCCGGCGTGAAGCTGGTGATCGACCATTTCGGCAAACCGGACGAGACGCTCGGCGTGAACTGCCCGGGCTTCAAGGCGCTGCTGGCGGCGGTGGAACGCGGGCGCACCTGGGTGAAGATGTCCGGCGGCTTCCGCATGCCGTCGCCGGAGTCCGCACGAAGCACCGCGCAGACGCTGCTGCGCGTCTCCGGCGGGGAACGCCTGATGTGGGCCAGCGACTGGCCCTTTGCCGCCTTCGAGGACCGCGTGAGCTACGCGCAGACCATCGCGGATCTAAGGGACTGGGTGCCCGATGCGGCGACCCGGCGGCTGATCGCCGGCGAGACGCCGATGCGGCTGTATTTTAGCGCCTGAGAACAAGAAGACGAAGGGAAGCGACCATGTCCATTCTCACAAGGCGGCGGCTCGGCGGCCTGGCGTTCGGCGCCGGGCTTGCGGCCTCCGCGCGGCCGGCGCTCGCGCAGGCCTGGCCCAACCGTCCCGTCACCGTCGTCGTGCCATGGCCGGCCGGCGGGTCCACCGACGTGCTGGCGCGCTCCGTCTCCCGCAATTTCTCCGAGCGCTTCGGGCAGCCCTTCGTGGTGGAGAACCGCTCCGGCGCCAACGGCAATATCGGCGCCGCCTCCGTCGCCCGCGCCGCGCCGGATGGCCACACGCTGATGGTCACCACGAACGGCCCGATCACGAACAACACGCTGCTGTTCAAGTCGATGCCGTTCAATCCCTCCACCGATCTGGCGCCGATCGCGCTGCTCGCGGAACTGCCGATCGTCATCGCGGCGCGCAGCCAGATGCCCTACCGCAACGTGCAGGAGCTGGTGGCATTCGCGAAGGCGAATCCTGACAAGGTCAATTGCGGCACGCCGCCGCTGGGCTCCGCCGCGCACCTGGCGATCGAGCTGCTGATGCACCGCACCGGCATCCGGCTGAACCTGGTGCCCTATCGCGGCTCCGCGCCGCTGACCAACGACCTGCTGGCGGGCGCCGTGGATATGGGGATCGACCTGGTCACCACCTATCTGCCGCATATCGAGTCCGGCACGCTGCGCGCGCTCGGCGTCACTGCGGCCGAGGCGATTCCGCAGCTTCCGAACGTGGCGCCGGTGCAGGCGCAGGGCGTGGCGGATTATCGCGCCACCGGCTGGATCTCGCTGCTCGGACCGGCGCGGATGCCGGCGGATGCGGTGGCCAAGCTGAACGCGGCGAGCAACGCCTATCTCGGCCTGGACGAGACGCGGTCGCTGCTGCAGCCGCTCGGCCTGACGCCCCTGGGTGGCACGCAGGCCGACCTAACGCGGCGGATGGCGGCGGAGATCGAGCTGTGGCGGCCGATCATCGCCGCCGCCAACATCTCGGTCGATTGAACAGGAGTGGACTGCATGACTGTCGACGAGCTGCGCATCCGGCAGGAGCTGGAGGTCCTCAACATCGCCTTCTGGCACGATGTGGATTCCAATTGGGGTCGCAATGCGCATGAGCATTTCACCGAGGATGGAATCTACACCACCAGCCACAAGGCGCGGCAGGGGCGGGAGGCGATCCGCGTCTTCTATGCGGAACGCGAGGGGCGTGGCGACCGCGTGGCGCGGCACCTGATCCACAATTTCCATGTCACGGTGCGGGATGCCGACCACGCCACGGCCGAGTGGACCATGTGCCTGTATGCGGAGGACGGCACGCCACCGCTGCTGTCGGAGCCGCCGATCCTGATCGGCGCCGTGACCGATGAATGCGTGCGCGGACCGGATGGGCGCTGGCGTTATGCCGCGCGCACCACGAAGCCGCTGTTCAAGGGCAGCCGGCCGACCTCGGGCTGAGGCCGGCCGGGGATGGGCGCGTGGCTACTCGCCGGGCATCGGGTAGTCCGCCGCGTTCAGCACCCAGCCCGGCTTGTTGGAGAAGTCGCGTCGCGGCGGGCAGAAGATGTCCACCATCTGCCCGGCTTCCTCGGCGCGGGAGGTGTGGATGCTCGGCGGCGGGATGACGGTGACGGAGGGGGCGCCGCACAACTCGTGCTCATCCTCCCGCCACAGGGTCTGGTCCGGCGTCCAGGGCCAGCGGATGTGGTGGGTGTAGGATCCGTTGAGCACCAGCGAGCATTGCTCGAAATCATCATGGTGGTGCGGCGACAGCTTGCGGATGTCGCGCGGGCCGGGCGCGGGTTCCAGGTAGTTCACCATGAAGGTGGTGCAGCGCCAGATCCGGCCGAAGCGGCCCGGCTCCTTCGGCACGTCCAGCGTATAGTCGCGGATGCGGAAGCCATCGGGCGGGGTCGGCCAATCCTGCAGCGGCGGAATGCGCGGGTCCGTGGCCTCGTAGCGCGCCGCGTTGCTGCAGCGCGCGGCGAGGTCGGTGGAGCGCGGCGTGAACAGGCGCACGATGCGGCCCTTGCCGTTCACCGTGATCCGGCTTTCGCCGGGCGGAATGAAGACGAGCGAGTTGCCTTCAACCGTCTTTGTTTCGGCGCCGGCCGTGACCGTCGCGGAAAGGCCGGGATCGGGCAGCAGCAGCACATACTCGTCCGGCTGGTCCCGCCGCGCCAGCACGGCCCCTTCCGTCACTTCGGAATAGGCGATGATGAAGTTGCGGCCGCGCACCAGCCAGGTGCGGATGCCGTCGGCGTCTTCCTGCGGCGGCGTCTCGTAGAATTTGGCGTAGTCGGCGGGTGCGTAGGGCCCATCCACGATCTTCGTCGCGGCGGGCGGGGCGAGCGCCGCGCGGGGGTCGGAAGCATCATAGGCCATGGCGTTTGCTCCACTGAAAATTGTTCTGCTGAACGGAACATCGTTCCTTTCATAAATCCACTTTGGTGGTCAGCGGCGATCGCTGTCAAGAACCTGCCCAAGCCGCGCGGAGATGCGCGCCGCCGCGCCCTGCACGGCGCGGATCAGCGCCGCCGCGGGTTGCCGCGGGATGAACTGGATGGAGCCGAGCAGCGCGATGGCGCCGACCATGCCGCCGCCGCCTTCGAAGATCGGCGCGGCGAGTGCGTTGACGCCGACCAGGCTTTCCTCCGCCGCCGTCGCCCAGCCCTGCGCGCGGATTTGCTCCAGCTCCTGCCGCAGCTGCTCGGGGTCCGTGATGGTGTGCGGCGTTCGCAGGTCGAGGCGCGAGAGCAGCACGCGTTCGCGCAGCGGGGCGTCCGCATGCGCCAGGGTCAACTTGCCCTGCGCCGTGCAGTGCAGCGCCATCAGTGCGCCGGACTTGGCGGAGATCTCGATCATATCCTGGCCCGGCAGAGTCGCCAGCACCACGGCGCCAGCGGGCTCCGCACGGCTCAGCACCACGGTCTGCCCGACCTGGTCGCGCAGCGCGCGCATCTCCTCCCGCGCGACCGTGGCCAGGTCGAAATTCTCCGAGACGGCGCGGCCCAGCGTCACCAGCCGGTGGCCGATGCGGTAGCGTTCCTGCGCCTGCACGATGTAGCCGGCCTCCAGCAGCGTGCGCAGATGCCGGTGGATGCGACTTTTCGTCGTCTCCAGCGCGCGGGCGAGCTCGGTGACGCCGACATCGCCGCGCTGGCGGGCCAGGTGTTCCAGGATCAGCAACGCCATGGCGACGGCCTGCAGCCCCTCCCCACGTTGCGGTCCGTCGATGCGCGGCATGGCGTGCCTCCCTCGGCTGGCTTGACAGCGGCCGCCGGCGTGACAGTGTTTCTAAGAACGGAGAGATGTTCTGATAAACAGAACACGTTTTCTCCGTCAACCCACTTCGCAGGACCGACCGATGCCAGACCTGGACAGCAGCTTCCGCGCCCGCCTTGCCCGCGGTGATCGCCTGGTGGGCAGCTTCATCAAGACGCCCACGCTGCACGCCACCGAGATCCTCGGCAGCATCGGCTTCGACTTCGTCGTGGTGGATGAGGAGCATTCGCCCTTCGACCGAGCCGCGACGGATGCCGCGCTGTTCGCCGCACGTGCCACCGCCACGGCGGGCCTGGTTCGCGTGCCCAGCCCGGCGCCGCACCACCTGCTCTCCGTGCTGGATTGCGGCGCCACCGGCGTGCTGGTGCCGCATGTGGCCAGCGCTGCCCTGGCCGCCCAGGTGGCCGCCGCCTGCCGTTATCGTGGCGGCAAGCGCGGCTATTCCGGCAGCGTCCGCGCAGCGGGCTATGGTGGCGGCCGGATGTGGGACTACATCGAGGCGGCCGACGCCGGGACCACCGTCGTGGCGCAGATCGAGGACCCGGAGGCGCTGGAGGAGATCGACGCCATCGCAGCGACACCGGGGATCGACGCGCTGTTCATTGGCCGCGGCGATCTGACGGCAGCGCTCGGCGCACCCACCAATGACGCCCCTCCGATCCGTGATGCGGTGGATCGCATCGTCGCCGCCGCGAAGCGGGCCGGCAAGCCTGTGATGGTCTTCGTCGGGGGGATGAAAGAGGCCGAGTGGCTGAACAGCATCGGCGCTACCGCCTTCGTCTATTCCTCCGACCAGGGTTTCATGAAGGCGGCCGCAGCCAAGGCGCTGGCGGAGATGCGCGGGCTCGGCATCGCCTGACCCGGCGCGGCCCGCTTCACTGGCCTGGGACGGCTGCCAAGCGCCACCGGTGGCACGTCCACTTCACCCCGACCAACGCCTCCCGGATCAGCCAGAATTGGCATCCACCGGCCAATCCGGGCCAGGAACGCGACATCATCGCTCTCATTGACGCCCACGATGCAGATCCCGGGCCCTTGCGCTGGACCAGGTCCGCCCAGGACATCCTCACCGCGATCCACCGCTTCTGCCAGCGCACCCTCCGCATCGGAGCGACCACGGAACCAGGATACTTGTAGGCTGCGGAACTTCGGCTGATCAGAACGGCTGTGACCTGATGCGCGGTGCCGGTTGGCAGCGGTGCCTTGACTGATGCGCGGTTCGGATCGGCAGACCGTGTCGATTTCAACAATCCCAGCCCGGCGGCAATGGTGCCGCCTGACCATCCGCGGCAGGCGATCCACGCGCTGGTGAACGCGGCGATGGCGCGGGTCTTGGTGATTTCGACAAGCGCTTTGCCACCGGCAGGCGAGACTCGATCGCGCCGGAGAAGCTGTCGCGGGCGCTGCTGCTGCGGGCCCTCGGATCGGTCCGATCTGAACAGCGGCTGTAGCTCTGCTCTGAGGCTGACGCTGAGGTCGGCAACCTGATCCGCCTGCCGAAGCGGCCGGCAGCGTCTGCCTGATCACCGCCAGACCGGGCCAGGCACTGAAGTTTTCGGCGGCCTGGTGCGGCGAACGGGGCGTCACGGCCCGCCCCAAGCTACTCGCCGACCGCTATCGCAAGGATGATCAGGCTCGTAGCCGGAAACCTCCGCAGCCCGATAGGGTGCCGTTGGGACGAGGTCCCGGATCCAAAGTGGCATTGGAAAGCTGGCTACTGGCCAGGCATGGCAAGGGCGTAGACCTGTTGCTGACCGCTGCAGGCTCGTGAGCGGATGTTGCGCTGTGCGCGGCCCATGTCTATAGGGCGGCACCACCCGCGGAGAGGTGGCAGAGTGGTCGATCGCGTCGGTCTCGAAAACCGAAGTAGGTGCAAGCCTACCGTGGGTTCGAATCCCACCCTCTCCGCCAAATGTCGGCCATTTCCTTGGGCTTCAGGGTCGGCGCCGAATAAGTCCACAAATTTGTCCACAACAACACAGCACCGCCACCAGCGCCGGCCCCCGTAGGCCATTGAGATTTGCGCCATGACGGTTCTCGGATCGCAGGCGGCGTGCGGGCTAGCCGAATGCGGCTGTCATAATCGCCAAGCGCTTAACGACGTCCAGCCCCGTCCGCAGGCCCGCAACGAGTCCTTTAATCTGAGTTCGAACAGAAAAACCCGTCATCGGCGCAGAGTTAAAGAGATCATCTGCAACCGTTCTCCACGTCGCAGGCGCGGCTGGCAACCGGGTTTAGGGAAATGCAAGTCAAACGGGCCGCGGTTCGACTTTACCTTCGTCTGAATACGCTGCGTCCAACTTTGGCTTGTCTCACTGTGCTTCGGTAATAGCCGGTTGCTTCCGGTTAAAGCGCCCGCGCCAGTGGGCATAGGCGAGCCGGATCACGCGCTGCGCCGGGCGCTCTACCAGGTAGGTTAGCACCGTCGCCACAATCAGCGACGCCACCAGCGCCGCTGCGATAGAGACATTAGCTGACCATCCGGCATCCTCCTGCAGCCGCAGGATCAATGCACGACCGGCGAAGTTGTGCACGAGGTAAAGGCTGTAGGAGATGGCGCCGAGCCAGATCAGCACAGGCTGGCGCAGGAAGCCGGCTCGTCCGGTCAGGACTAGGGCGAAGGCGCCGATAGCGACCAGCGCGGCGCCCACGTATTCCAGTGGGTGCAGCACCGTGATGCAGGCGAGCGCGGCTAGGATGATCAGCAGGGCCATCCGCGGTCGCTCTTGCATGTAGATCCGGTAGAGCCCGATGCCGATGACAAAGAACGGGATTTGGTTGAACACCAGCCCGAAGGTGGTGGTGAGGTTCCAGCCCCAGAAACCCGCCCCGCCCCATTCTTCTCCCGCCCACCAGGCCAGGGAGGCACTGAGCCCGAGCAGCAGGAACGCCTCGATGTGGCGCAGCAAGCCCAGAGTGAACAGCGCTAGCATGCCGGCGTAGAACCAAAGCTCGACATACAGGGTCCAGTAAGCGCCCTCAATGTCGTCGGCCGGGATGAACGACAGCTTCTGCAGCATTGTGAAGTTCAGGACCACGTCCTGCATCGGCCGTTGGTAATAGGCGACGTCCAGCGCGTGCACCGTAAGCGTGGTCACGATGATCGCCGCCCAGTATCCGGGATACAGCCGGGAGAAGCGGGAGACGATGAAGTCCATGGGATGTCGCGCCCGCTGCAGCGTCATGAAGATGACGAAGCCGCTGATTACGAAGAACAGCTGCACGCCCCGGTCACCCCAAGGCAGGTAGAACAGCGGATCGGTCACATGGCCATGCAGTTCGTCATACCGGTCGAGGTAGTGGGTCAGCACGACAGCCAGAGCGGCAATGCCGCGCAGCGCATCCAGCTCCGCAACACGCGGTGTAGTGCTCGGACCGGTGCTTGCATGCAAGAATGGCGCACCGGATGTTTCAGGCGGAGCGCAGCGAAAGATTGCCCTAGCCCACTGGTTGCGCGCTGATGATGCGACGCTAGGCATTTGGCTGATGTCCTACAAAGCGCCAGCTCGTTACACCGTGTAGCTGCTGACGCAGTACGGTGACGACGCGGCGTGGCCGACCGCCATGTTCGGGTAGTCCCTGAAACTGTGCTCCGGGCCAGCATTGGCAGGACCGCGTGCAGGCAGCAGGCCGGTTTCACATCGTCAGGAAGTGCAGAAACGCCGGACTGCCGACAGTTGCCCGCGCCGGGGCGAATGTGCAGCAGAAGCGGAGCGGTCAGCCCCCAAGCAGAAGGGCGTAGCCTGCGGCCGCCTATGCGTCCTGCAAACAGGAAGCGTCCGAGGCTTCAAGCCTGCGGATGCCTAAAGCCGGCACCCTTAGCGGGTGCCAGATTTATGGCTTCAAGGCGGCGCGTTGCACATCATAGGCAACCGGTAACACCGTCCCCGAACCACTACAACACATGAGTGTTCACAGGTCCTTGCGCGCGATCTGCTGGCGACGGGGAGTGATCGGAGCGGAGGCATTCTAGTTCACGCCCCAGCTGCACAATCAAGAGCGGCGGCAGACCAGCCGAGATGTTTGCATTAACTAGAGTGCAGGGGCTGGAGTAGATTGCGCGGTGCTGGCCTCCTCGTGCTGGCACCGGCCCCCACGCGCCAGACCACCGCCGCAGAGCCCGGCGACGTCATCAACGGCACCTCCGTCCTCACTGTGAGCGAGGCCATCCACATGATGGGCCTGGATGCGCCAGAGCATCGCGCCTGCCGCCCGGTCGAGGCTCACCGCGCCGCCCGTGCCACTACAGGCTGGGCGGCTGATGCAGCCCCGCGCTTGGCTAGACCGGTGCGACCGTTACCGTTGTCGGCGCACGCTGGCTGACGTACGCGGACGGGCCAGCCGCGACCTGGCCAAGTGATGATGCGGGAGACTTGACCCAGCGCTGCAACGGGCGCCGCCGCAGGCAAGGTTGTGTTGATGCAGCAGACAGCCGAGGTGTCAGGTCTCGCGCGCGCGAGCAAGCGCGCGTTTCGCTCAGCGGGTGAGATGCGGCCTGGCAGCCTCAATAATATCGGCCTCTAGGTCTCCCGAGACGGTTGCGGCAGGCACTCCACCGGCCCCGTGAGGCGCCCGAAGGACAAGCTGATTAAAGCGCCGGACCACCACCTCGAAGGTGGTTGTCAGCGGCCCCAGCGTGACCCTCACGATTGCTGTCGGCTTCCGCCGGGTCTCCCGCAGGATGCCGGCAACCTCGATCACCGCCACCAGATCAGCCTGCGTCATCGCTGCCGGTTCCTCGTGCTCATGCCGCGGCTATGCCGTCTCGCCGAAGGCTCGCCGCCAAATACCGTCCAGCCAGGCGACGTCATCGGCCGGCAGCCGGGTGGAAACGGGCTTGCCCTGCAGCCATGCCCGATAGCGCTCCAGCCGCGCCCGGTCCGCGGCACTTACGCCAATGCGCCAAGCAAGCAACGCAATCTGCTTGCGCGCTTTCTTCGGGGCGAGGCCGGCGAAGGTGAAGGCCGGCGCCGCCTGCCGCTTTGCTTCGCCTGCCACTAGATCCGCCAGTGCGTGCCAGTCCGCTCCGGCCTTCGCCAGCGTGCGGGTAATGGCGGCGGCGGTCGCCACCACCTCGCCGTGGTGGTCGCTCGCCAGCAGCGGCAGCAGCTTCGCGAGGCGCGCGCCGACGGAGATGAGGCCGTTCATGCCGCCGCACCTTCAACTTCCGCCAAAGGGGGGCTCGCGAACCGTAACGCCGTAACATTGGCGGATTTCCGCCAGTTTTCCGGTCCCACAAGCGGTAACGCCGCCCAAGGTGTTACTATCCTAGAATTGCCACAAGCCATTGATATCGTTCTCATGTTACGGCGTTACGGTTCTGGGGCCGGGGCTATGGCCGAAGGGGGCAAGTAGCGGGTCCACGCCTCGGCAAAATGGTCCCGCTGATAGCCTTTCACCGGCGCGCCGCCGGGCGGACGGTATGTTGTCGGGCGAACCCCGAACGGCGACAGCGCGTGCGCCAACTGCACTGGCGTCATCGGCTTGCCGTTTTTCCATTCGGGCCAGGGCCGTTCGTCCATCTGTTCCAGCGCGCCGATGATGTCGGTGGTGGGGACGCGCGCAGCGCCCTTTTCGCTGAACAGGCGCCGCAGATCGGACAGCAGCAGGGCGCCAACCTCTGCGTTGCCCTCGGCCGCGTTGCGGTGCCCAAACACGTCAAGCAGCGCACGCCGTGCCCGCGCCGGCCAGTCGCCGCCGGCATCGTCCGCGATGGACAGCAGCGGGATGGAGATATCGCCCTCTCGGTCGCCCATTGCTTCCGGTACTGCCGGATCAAGCGGCAGGTGCGGACCGCGATCCAATGACCACCGGGCAAGGTGCCGGGTTGCCATGTGCAGCGCGTCGCGTGCGCCAGGTGCCCGCAACTTCGTCACCGTCTCCGCCGCCGACTTCCGTTGCAGCGTGATCGGCACGCAGCGGTCCGCCAGCGTGTCCGGCAGCTTACCGATGCCGGCCAGCGCCACAGGGCAGAAGGTGGCGAAGCGAACCGGCTTGTACTCGCCCTTCAACTCCACCACCCGGACCACCTCGCCCGATCGCTCAAAGCCACTGTTGAGGATGCCGCGCAGTTCTTCGTTGTCGCCAAGGAAGCTGTCGGCTTCATCCACCAGTAGCGTCAGCCCGCCTTCCTCCCGCAGCGCCTCCACCGTGCGGAACACGCCGCTGGCGGAGATATTGTCGGCCTTGAGCGTGCGCTTGCAGGTCGCGCGCAGCACGTCCAGCAGGGTGGACTTGCCGCACCGCTTGGCCGGCGAGCCGATGCCAAGCCGCGGCGTGTGCTGGAACCGCTCCGCCACCCACGTGTGTGCGATCCACAGCGCGATGCAGTCCGCCGCAGCCGCCGGCAGGATCACATGCCGACGGATCACGCCCGCCAGCCCTGTCAACAGCTTGTCGCCGGCTACCGCGTCCTGCCACGGCTCTACGTCCAGCAAGGTGACGCTGCGCGTCTGCGCGGCATCAGGTGCCGGCCGCGCCTTCTGCACTACCGCGTCCAGCGACCCGACGCGGATGCCCAGCAGCTTCGACGCGGCCTCTCGCTCCCGCTCATAGGCCAGAGGATCTAGCGAGGCGAGGCGCGCAATCTCGGCGGCATCTGCGGCCGTGGTGTCGAGTACGGCGCTCATTCCCGAACCTCCGCAGCGCCACGCGCAATGCCGTCTCGTGCGGTTGCCTCGGCGTTGCACTGATCGCGCCCCCCGCCCTCTATCGCGGCTTCTGCCAGAACGCGCACCGCAGCGTCCGCGCCAACCTCGCCGGCCGCCACCATTTCGCCGACACGACAGGATGCCCAGAACAGGGTGCGGTGGCGCTCGCCCTCTGCCGCGGTCCTGACGGTGCAGAGAAGGCCGGCAAGCCGCGCCGTGGCGCTTCCACCGCGCAGCACGCCGAATGCCACCAGCGGCCTTCCTAGGGGCTGTGTCGGCGAGGTTGTGGGGGGCAACACATTTGCCGGCGGCGGGTCCACCAGCGGCACGCCGTCCACCACCGCGAGGCGGTGCGGAAGCGGGTCCGCCCAGCCATCGAAAATGGGGGCGGCGGTGTAGTGAGGCTGCGCGGCGCTGAACAGGCTTCGGTCAACCGGCGAGCCGGCGAACAGCGCCTTGTTCTCCGCGCTGGTCATCGGTCGGCTGTACCAGTACCAAAGCCGCAGCCTCGCACCGGGCTTGATGCCGTGCGACGCCGTTGCCTGCACCACCACGCGCCGGCGGTGAAAACCGGCGGGGAGCATCGGCGCCACCGAACGCGCACAGGCTGCCAGGTCGTGCGGATCGGTGCCGGGCAGCAGCGGGACGCTATCCACGTCCAGCGCCACCCACCGCCGGGCTACCTCCCGTAGCGTCGGCGCCTCGCCCGTCTCCGGATCCGGGTGCGACAGGCGCCGCACTCCGCAGCTTCGCCGCGGATCAATGACGGCGCCGCGAACGATGCAGCAGTCGCGCCGGGGAACCAGGCCCCGGAGCAGTGCCGCCAAGTCATCGAGGTCGGCAACCTCCATGGTCAACAGGTCCACCGTCTTGGTTCTGTCGTATGGCTCTGCCGTGCGGTCGGCATGGATAAGCTTGGCCAGGCGACGGCCTCGCGCCTGCACCACCGTCACCGTTTCCAGGTCATTCGCCATCGGCCGCGCCCTCCGCCACCGGCCAGGGTTCGAAGGTGATGGCGATTTCACCGGCCAGCCGATAGCGGACGAACGTCACCTTGTTGCCGTCACTGTCGGCGCCGATCACCGGCACGCTTTCGATTGGGCAGCCTGCTTTCCGTAGCCGCGACACATGGCACGTTGCGTTCAGCGCCAGCCCGGGGACAGCCGCCTTCAACATGTCAATTCGGGTCAGTCCAAGGGGATGCGCGATCAGCAATTTGGCCAGGCTTGCCGCGCGCTTCGGGATCGGCAGCACGGTGGTGCCCATCCGCAGCAGATGGCGCTGGCGGCCGGTGGTGGATTCAGCGGCATGCATGGGCGGCCTCCATGGTACGGAGCGCGGTTAGAGCGGCGCCGATGTTGGGATAGGCCAGCGGAATGCGCTGCCCCGGGATGGTGATGCAGGCGCGCGGTTCGCCCTCGGCGTCGAGTAGGTCGGCGCGGAGTTGGAGCCGGGCGCCGAATGGGACGACGCGGTGATTCTGTGCGGCCCAGGCGAACAACGGCATGGGTGCAGGAGGTGCTAATCGGCGCTGCCGGCGGCGCGGGCCGCAGGCGGTGCTAGTGCTGGATGGGATCATTTTCGGGGCCGTTTCACTTGGCCGCCGGAGGCAACTGGACCGTGGCGCGAGGCGCGTGGTGTGCTAAGTTGCGATTGTCGAAGTCGCAGTACATCAGCACGAAGAACGCATCTCCGCCGGGCCCCAGCAGGTCCGGCGGTTTGCGTTAGGGGGTGGTGACGCGAAGCAGGTGCAGCGGGGCGCGCATTACGCGGCCACCTTCTTCGACAAATTGGCTGCAGGCAGGTTTTCTACCAGCCGCGCCAGTGAAGGGCCGTCCACGATGGTAGTGCGCCCCGACTTGCGCAGCAGTAGGCGCCCAGCGCTGGCTTCGCGATAGATTGCGCTACGGCTCAGGCCGCTCCACGCGACAGCGGCGGGGATACGAAAGCCGGCGGGGGTGGTGTTGACCGGAGTAGAATGGGGAGTAACGCGCATTGGACCGTCTCCAAGCCTCGCGGCATTGCGAGGGACGGTCGTTCATTTATCGGTAGCAGGGGCGGGTGGCACTAATCCCCTAATCGCCGCCCAATCCGGCGATTAGGGGATTATCACCCGGAGATTATGCTTTGGGTACCCCAGCGCTGTCTCTCGGAAACTTTCCGCGCTTGTCGGCTGCGAGCTTTCGGTCATGTTCTCCCCGCCCGCGCCTTAGATCCGATGGGAGGTTTGCGGCGGCGAACCTCGATTCGGTCGGCAGAAATCCCTCGGCCCGCAACACGGCGATTACCTCGCGTTGCGTTGGCGGCTGGCCCCGGTTCACGAGCAAGTCTCGCGCGATGTTTCGTGCCGCACCGTCAACCAAGACCTTCGCTGGCGCGGGGACAGAACCTGGTTCAGTCGGCGATGCAACCTCGACCGGGAGCCCGCGCATGTGTTCGGGAAGCAGCGCGATCACTTGCGACAACCGGACGTAAAGGTCGCCCCAATCAGGGAAGCTAGACGAGCGGCGCGAAACCAATCCCTCCGTGGTCTTGCCTGGATCAATGGTTGCCCAGCCGTCCTCGGTGACCGTGATGTCGGCGCGAAGGAAATCGGTCGCGGGCACGCTCTCGTGCTTGTCGGCCATCTCCTTCAACCAATAGTTGCCGCGTCGCCCGTGAAACCCAATCTTCTCACACCGCGCGGCGTCAACTAGCTGCGCCCGCGCGGCCGCGATCCTTCGGCCTACTTCGGCCTCGCGGAATAGGTCGCCTTCCAATTCGGCAGCCAGGGTTTCCGCGGACAATCCGGTGGTCCGCATCAGCCTTCTGGCCTGTGCTCGCAGCTTCCAAGCCCCCCATTCGGACTTCCCACCCAGTCGCCATACCTCGCCCTTTGCCCGGGCCGACAAAGCTGCCAGCAGCGGCTTAAGGTGGAACGGCGCGCCCCACTCCCTGGTGGGCTTCGGGTTTGAGGCTGCCAGGAGATCGGTCAGCGAGAGTAGCTCGCCGAAAGCTAGAAGCCCGATTGCGTCTTGGGCATGGATTTTTCGCGTCCCGGACGGCGTCGAATTGCACGCTGCTTCGGTCACCGTTTCTGCGCCTCCGCGCGCTCCGCTGGGTAGCTGGCAAGGGCAGCGCGGGCGGAGGCTCCGCGCGCGAGGCCGGCCAAAACCCGCCCCCGCCAGCCGCATCATACACGGTTGTTGCGATAGGCGCATGTAGCATCCCGACGCTGGCGCCCTCGCTGGTCGCTGCGCTAGTCCGGCACATGACACACCGCCCCGGCGCGCAATTCCAGGACCATGCGAACATGGTCGCCGGCCGGGCCGCGCTACCTCGGCCGCTATCCGACTTCGAAGACTTTCAATTCGCCACGCAATGCCCGTCACCGGCCTGCCGCTTCCGGCGCTTCCCGGTGGCAGCGATCGCCGCATCCCGGCCCGGCATCACCGTAGGCGATGCGCTGGCCCGGTTGCGGTGTCAGGCGTGCGGCCAGCCGCCGGAGATTGTGGCGCTGTCCAAGCCCAGCGTGAACGCAGGCGAAACGTGGATTGCTTTGCGGATCGAAGCCGACCAGTGGAAGCCGGTTCGGTAATTTTCGTTGGTGCGCCGCAGCGAGGCTGCGGTTACACCGCTTTTCAGCGCCAGCCTTTGGAAGTAGCATTGGAAAAAACCTAGGCGAGGCGAGCGTGGCACGAATTACAATATTGTTTTTCGTCCTCGCGGTTGTTTCCGCAGCGCCGGCTTCAGGCATGGATATCACCACTTCTGATGCGGGCGATCTTTCGGTCGTGGCTGCGGTGGGTTCCATACGTCCAGGTGATGCCGAAAAGTTTTCTGCCGCCGTCAGATCGAAGCCGGGCCGAGATGTAATACTAGTCATTAATAGTTCGGGCGGAAGTGTCGTTACGGCATCTGATATCGCTGCCTTGGTAAGTAGATGGCGGATTCCTGTAGTTGTAACGCAAGACTGCATTTCCGCCTGTTTCTTGATTTTTGCTGCGTCTCCGGATCGATGGGCGCAGCGTAATGCTCAGATAGGGGTCCATAGCGCCAGTGTTGCTGGTGCGGAGAATGCCGATACTTTGGCGATGACGATGGTCATCGCGCGAGAAGCAGCCGCCTACGGTGTCCCGCGTTCAATTATCGGCCGAATGGTCATCACTAATCCAAATGACGTGGCATGGCTGAATGACGCTGATCTTCGATCGATGCGAGTGACCTATCTCGATGACCATACAGCAACAGCTTCACGTCAGCCCCAAGTGGCTGCTCCGCCTGTGATTGCGGCTCTTCCTGCGCCTGCTCCCGCGCCACCCTCCGCGTCATTCCGTCAAGGAGCCGCCGACCGGCGAACGTGGGAAGAATTTACTGACCAGCAGTCGGGCTCTTATCGGCTAGGGGCCGAATTCTGGGCCGGACAACGTAGCCTCCCGAGGCCCGCCCCTTGTGGTGGGCCTGACCCGCTGTTCGTCGCCGGTTGCCAGCAGGCTCAGCGGTTCTTGAGCCCCCTCGACCTACGGCGACGAAGCGACCCAGAGTATCGCCGCGGTTGGAATTCGCCGTGAGGCATGCCCTCGCGCGGGTCGGTTAACCAGCCTCAGCCAAGCCGGGCGCAAGTGGGATGATTGCGCCCGGCGCCTTCTCGCAGAACACGGCCCACTCCGCCATCAGCTTTGCCCGCTTCTGGAACAGGTCTCCGCGCCTGTAGGCGGCTTCCACCTTGTCCCCAATGGTATGTGCCAGCGCGGCCTCCGCCACCGCGTGCGGCGTGCTGGTGGCTTCCTCGCACCAGTCGCGGAAGGCAGAGCGGAAGCCATGCACCGTCAGGTCGCCCCGCTTCATTCGGCGCAGCAGCATGAGCATGGACATGGAGGACAGCGGCCTGTTCGGGCGGGCGCCTGGAAAGATGAAGTCCTCACCTTCCGCTGTCCGCTCCGCCTCCATGCTCCGCAGGACGGCCAGCGCATCAGCAGACAGCGGCACGCGGTGCTCCCTGCCGGCCTTCATGCGGTCGCCCGGCACCACCCAAACGGCGGCGCCCATGTCCACTTCCGACCAGCGGGCGCCGAGCGTTTCCGTGGTGCGGGTTGCCGTCAGGATGCAGAACAGCAGCGCCTTGGCGGCGGTGCCCGGCTGCGCCCGTACCCGTGCCATGAACGGCGCCATGTCCTGCCAGGGCAAAGCCGCATGGTGCTCCACCCGGGCCACCTTGGACCGGCGCGGCAGCAGGTTGGACAGGTGGCCGCGCCACCGCGCCGGGTTTTCGCCCATGCGCCAGCCGCGGGCGGCGGCGTAGTCAAGCACCGCCTCTATCCGGCCGCGCAGCCGCGTCGCCGTCTCCGGCTTGGCGTTCCAGATCGGGTTGAGGCACCCAAGCACGTCATCGGTGGTGATCTCCCCCACCGCCTTCTTGCCGATCTTCGGGTAGGCGTAGGCGCCAAGGGTACTTGGCCACTGCGCCCGGTGCTTCAGGTTGCGCCAGCCGGCCTCGTGCGCCGCGATGTACAACTCGGCCACGGTGCGGAAGGTGTGCGCCTTGGCGACGGCAGCGGCAGCCCGCGCGGCCTCCGCCTCGGCTTCTGCCTTACGGTGCGCCAGCGGGTCCACACCGTCGCGCAGCATCCGTTGAGCATCGGCGGCGGCCTCGCGGGCCTGCCCTAGCGTCAGCCCCCGCTTGCCATCCGCGTCGAAGGCGCCGAGCCCCATCTCGCGCGCCTTGCCCGCCAGCATGTAGCGCAGCGTCCACTTGCCAGCCGCGGCACCCGCGATCCGCAGGTACAGGTTGCCGCCATCGGCATGGGCGCCAGGCTTTCCGGTCGCCACCAGCGCCTTGCACTCAATCGCCGTCAGCTTGCCGTTGAGCTTGCCCGCTGCCTTCGCCACCGCTCCGCCTCCGGTCCACAACCACGTCCACAAATATCTTGTGGACTGGCGGGACGCAACCGGAAACACGCGGGGACGGAACGAAGGGTGCAGAAGGCGAACGCCGTGCGTAGCCTGCGGAGATTGGAACGGGACAGGACACCACAAGACGCGAGTGAGGCGGACACCCTCTCCGCCATTGATACGTTACATATCAATAGATTGCGGGTCATCCAAAGGATTATTCCCACTTTGGTTCCCACGGTGCGCCTCGTACGTGGGCGGATGCGCGGACTGCATACCTTTTCACGCACCTTGTCGCTGAGCGGATGTGTCGCGACGGCGAGGCTTGCTCGACCGTAATTGGGCTGCTCGGTGGTCCCGAACTCAATCTGGCTAGGGCCCGTCAGCTCTTGGCCATCAGGTCTTTTGGCCTGTGCCGATGAAGTAGGAGATTGGGATTTCGAGCCCCTGTGGGCCGCGATGAGCCTCGGCCCGCCGTGCGAGGACCTCGCGTGCCCGCGCCTGGGTGGCCTCGTCCTGGATCGCGATCGCGCTGGCGGTGATCGCCATGCCACCCATGCCAGCCCGCCACAGCGCCTCGACGTCCGGCATGGCGTGGACCGTGCGGTGCTCCGTAACGGTCACATCGCGTAGCCCCGCCCCGCGCAGTAGCGCGGCGAAGGCCTCCGGGGCGGAGAAGCGGAACGTGTCATGCCCCTGCGGCACATCCGGGTGCGGCGGCACTCCCAGCTCGGCAATCGTCTCGCGGAACAGCCCCTGCACGCGCTGCCGTACAGGCTGATCCCACCAGCTGAAGGCAAGAGAGCCACCCGGCGCCAGCACGCGCACGCACTCGGTTAGCGCCTCCTCCGGCTCAGGGAAGTGGCCAAGCCCGAAATTACAGAGCACTGCATCGAAGCTGCCGTCGCGAAACGGCAAGGCGACCACGTCGCCCAGCCGGAACTCGACGCCGGGGTGGGCCTGCTGCGCCAGGGCGACCATGGCCGGCGAGACGTCCACGCCCGTGACGGCCGCCCCGCGGCCCAGGGCGGCTGCGGCGGCCACGCCTGGGCCGGTAGCCACGTCCAGTACCCGCCGCCCTGCCGCAACCCGCACCGCATCGAGCAGCGACCCAAGTGCGAGGCCGGTCAGAGGGGCGAAATGCTCCGCGTATCTGCCGGCGATGCGGTCATGCGCCGCACTCTCGAACGCTGTGAAGGCCCGTGCATCGAGCGCCATCCCACCGTCTCCCGCTGCTCGCCCCGAGGCTCGCACGGCCGGGATCGCCGGCTCAAGCGCGACACTCCCCGCTCCACCGCAGGAGCCGGCGATAGCCGGGCGCCAGCACGAGCGGCCCAAGGTAGAGTGGGATCTGATAGAGGCCGAAGAAGAGTGCCACGCGCGGGTCGGCCGCTTCCGGCAGGACGGCGAGGTAGAGCGCCATGCTGCGGAACCCGCTCAGCATGCCCGCAGTCGCGGCGGTCCGCGCGCCAAAGGGCAAGAGGGCGGCCGCGGTCACCAGGTTCAGCCCGGCGCTCGCGGCGCAGGCGGCGAGCGTCGCCTCCAGCACCCAGCCCGGCTCGGCCAGGAGCCGCGCCCCGACTCCGTCCATAACGCCGAAGCCGAACGCAACCAGCAGCCAGACCGTCAGCCCGTCGAAGGCCGGGCCCAACGCCTCCAGCCGCGCAGACCCGGCCAGCCGGCGGATTAGGGCCGAGAGCACGAACGGCAAGCCCACCACTGTTCCGAGCCGCGCCGCGAAGGCTTCCATGCCGACTGCCAGGTCCACCCCCGTCAGCGCCCAAGCGATCGGCGGCGCGGTGAGAGGCACGAGCAGGGTGCCAACGAGTGCGCCCAGCAGCGACAGCTCGGCGTCGAGCCCGAGCAGGCGGGCATAGGCGGGAGCGGAGACGATCGCCGCTCCGGTGGCGAAGAGCACGACGGCGTCGGCAATGCCAGGGTCGAGCGGGAGCGCCCGGACCACCACCCAGGCGAGGACGGGGCAGGCCAGCATCTGGACGACCAGGACGGCGGCGAGCCGCCCCGGCTGGCGCAACTGTGCGAGAGTGGCCGGGACGTCCACGCGCAGCAGCACCAGCGTGCTCAGCCCAACCACCGCGACCGGGACCAGACCACGCAGCGCCCATGCAGCGGGTGGCAGGAGGATGCCGCCAAGGATGGCGAGCGCCAGCAGCCTCCTCCCAGAGCGCGCCGAGGCGGCAAGCAGGCGGAGCAAGCAGTCGAGCATGCTTCGAGGCCCTCGTCTGCGACGACGCGTCTCCCCGGGCGGGGCGAGTTTTGGCTCCGGCCAGGTTAGCGGCATCAGGCCAAAAGAAGACAGTTAGGCGGAGTGAAACCGCTCAGACGCGCACCGGCCGGCGTCCTTGGGCGGGCCATGCCTCAGGCTATGCACGAACCGAAGGCGCAAGCGCGTGTTGTCCTGCCTTTGCGGAGGACAAGGCTGGTACTGACGGACGAGCAGAGGGCGGTGCTGGGGCCGCTGGTCGAGGCGTGCCGCCCCGCATACCAAGGTGCCCCGCAACTCATGTGGCGCACGGTGGGTGCGATCCTTTGGCGACACGACAAGATGGCGAAGTGGCGCGTCCTGCCCCGGGGTTCGGGCCTTGGTGGGTTCGGGCACTGCCCGGACGCCCAAGACTGGCCGCGCCGGCTTTCATCCGCTGGTCCCGGTTGTGCGTCTTGGAACGCCTATTCATGATGACGCAGGCGCGGGGCATCGGCCCGGCATGGCCTTCCTCGACGCCACCTCCATCCGTGTCCACCAGAAGTTTGCAGCGCCACTCAGACCCGTCGTGCTTGGCGGTGTTGGCGTGGCCAACGAGTCGCGTCCTGTGCCGAGGCTGCACATCGAGCCGGAGGCCCATCGGCCAGCACAAGCAAGGCGCCCAGCGGCTGGCCCAGCAAAGCTCAGCCCGAGCCGGCTCAGCCCGCACGCAGTCGCCCCCCCCCATGCACCATGTAAGGGGGGGTGGGGGCCGAAATATGTACGCGGCCAGAAATTTGTTCCCGATGATATTGGCCTGGAGGACAGCGCGCGGAAGCGCCTTACCCGAGGCAGCAATCACAGGACGGACCCATCACAGTGCCCGCGCTCTGCTGAACGGCGTTCGCATCAGCACGAAGCCGTTCGACCTCCAGCACCAGTCGGTTGGCAGCCCGCTCCGACGCCTCCCATAGCGCCTGGGCCGCCGCCGTGGCGTCCGGGCCTGCGGGACAGGGGTAGCCCCGGTGGCCGCCAAGCAGCCGCTCACCGGCCTTGGCGGCGGACAAGGCGGTGCTTGTCGTCTCGGCAAGCAGTTCCCTCTCCTTCTGCGCCGTTGCGGCATGGACGCGCATCATTAGGTCGGAGGCGCCCGGCATGTCCGCTGCGCCGGGTGATCCGATCGAGCCATCCCGCGACCAGCACTGCCCCCAGCTGCCGGCGCCGCGCCAGAGCCGCCCGGAAGCTCGGCCGCCGGCCGTCCTTGCTACCTTCAATATCGGAGAGCTTGGCCGCCAGGGTGCAGCCCTGGGCCGCCACGAAGGCGCGCGCTGGCCTGCTGCGTCTCCAGCCCAAGCCCGCTCTGGCCCTGCTCCGCGGCCGAGACCCGGTAAAGGCCGACCGCCAGCCGCGAGGCACTGTGCTGCGTCGCGCGCATCAGGCCGGCACCGCGGCGATCTGGTAGACGCTGTAGCTGCCCTTGGCGCCGATCTTGTTCGGGCCGACCTGCCGGACGCGCTCCAGCACCGTCACCTCAATGCCGTGCCCGGTCCGGAGGCCGGCGAAGAAGCCGCGGACGGTGTGCGGCGCCCGGCCAGTGGCCTCCACCACCTGGGCCACCGTCGCCCCCTCCGGCCGGCGCAGCAGGGCCAGCACCGCCGCCTGCTTGGTGCCCTCGCGCGGCCTGCGGGATGTGTCGGCTGCTCGTGGCGCGCGGGCCGGCCGGCCGGCGAGGATGGCGCGCAGGGAGGCCAGCGCGGAGTCGAGTGGCTGGGAGGCGTCCCAGGCCGAGAGCACTGCCGCGGCAGCGTCGCGCAAGTTCGCACGCCTAGGGCTCGCGTGCTGGGGCAGGGATGCCGCCTCGGAGCGCTGAGGCGGGCTGTCAATGCTGCCGGGGGCCTCGGCGCCCAGCTGCGCCACGTCGGGGGCCGCGGGTGCCACGGCGGCCTCCTGGTTCGTCTGCAGGGTCTCCAGGCCAATGGCGGCGCAGCCAACATCGGTGATGCGGAGCGCGATCCAGGCACCCGCCTCGTCCTGGCGCCAGGCCCGCCCGACATGCTCCGCCGGTGCCGGCAGCTCCGCCAGAAGCCCGGTCTTGAGAATGCTGCGGAAGACAGCACTACGAGCAGCGGCGGGAAGCTTCGGGAGCGGCGCGAGCCCCGCCTTATGCTGCGCAGCTTCGCGCAGGATGAGCGACTGGGTGTCGGACGGCGTCATGGTAGTGGTCTCCGGCATCGGGCGCCGACGATCGGGCCCTACCACCAGGCGCCCCGCCGGGCAGAACCCGGTCGGGCGTGGCCAACGCTTCGCTCCGTGTGCGAGGGAAGCCAAGCGCCCTCCGCGCCAATCACCCGGCGTCCGGTGGGATTGCCGCTCGCGACTGGCTGGGAGGGCTGTTTTCTGAGAACGCCGTCAGGCCCGGGTACGCGCGCGAGGACATCGCCGGCGACGTGCTGCCATCCGGCACCACCATGCAATTAAACAGCCCCGCGAAGGGCTGGAACGCTGGCGCAGTAATGGCCGACGTCTCGCTGAACCGGCGGCAGACGAGCCGTGTCGGCGTGGGCGTGGCCATTGCTCAAGCCGGCGTTGTGGGCTCTGACGGGCAGATCGAGCTCGAGGCGCTGCGTCTGCGCGTCTACGGGATCGGACAGATGCCCAGCCAGCCGGCGAGGCCAACACCGCTCGTCACACCCCGACAAACAAGGTAGGACTGGCTGCTGACCATACTGCACGGACGAAGAGTTGGGTCGGGCAGCATTCGGCAACCTCGTCGCATTCTGGAATGACAATGGCGCTGGTGAAGACGACGGCCATAACGGGCCGATTGAAGATGCCAGGGGCGCCCTCCCCGGAGATCCCGCGCCCTGCGCCCAGATCCGCAGCGCGGCTCAAGGCGGCCGATGGTCATGACAATGCCGGCGACCGGATGGTGGCCACCAGCCTGGAGCTGGCTGGCGGCATCACGGAAGCCGCCAGCGCCGTGGAGGAGCTCCGCGGATCTCTGACCATGATAGCCTCCGGCGCCGAGCAGGCGGCCGGAGCGGCCCACGAATCGTTGGCGGCCGTGGTGGGCATGGCGGCAGCCTTCGAACAGGCCCGGGAACTGGCGGAGACGTCGCGCCAGCGAACCGATGCGCTGCAGGCACTGCTGAGACAGTCCGGCGCCGCCATCGATACCTCGATCCGGGCCGTGGGGGCGAATGCGCAGCGGCAACTGGCGGTGGTCGAGGTGGTGGGGGCGCTGGAGGCGCATGCCGCGCGAATTGGCGAAATCACGCGGAGCGTCGCGGATATTGCCGACCAGACCAACCTGCTGGCGCTGAACGCCGCGATCGAGGCCGCGCGCGCAGGCGAAGAGGGTCGCGGCTTCGCCGTGATCGCCGACGAGATCCGCGCCCTGGCCCAGGCCGCGGAGCAGCGGTCGCTCGATATCAAGACACTGGCGGAAGCCATCGCCGCCTCCGTGCGCGACGTGGCCGGCCGCCTGCGCGAGGCCGCCGCGGTGGCGGAGGGGGAGGCCCAGGCCGCCGCGCGGGTCGGCACCACGCTGGTCGCAATTCGCAGCGAGATGGCGGCGCTTGGCGAGGACAGCCAGACCATCCTTGGCGCCGCAGTCGATGCGGTCAGCGCGATCAACGAGGCGCGCAAGGGGTCCGAAATCATCTCGAGCGCCGCGGAGGAGCAGGCGGCGGCCACGGCGCAGGCCCAGGCGGCGGTCGAACAGCAGGCGACCGCGCTCGACCAGAGCCAGGCCGCGGCGGGCGCGCTGGCCGAGATGGCGGATCGGCTGGTCCGCGGCGGCACCAGCGCCGAAGCCGCGCAAGGCTCGGCCTCGGCCGCGGAGGAATTGTCGGCGACTGTGCAGGAGCTTTCGGGCTCGGCCGGTGAGATCCTGCTCGCCATCGAGCAGATCAGCCGCGGTGCGCAGCTCCAGGCTGCGGCGACGCAGCAGGCTGGCACGGCCATGACGCAGATCGAGACCACGGCGCGAACCTTCGATACAAGCGCGCGCGCGCGCGTGGACCGGGTGGCGACCATCCAGGCGCAGCTGGCCGAGGGCCGCCTCGCCGTCGCGGGCCTCGCCGAGGGCGTCGCCACCGCCGTGGCTGGCAACAAGGACGTGCAGGCTCTGATCGAGGGGCTGGAGGCGCAGGCCACGGAGGTCAGCCGGGTGGTCGATGGCCTTGGCCTGATCGCGGTGCAGACGACGATGCTGGCGACCAGCGGTGGCGTCGAGGCGGCTCGCGCCGGGGAAGCCGGGCGCGGCTTCGCGGTGGTCTCGGGCGATGTCCGCACCCTGGCCCGCGACGCGGCGCAGAACGCGGAGTCAGTGAAGGACCTTCTGGTCGCGATCGTCGCGCGCATCGCCCGGGTCCGCCGCGAGGTGGACCAGATCGCGCTGATGTCGGAGGCCGAGATCCAGCGGAACCAGACCCTGGAGGAGCGGCTGGGCCTCGTCGCCGAGGACAGCCTGACCCTGCAGGCGGGCGCCGAGGACCTGGCTCGGACCAGCCGGACGATCGTGTCGGCGAGCGCGGAGGTGCTCTCCGGCATCGGCCAGATCGCCGCGGCGGCGGAACAGGCCAGCGGCGCCGCGACCCAGGCGGCGGCGGCGGCGCGCGAGCAGTCGCAAACCGCGGACGACCTTGCGGTCGCGATCGAGGAGATCGCCCTGCTGGCGAACGAGCTTCAGCAGGCGCCGGATCGCTAGAGGCGTGTCCGGGCAGGGAGGCCATCGGCTCACGGTGCGGGCGGGCGGGGTGCGCCTGGCGCTCGCGGCCAGCGGCGTGGCGGAGGTGATCCGCCCGCGGCGGATGACCCGCGTGCCGAATGGCCCGCCGGGGCTGCTGGGCGTCATTCCCCTGCGCGGCAGCGTGCTGCCCGTGCTGTCGCTGCACCAGCTGCTGGGCAGGGCGGGGCCGGTGGAGGCTGCCGCCGCGCGCATCGTGGTGCTGCGCCACGACCCGCCGCTTGGCCTGGCCGTTGATGCCGTCGAGTCCTTCGAGGCCGTGGATGGGCCGGCACCGTCCGGGCCGGGCCGGCTGACGCTGGAACCGGCGGATGGCGCCGAGGACCTGGACCTGGCAGCGATCCTGCAGGCGCGCTTCGCCCCGGCGGTTCGTGGTGCCGCAGGCCGTGCCGAGCCGCGCCCGCAGGTGCGGGCCGGCCCCGCAGCCGCGGCGCAACCTGACCAGGCGTTCCTCGCCTTCACCCTGGCGGGGCAGGATTTCGCGCTGCCGCTCGACAGCGTCGCGGAGGTGCTGACCCTGCCCGCTTCCATCGCCGCGTTGCCGCAGACTGAACAGCTGCTGCTCGGCGTCTTCACCCTGCGCGAGGCGGTGCTGCCGGCCCTGTCGCTGCGCCTGCTGCTCGGCCTGCCGGACCGGCCGCCCACGGGCCGTGATCAGATCGTTGTGACACAGGTGGCGGGCCAGCGCATGGCGCTGGTGGTGGACCGCATCAGCACCATCCTGCGCGTCGCGCCCGACCGCGTGGGCCCGGCGCCGAGCCTGTTCAACACGGGCGGCGGCGAGGCACGCATCGGCCAGGTGCTGCGCCAGGCGGATGGGCGCGGTGTCGTGGCGATCCTCTCGCCCGCGGGCCTCCTGGCCGATAACCGCGTCGCGGCGCAGCTGGCGGCTGTGGACCAGCAGAAGGATGACAGCATGGCGACCGCCGCTTCCACCCCCGCCGCGGCGCGCGAACGCGTGCTGGTGATCCGCCTCGGCGGCGAAAGCTACGGCCTGCCGATCGGTGCCGTCGATGAGGTGGTGCGCCGGCCCGGCATGCTGCCACGCCTGCCGAAGGCGCCGGATTATGTGCAAGGCTTGCTGAACCTGCGGGGTCGCGTGATCCCGGTCATCGACCAGCGCCGTCGCTTCGGCGTGGCGGGCGACAGCGAAGGGGGGGAGCGTATCCTCGTCCTCACCCTCGGCAGGCTGCAGGCCGGCTTCACGGTGGATGCGGTGACGGAGATCCTGGAGGTCGCCCCGGCCGACATCCTGCTGGCGCCGGACCTGGCGGGCACCGGTGCCGGCCTGTTCGACCGCGCGATCGAGCGCGAGGGGCGGGTGATCCTGCTGATCGATCCGGCCGCGCTGCTGAACCAGGCGGAGGCCGACCTGCTGCGGGACCTGACGACCAACCCCTTCGCCGCATGATCAGGATCCTGGTCGTCGACGATTCCGCACTGATGCGCCGGGTCCTGGGCTCGGCCTTCGAGGCGGATGGCGGCTTCGAGGTGGCCTTCGCGCGTGATGGCACGGAGGCGCTGGTCCAGTTGCATGCCTTCCGGCCGGATGTGGTCACGCTCGATGTGCAGATGCCGCGCATGGATGGGCTGAGCTGCCTCGACCGGATCATGGTGGAGCGCCCCTGCCCGGTGGTCATGGTGTCCTCCCTGACATCGGAAGGCGCCGAGGCGACGCTGGAGGCGCTTGAGCTGGGTGCGGTGGACTTCGTGCCGAAGCCGGGCGGCGTCGTCTCGCTCGCGATTGACGACTTCGCGCCCGTCCTCATCGAGAAGGTGCGTGCCGCCAGCCAGGTTCGCCTTCGCCGTTCGCACCGGCTGGCGGAGCGTCTGCGGGCGCGCACGCCCGCATCCCCTGTCGCCCGGCCGCCCATCGGCGCCGTGCCGGCGACGGGCGGCGTGCTTCCAGGCTTGGTGATCATAGGCACCTCCACCGGCGGCCCGCCGGCGCTGGAGGCGGTGCTGTCGCAGCTGCCAGCGAGCTTCCCTTGGCCGATCCTGGTTGCCCAGCACATGCCTGCGGCCTTCACCGCCTCCCTCGCCCGGCGCCTCGATGGCCTCTGTGCGCTCCAGGTGACGGAGGTCACGCGGCCGACGCCGATCCTGGCAGGCGTCGTCCACATCGCCCGCGGCGATGCGGATATGATGGTCAGCCTGCGGGCCGGCGGCCCCATCGCATTGCCGGCCCCCGCGAGTCCAAGCCATCGCTGGCACCCCAGCGTCGATCGCCTGGTCACCAGCGCCCTGGCCCACCTGCCGCCGCAGCAGCTGATCGGCGTGCTGATGACCGGCATGGGCAATGACGGTGCCGCCGCCATGGCGGCGCTGCGCCAGGCGGGCGGACGCACTATCGCGGAGGCGGAGGAGACCGCCGTGGTCTGGGGCATGCCCGGCGAGTTGGTGAAGGCCGGCGGCGCCAGCCTGATCGCGCCGCTGGAGGCCATCGCGGCAGGCCTGGCCGCGCTGGTCGCGGCGCCATGACCGGCGCCGCACCCCTGAGCACCGGGGAGCTGCAGCGCCTCAGCACCTTCCTCTACCGCGAGACCGGCATGCTGTTCGGCGAGGCAAAGCGCTACTACATCGAGCGGCGGCTGGCAGATCGCTACACCGCAACGGGCATCACCGACTTCGCCACCTATCTTGGCCACCTGCGCACCGAAGCGGCGGAGCGCGAGACGCTGGTGAATGCCTTCACCATCAACGAAACCTATTTCTACCGCGAGGAGCACCAGCTCGCCTGCCTGTGCCGGTCGCTGCTGCCGGCGCTGATCACCACCCGGCGGCCCGGCGACAAGATCCGCATCTGGTCGGTCCCATGCTCCACCGGAGAGGAGGCCTATTCCATCGCGATCTGGCTGCTGGAGAACTGGAGGCTGGTCGATGCCTACAACATCGAGATCATTGGGTCCGACATCGACACACGCGCGCTGGAAGCAGCGCGGGAGGGGCTTTATGGGGAGCGCGCCCTGTCCCGGCTGCCGCCCAAGCTGCGCGATGCCTATTTCGAGCCGGCGAAGCGGCACCGCCGGCGGATCATCCGGGACCTGCGCGAATCAGTGACCTTCACCCCAGCCAACCTGATCGATGCAGCCAGCATGGCGGCGCATGGCATCTTCGACGTGATCTTCTGCCGCAACGTGCTGATCTACTTCAATGACGAGTCACGCCTGGTCGCGGCAGGCACGCTGTACGACCGGTTGGCACCCGGCGGCTTCCTCTGCCTCGGCCACACCGAGTCGATGAGCCGCATCAGCCCGCGCTTCGAGACCCGCCGCTTCGAGGACGCCACCGTGTTCCAGCGCCCCGCCGCGCCGTGACAGGGGAGCTGATGTCGCAGTTCCTGGTCGAGGGGCGCGAGCTGGTCGCCGAGGCGGCGCGCGGGCTGTCGGCACTGGCTTCGCGGCCGGAGGATGCGGCGGCCATGGAGGCCTGCTTCCGCGCCCTGCACACGCTGAAGGGCTCGACGGGGCTGTTCGACCTGGAAGCCATGGGCCTGCTGCTGCACGCCGCCGAGGACCAGCTTGCCATCATCCGCGACAGCGCCGGCCGCGACGGCGCCGGCCGTGATTTCGCCGCGTTGATCGAGGCGGTGGACCAGGTGGATCGCTGGCTCGATTCGCTGGAGCGCGACGGTCGGCTACCGGCCGATGCGGCCGCCATGGGCCAAGCCCTGGCAGGCCGCCTCCGGGATGTCGCGCCGGCCGAGGCGAAGCTGGACTGGACCATCCCCGCCGAATTCACTGGACTGGCGGGCATTGCCCTGCGCTACGTGCCGCGCGCCGATTGCTACTATCTCGGCGACGACCCGATCGCCATCGTCGCCGCCGTACCGCGGCTGACGGCGCTCCGCCTCTCCGCGCGGGTGCCCTGGAATGCCTCCGACGCCTACGATCCCTTCACCTGCAACCTGGTGATCGAGGCCCTCTCGGGCGCCGGGCGGGCAGAGGTCGAGGCGTGCTTCCGGCTCGTCGCGGACCAGGTGCAATTCGCCGAGCTCGTCGCAGCCGAACTCGTCGCAGCCGAACCGGTCGCACCGATGGATGGCGGCGGCGCGCGGCGGACGCTCCGCGTCGATGCGGCGCGGCTCGACCGGCTGGCGGAGCTGACGGACGACCTCGTCATCGCCAAGGCCGGGCTTTCGGAGCTCGCGGCCCAGGCCGAAGCGCTGCCGGGCGGTTACGCGCTCGGCCAGGCGCTGCGCGCACGGCAGGCGCGGCTCGACCGCCTCGCGGGGGATCTGCACGCCACGGTCGGACAGGTCCGGCTGGTGCCGCTCGCGCCGCTCATGGCCCGCTTTCCCCGCCTGGTACGCGACATCGCGCGCTCCCTCGGCAAGATGGCGACACTGGAGGTGGTGGGCGGCGAGGTCGAGGTCGACAAGGCGGTGGTGGACGCGCTGGCGGATCCGTTGCTGCACGTCCTGCGCAATGCGCTTGACCATGGCATCGAGGACCCCGCGACCCGCGGTCGGGCCGGCAAGGGCGAGGCCGGACGCATCCGGCTGGCCGCGCGCGTCGAGCGCGACCGGGTTGTCATCGAGGTGACGGATGATGGCGCCGGCATCGACGCCGCGACCATCCGGGACATGGCCGTGCGGCGGGGCCTGCTGACGCCAGGGGATGCCGAGCGGCTGGACGATGCGGCCGCGATCGACTTGGTTTTCGCCCCGAGCTTCTCCACCGCGGCAGCCGTCACCACGCTGTCCGGCCGCGGCGTCGGCATGGATGTGGTGCGCGCCGCCGCGGTGAGCCTCGGCGGCAAGGTCGCTGTCAGCTCCACGGCGGGGCAGGGAACGCGGGTGCAGTTCCGGCTGCCGCTCGCCATGGCGTTGGTGCGGATCCTGGTGGTGGCCTGCGGCGCGGAACGCTTCGGCCTGCCCCTGGACACGGTGGTCGAGACGGCGCGCCTGACACCGGACCGCATTGTCCCGGTCCGGGCCGGGCAGGCCTTCCAGCTTCGCGACCAGGTGCTGCCGCTGGTCAGCCTCGGCAGCCTGCTCGGCACGGCCGTTCCGGCCAGCCCTGAACGGGTCGTGATCGCCATGGTACAGGGCGAGCCCATAGGCTTCGCCGTCGATGCCTTCGTCGATCACATGGATGCGGCACTGCGCCCGATGGGCGGGCTGCTGGCCCATGCGCCGGGGATCATGGGCACGACCTTGCTGGCCGATGGAAGCGTGCTGATGATCCTGGACCTGGCGGAGCTTCTCGCATGACCGTCCGGCTTGACGGCACCGTCATCCGCCTGGAAGGCGCCTGCCACCTGGAGGATGCGGAGGCGCTGACGGTTCTGCTGCAACCTCGCGAGGCCAGGGTGGTGGACCTCTCGGCCTGTCGATCCCTGCACGGCGCCGTGGTGCAGGCCCTTCTCGCCCACCGGCCCCTGCTGGCCGGCGAGCCTGTTTCGCCGTTTCTCCGGGATCTGCTGATGCCTGCTCTGGCGGTGGAGAGACATGCCCCAGCATCCAACCTATAGTGGGACAACGGTTTCCGTGTGCCGTGACCCACAGGAGACGTTGTTCATGGATACGACGGTACTGATCGTCGACGACAGCAAGCTGGCCCGGATCGTCATGGGCAAGGCGATCGCCGCGCTTCAGCCTGGCTGGACGCGGATCGAGGCCAGCCACGCAGATGAGGCGGTGGCGGTCGTGGATGCCCAGCCGGTGGACCTCGCCATCGTCGACTTCAACATGCCGGGGCGCGACGGGCTTACCCTGGTGGAGCAGTTGCGTGCCCGCTTTCCGACCATGCCGCTGGCGCTGGCCACGGCCAATGTCCAGGACGAGATCATCGCCCGCACCCGCGCCGCCAACGCCACCTTCATTGCCAAGCCGGTGACGGAGGAGGGCATCCGCGGCTTCATCTCCGGCGCGGCCCTGCGGCTTCGGTCTGCCGCGCGATGACGGCGCAGGCGGTCACGCTGGAGGATATGGAGCGGGATGCCCTCACCGAGCTTGTGAATATCGGCGTCAGCCGCGCCGCGGTCAGCCTGCGCAAGATGGTGGGCCAGCAGGTGCTGCTCTCCGTCCCCTCGCTGGAAGTCGTGACCCGCAGCGGCGCCATCACCCTGATCCGGGAGCGGGAATACGGCCAGATGGTCGCCGTGCGCCAGGACTTCGACGGCGCGTTTTCCGGCCGCGCGCTGCTGATCTTTCCCGAGAGCAACAGCCTGGCCATGGTCCGTGCCGTGGCCGGCGCGTCCCTGACGCTGGAGGAAGCGCACGCGATCGAGGACGAGGCGCTGGCGGAAACCGGCAACATCGTGCTCAACAGCTGCCTCGCCACCATGGCGAACATGCTGAAGCAGCCCCTGAGCATGTCGCTGCCGGAGGTGATCCGCAGCAACGGATCTTTGCTGTTCGAGCCGCGGATGCATGATACCGGCGGCGGCATCGTGCTTTTCCTCTACATCAACTTCGCCATCAACAACCACGATATCCGCGGCTACATCTCGATGCTGATGGACCTGCCTTCGATCCAGGCTCTGCGCCAGTTGATCGCCGAATTCATCCGGCAGGTCATGGGCGAGGAGATCTAGCCTTGTCCGAACCGGGCCGGTTCCCGAGCGTTAGTCGTGGTCGTGCCTGATCGTGGCCGCAACCCCTCTCCGTCGCCTCGATTGCCCGCCGACGCGGAACAGACGGTGGCACGCGCGCGCCTTTTTGACCTGGCGGGGCCGTGGCTCGAGATCCTCGGGCAATGCGGGATCGCGATCACGGTCACGGAGGCCCGCACGCCCGCCGATCCCATCATCTTCGCCAATGCGGCCTTCGAGGCGCTGACCGGCTTCGAGGCGGCGGAGGTGATCGGCCGGAGTTGCCGCTTGCTGCACGCCGAGGAAACGGATCGCGGTACGTTCGACCGTCTCGAGGTGTCGGTCGCGCAGACCGGCACGGGCACCGCCGATATCCTGAACCGGCGACGGGATGGTACGACGTTCTGGAACCGGCTGAGCATCACCACGATCTGCGACACAGCGGGCTTGCCCGCCTTCCGGTTGGCGACACAGGCCGACGTCAGCCGCGACTACGCCAAGGCGACCGGCAACCAGGAAGTGCCGTCCAGCCGCCAGAAGCTGGAGGAGGCGCAGGCGCGGCTGCGGCGCTCGCAGGTCTCCGCCGCAGCCGCGGGCGCCTGGGAATGGGACATCGCGACCAACCAGCTGATCGTGGATGCCCGCTTCGCCAGCATCTACGGCCTGGACCCCGCGACCGCCGAGCTGCCCGGCGCCGCGTTCTTCGATCCGATCCACGCCGGCGATCGCATGCGGATGCGGATAGCCGTGGCCGGTGCGTTGCAGGGGGCCGAAGTGTTCGCCCGCGACTTCCGCGTGATGGTCCAGGGCGAGGTGCGCTGGGTCGCCGCCCGTGGCCGCACCTATCTCGACGCCGAGGATAAGCCGCTGCGCTTCGCTGGCGTGCTGACGGATATCAGCGAACAGCGGAAAGTCGAGGAGCGGCTGTACATCGCCCAGACCGCCGGCGGCGTCGGCTCTTTCGAATATCTCAGCGGCTACGGCACGGCGGATGTGTCGGAGGAATTCTGCCGCCTGCTGGGCCTGCGGCCCGCCCAGACCTTGCCGGTGCGCACCATCAACGCCGTCGTCCATCCGGACGATGAGGCGATCATCCAGAACCGCGACGGCCAGATCCAAGCCGGCGCCGCCTTCCACGAATGCCGGATCACGCGCGCCGATAATGGCGAGGAACGCTGGCTTGCCTCGCGTGGCGAGTATCGGCGCGCGGTGGGCGGCGGCGTGATCTTCGCTGGCGTCATCTACGACGTCACCACCATCAAGCGCTCCGAGGCGAAGCTGCGGCAATTGACGGAGAGCCTTGAGGAACGCGTGGAGCTGCGGACTCAGGAGCGCGACCGGGTCTGGAACCTGTCGCGGGATCTACTGAATGTCATCGGTCCGGATGGGCTGCAAAGATCCGTCAATCCTGCCTGGACAACGCTGCTCGGTTACGAGCGGTCTGAACTGCTGGATTCATCGATGGATGCGCTGGTGCATCCTGATGATCTGGCGAGTTTCGCCTTTCATCTCGACGCGCTTCGGCGCGGGGATGTGATCGCCGATTTCGACATGCGCCTGCGCAGCAAAGATGGGACGTATCGCTGGGTCAGCTGGACGGCCATGGTGGAGGACGAGACTATCTACGGGGTCGGCCGGGACGTCACGCAGCGCAAGCTCCTTGAGGACCAGCTTCGCCAGAGCCAGAAAATGGAAGCCGTCGGTCAGCTGACAGGCGGCCTCGCCCACGATTTCAACAATATGCTCACCGGCATTCTCGGGGGCATCGACATGGCACGGCGCCGTATCGACCAGGGTCGCCTGCAGGATGTCGATCGTTACCTGAGTGCGGCTTTCACTTCGGGCCAGCGTGCTGCCACCCTGACGCACCGCCTGCTGGCCTTTTCCCGCCGGCAGACTTTGGATAGCCGACCTCTCAACGTGAGCGCCCTCGTACAATCGGTTGAGGATCTACTCCGCCGATCATTAGGTGAGCGCGTAGAGTTGACGATCGATGGCAGTTCGGACCTCTGGCTTGCCGTCGCCGACGAGAGCCAACTGGAAAGCGCAATTCTCAACCTGGCCATCAATGCCCGGGATGCGATGCCTGATGGCGGACAGCTGACGATCAGGCTCCAGAATGTCCATCTTTCGGACACTGCATTGACCAAGACAGACGGCGTCATTGCCGGAGATTTCGTCCAGATCCGGGTTGTCGACACAGGCTGTGGAATGGCACCCGCAGTCCTGGCGAGGGTTTTCGATCCCTTCTACACAACCAAGCCGGTGGGCCAGGGAACCGGGCTGGGTCTTTCGATGATCTACGGCTTCGTCCAGCAATCGCGTGGGCATATCTCTATTGCCAGTGACGAAGGCAAAGGCACTGCGATTGATCTCCTGCTGCCGCGCTTTCAGGGACATGTTCCTCTCGCCCCTGATTCGAATTATAATCCGCCATCTAATGGAGCGGGTGAAACAGTACTGGTGATCGAGGATGACCCCTCTGTTCGCCTTATCGTTTTGCAGTCATTGAGGGAATTAGGATACCAGTCAATTGAGACAGAAAATGGCAGGCAGGCAGTGCCGATCCTGCAGTCTTCGCGGAAAATCGATCTTCTGGTAACGGACGTTGGCCTTCCCGGCTTGAACGGTCGACAGATTGCGGACATTGGCCGGGAAAGTCGTCCCGCTCTGCCTGTTTTGTTTATGACCGGCTATGCAATGGAGGCTGCAGACCAGCGTTCATTTTTAACGACGGGCATGGAAATAATAAAAAAACCTTTTTCCTTGGATGATTTTGGGCGGCGGATCGCTGCGATCTTGCAAAGCGTCGCTGGATCATAGGTCGCCCCTTTACTGAGCCATCGATCCCTAGGTGGTGGCATAGGCCCCTCGCAAGCGCATCCATTTTCGCAGCCTGAGGCGCTGATCAGAGAATTTCGTAACCTGGTTCCCACGCGTATTCATCCGGCCAAGGCCGCGGGTACTGAGTGCGTTGGTTGGGAGGGGATCACCGCTTTTAATCGGCGATGAGTTCTTGGAGGCATTCGATGCCGCGCTCGGTGAAGCCCAGGGTGGCGCGTTCGTCGGTGTCGTAGATCCAGAGGCAGCCGTCCTCGGGCTCGAGTTGGTCGGCAATCTCGTCGAGGAGGTCGACGGTCTCGCCGAGCATCTCCGCGGCGCGGGCGATGGTGAAGACCACGCTTGGCGCGGCCACCGTCAGGCGGCCTTGGCGGCGGGATTGGCCTGGGCGCCTTCCAGTTCCAGGGCGGCAGTTCGTGCAGGCGCGATGCTGGGTGGTCGGCAATACGGGCCAGCACGTCGGCAAGCCAGGCGCGGGGATCGACGTCGTTTAGCTTGGCGGTGGCGATGAGCGAATACATCGCCGCGGCGCGTTCGCCGCCGCGATCGCTGCCGGCGAACATCCATGCCTTTCTGCCGAGGGCCACGTCGCGCAGCTGCCGCTCGGCCGCGTTGTTCGTGAGACAAATCCTCCCGTCGTTCAGGAAGCGACTGAAGGCGTCCCAGCGGGTCAGCATGTAGTCCATGGCCTTGGCCACCTCGGCATGGCGAGACATCCGGGCGCGCTGCTCGCGCATCCAGGTCTCGAGGTCGGCGACGAGGGGCGCGATCTGCTCCTGGCGAACAGCGAGGCGCTGGTCGGCGGGCAAGCCGTTGATGGCGCGCTCGGCGGCGAAGATCGCGTCGATGCGCCGCACCGCCTCGGCGGCGAGCGGGGCGCGGGCGACCTCGGCCAGCTTGAACAGCTTTCGCCGGCCATGCGCCCAGCACGCGGCCTCCGTGATCGGGCCGGGCTTGCGGCCCGGCGCATAGAGCTCGTTGAACCCGGCATAGGCATCGGCCTGCAGGATGCCCTGGTAGCCGGCCAGGTGCCGCTGCGGATGCTCGCCGGTGCGGTCGCGGGAGTAGCGGAACGCCGCCGCCGGCGGTGCCGGTCCGGCAAAGGGCCGGTCATCACGCACATAGGTCCAGACCCGGCCGATGACGGTGCGGCCGCGGGCCAGCACCGGCACCGTGGTGTCGTCGCCGTGCAGCCGGGCAGCGGCGAGGACATGGGCGTCGATCAGCGCCATCATCGGCGTCAGGCTGGAGGTGCAGGCGCCGACCCAGTCGGCGATCGTCGAGACGCTGAGCTCTATCCCCTCGCGGGCGTAGGTCTCGCTCAGGCGGTTCAGCGGCAGGTGCTGGCCGAACTTTGCCTCCAGGATCATCGCGAGCAACTGCGGGCCGGCGCGGCCGCGGGCGATCGGATGGAAGGGCGCGGGCGGCTGGGTGATGATCTCGCAGGAGCGGCAGGAGAACCGCTCGCGGACGGTCTGGATGACCTTCCACTGCCGCGGCACGACCTCCAGAGTCTCGATGATGTCCTCGCCCAGCTTGGAGAGCCTGCCTCCGCAGCAGGGGCAGGCCGACGGCGCGGTAATCATGACGCGCTCACGCGGCAGGTGCTCCGGAAGCGGCGTCCTGGTGGGCTGGCGGCGTGGCGATGTGCCGCCGTTGGTCGACTTGTCCTTGCCCGCGGCGGTCTCCGCCTTGGTGGCGTCCTCGCTGGCGGCGGCGACGAGTTCGCCGAGTTCCAGCTCAAGCTGGTCGATCAGCTTGCGGCTGCGCTCCGACGAGGCGCCGAACTTGTCGTGCTTGAGCTTGGCGATGAGCAGCTTGAGATGGGCCACCATCGCCTCGGCGCCGGTGGCTCGCGCCTCGGCCTCCTGCCGCGCCAGGCGCTCGGCCGCGAGCGCCGCCTGCAGGGCGGCAATGTCACCATCGGTGATGTCCGGCGCGGTCGGCACGGCGCGAAACGAATCACAGCCGAGGCGCCACGGCCAGCCGGAATCGTGTAGCCCGATGCGTTATCCTGCGACCTCGGGCCGCCAGATCCGCTGCGGGTTCCGCCAGTCGATCCCGTCCAGCATGTAGGCGAGCTGCGCGCCGGATATCGCGACGCAGCTATCCGCCGGCGCGGGCCAGAGGAAGCGCCCGCGCTCCAGCCGCTTGGCGTAGAGCGACATGCCGATGCCGTCGTGCCAGATGATCTTGACCAGGTCGGCTTTGCGGCCTCTGAAAACGTAGAGATCACCGGCATGGGGATCGCGCCCGAGTGCCTGCTGCACCTGCAGCGCCAAGCCGTTCATGCCGCGGCGCATGTCCGTATGGCCCACAGCCAACCAGACCCTCACGCCGGAAGGGACCGGGATCATCCGCGCAGCGCCGACAGCACGCGACGCAGCGCCGCCGTGCCGACCGTCTCCGGAACCCGCAGCGCGGTGCCGTCGGGCAGCAGGATCTCGATCCGGTCATCGCGTTCGATCGCCGCATCGGCAGCGGACGAGGCGGCCACCGGTTCTGCCGGCGATGCTGCCACCGGCAACTCCGGCACGACGCGTACGGCCACGAAGGTCGCCTCCTCGGCCACCAAGGTGCCGCGCCGCTGTGCATCCCGCCATTGCCACAGCAGGCCCCGGCTCACCTCGTTCCGTCGCGCCACATCGACGAACTTCACGCCCGGTTCGTCCAACTCGGCCAGGATCCGCAGCTTATCCTCCGGCCGCCAGTTCCGACGCCGCTCCACGCCGGTGATGATTTCCACCACGCCTCCCGCCTCCGTCCTTACCGGCGCTCCAAAAAAACGCCCGTAGGAACACAAGGCAGGTTCAACATCATCGCGGTAGGCGGCTGTAGCCGGATGGGTACCCCACCGCTGCAGCGGTGGGAACCGGAATCCAACCTTCTCTGGGGTGTGCGGACGGCGAAGGAGGTGCAATCCGGCACAAGCGGTCTCCGGACCGGACGCTTCGAGAGTAAGCGCGGCGGTGCGCCGCCGGTTTGGCGGCCGCGGAGGCCCGTCCTGCGCCCTGTCGCCGTCGCGCGAGCGAATCTATAGTGATCGCGCATTCATGCGCCCCGGCTGGAAGCCCTATCAGGACGGTTGTTTTGACGGAAGCCGCAACTCGAACCCTTGATCTCAGTGTTGGGGCGCATGCGCGTGACGCCGCCGACGTGCTGGCTGAAATGGCCTCCAGCCCGCAGGGGCTGACCAGCGAGGAAGCGAAGCGGCGGCTTGCGCAACACGGCCCTAACGCGCTGCCGACGGGCACGCGGCGGCACCCGCTTCTTCGCTTCCTCGCGCATTTCAACAACGCCCTGATCTACTTCTTGCTGGCCGGGGCTGTTGCGGCCGCCATGCTCGGCCACGTGATCGATAGCGGCGTCATCCTTGCCGTCGTGCTGGTCAATGCCGTCGTCGGCTTCCTCCAGGAAGGCAAGGCGGAGGATGCCCTCGCGGCGATCCGCGACCTCATTGCCCCCAAGGCGCATGTCCTGCGGAATGGTCAGCGCATCAGCGTGCCGATGGCGGAGCTGGTGCCTGGCGACATTGTACTGATTGAAGCCGGCGACCGGGTACCCGCGGACCTCCGCCTGCTGCGGGCCCGCAGCCTGCGGATCGACGAGGCGATCCTGACCGGCGAATCCGTCGCCTCCACGAAGCGCGTCGAGCCCTCCGCAGCGAACGCCGCGCTGGGCGACCAGCACGGCATGGCCTTCTCGGGGACGCTGGTCGCGACGGGGCAAGGCACCGGGGTGGTCGTCGCCACGGGTCTCAGGACCGAGATCGGGCGGATCAGCGAATTGCTCGGCAGCGTCGAGGAACTGACGACACCACTGCTGCGCCAGATCAATCGCTTCGGCCAGCGCTTCACCTGGTTCGCCTTCCTGGGGGCCGCGGCGCTGTTCGCCTTTGCCGTTGGCCTGCGCGACTTCGCCTGGGACGAGGCCCTGATCGCCGTCGTCGCGCTGGCGGTCAGCCTCGTGCCGGAGGGATTGCCGGCCGTCATCACCATCACACTGGCCATCGGCGTCCAGCGCATGGCGGCGCGGAACGCGGTGATCCGGCGGCTGCCAGCGGTGGAGACGCTGGGCGCTGTCTCGGTCATCTGTTCCGACAAGACGGGTACGCTGACGCGCAACGAGATGACGGCTCGGCGGGTCGTTACCTCGGAGGAGACGCTCCTGGTGCAGGGCGCGGGCTATGACCCGGCCGAGCATCGCCTCTTCGCGGATGGCGGTCCCGACGGCCATGCCACTGCGCTTTCGCTGATCCGGGCCGGGCTGCTGTGCAACGACGCAAGGCTGCGCCACGATGATGCGGCCTGGCACGTCGAAGGCGACCCGATGGAAGGGGCGCTGGTCACGCTGGCCATGAAAGCGGCGCTCGACTCCGGTGAGGCGCGCGCCGAATGGCCGCGCCTGGACGAGATCCCCTTCGATGCCGCGCACCGCTTCATGGCGACGCTGCACCACGTGCCGATGGCCGAGAATATCGTGCTCGTGAAGGGCGCGCCGGAGGCGGTTCTCGCCATGTGCGACCGCCAGGAAGCCACGGGCGGCAGCGCGCCCCTCGATGCGGGCTATTGGTCGGCGCGCATCGCCGAGGCCGCCGGCGAGGGCGAGCGCGTGCTGGGCTTCGCCATGCGCCACATGCCCGGTGACGCGCAGGTCGTTGATTTCGCCGATGTCGAGCGGGGCTTGGTCTTCCTCGGCATCATCGGCTTCATCGATCCGCCGCGCGACGAGGCGATCCGCGCCATCGCCGAGTGCCAGTCCGCCGGCATCGGCGTGCGGATGATCACGGGCGACCACGCGGCGACCGCCCAGGCCATCGCACGCCAACTAGGCCTCGGCGAGGATGCGGCGGTGCTGACGGGGCAGGACCTCGACCGGCGGCCGCCCGAGGGTTTCGCCGCCGCCGTGCGGGACACAGTGGTGTTCGCGCGCACGAGCCCCGAGCACAAGCTGCGCATCGTGGAAGCTCTGCAGGCCGAGGGGCGCGTCGTCGCCATGACGGGCGACGGTGTAAATGACGCCCCATCGCTCAAGCGCGCCGATGTCGGCATCGCCATGGGCATCAAGGGCACCGAGGCGGCGAAGGAAGCCTCCGAGATGGTGCTGATGGACGACAACTTCGCCTCGATCGTCGCCGCCGTGCACGAGGGGCGCACAGTGCATGACAACATCCGCAAGGTCGTCGGCTGGACACTTCCCACCAATGGCGGCGAGGCGCTGACAGTGATCGTGGCGATCTTCTTCAACTTCGCCATGCCAATGTCACCGGTGCAGATCCTGTGGGTCAACCTGATCCTGGCAGGCACCCTCGGCCTGGCGCTCGCCTTCGAGCCGTCGGAGCCGGGTGTCATGCGCCGCCAGCCGCGCCGGCCCAATGCGGGGCTGCTGACCCCGTTCATCCTGTGGCGCGTGGTCGTGGTGTCGCTGCTGTTCGCCGGCATTTCGCTCGGCGTATTCTTCTGGACGCTGGGGCAGGGACGGGATCTGGAAACCGCGCGCACCATGGTGGTGAACACGCTGGTGGTGCTGGAGATTTTCTACCTCTTCAGCGTGCGCTACCTGCACACGACCTCCTTCACCTACACCGGGGTGAAGGGCACGACGCCGGTTCTGCTCGCGTTGGCTGTCGTGATCATTGGGCAGTTGGCCTTCACCTACCTGCCGGTGATGAACGCCATCTTCGGATCGAGTCCGCTGACACTGGCGGAGGGCGCGCTGATCCTGATCATCGGTGCGGCGAGCTTCGTGCTGCTGGAGATCGAGAAGCACTTCCTGCGCGACCGGTTCCGGGCCGAATAGGCTTGAAGCGCATATCGGTGTGCCCGATGGCCATTCCCTTGTAAAAGGGGATCATGGTGGAGATGTCGTCTTCCATCGGGCCACTGCTCCTCGGCCTCGGTCTGGCCGCGCTCCTTGGGGTTGCGGCCGGTGCGGCACGACTGCCACCGCTCGTCGGATACGTCCTTGCCGGGCTTCTTGTCGGGCCACATACCCCTGGCCCTGTGCTCGATGCCGTGCTGGCCGCGGAAGCCGTGATGGTCGGAGCAGCACTGGTGCTCTTCTGGTGCGGCACGGGCGAGGCGCCAGTCGCGGTCGATCGGCTGCGGGGTTTGGCCTTGGCTGGTGCCATCGGGCAGACCATCGGGCTCAGCATCCTCGGCTGGAGCTTCGGTCGTTCCCTTGGATGGGACGACGCGGAGGGCCTGGCCCTCGGCTTTGCTCTGGCAGCGCCGGGGGTCATCCTCGCGCCGCGCATCCTGGCTTCGGCCGGCCTCTCCGGTCTCCTGACTGGCGGCGTGCTCGCAGGCTGGCTCGTTGCTAGTGGACTAATGGTCGTGGTCGGGATGAGCGGTCTCTGGGCTACGGCGCCAGATGCGGAGGGCGAAATGCCCGGCTTGGGTCGCGCTGCGTTGTCATCGGCGCTCGGTGGCGCCGTGATGGCCGGGGCTGCCGTCATGCTCGGCAGATGGGTCGTACCCGGCCTGCTGGCGGGGACAGAGCGTCTTGGCGCCCCCGACCTGACAGCGCTGCTGCCGCCTGTCATCGCGCTCGGGGTCATGGTGGCGGGGGCCCTGCTGGTGGAGATTCCGCTGGTTCTTGGCGCCTTCCTCGGCGGCTTGGCCTTTGCCGCTTCGGTAGCCGGCTGGGGCGCAATCCGCTGGGCGGCGACGCTGCGCGGCGTCTTCGCTGCGCTCCTGATCGTGCCGGTCGCGGCACAGTTCGATCCGGCCTCACTGCAGGGCGTTGGGCTTGCTGTCGTCGTCGTGCCCCTCTTGGTGCTGGTCGCCAGACCGGCGATTGCCTGGGCGGCCGCACGCTTTGCCGGTTACGCAGCGCGCCCGGCGCGGCTTCTGGCCGCCGGCGCCGGTCAGGCGGGCGAGGTCTCGCTGGTGATCGCGGCGCTGGCCGTCACGGTCGGCCTTCTGCCGGCAGAACTGCGCGATGTCGTGCTCTTGTCTGTTGTCGCGTCCGCGGTGCTCTGGGGGCTGCTGCTCGGCCACATGGTGGCGGCGGAGCCGGCCGGGATCGAGCGCGGCTGACGCCCGCGCCGTGCCGCTCATCCGCTCGCGGCTGGCTTGTCGATGTAGCGCACCACGAGGTCGCGCAGCGTCACGATGCCGATCAGACGGCGCCCCTCGACGACGAGCGCATGCGTCAGTCCGAGGCGCTGCATCAGGCGGATCGCGTATCTGACATTCATCTCGCCATCCAGGCTCGGGGCGGGCTTCGTCATCACCTCGTAGAGGTGGGTGCGGGCGGGCACGCGGTTGCTGTTGACCACCTCGCGGGCGACATCCGTCACCAGCACGATTCCGTACTCGTCCTGCTCGTTGCGTCGTTCCACGATCAGTGAGCTGATGTTGCGGTCACGCATCATCACCAGCCCCTCGCTGACCGTGGTGAGGCCATCCACCACGACGGCATCCGGTGTCATCGCCTCGCGTACCGGCAGGTGATACTGGGTCCCACTCACAGCTTGTCCTCCACCTGCTTCGCCAGGAAGCGGATCTGAGCCTCCAGCCCCACCGCGTCTTCGATCGGGATCTGGAAGGCGATGCCGGAGCCGGGGTCGGCGTCGAAGCGCCCCGCGTTGGCGATCGCCTCAAGGATGCCGCGTGCCAGGTGTTCCTCGACCACCAGCAGCACGATGTCGCGCTGGCTGGCGAGGTCGAGGCCAAAGAAGGTCTTCTTCGGCTTCAGCCCCTCGCCACGTGCGCTGGGGATGGTCGTCGCCCCCGTCGCCCCGGCCTCGCGCGCCGCCTTCAGAACGGCGTCGAGGCGGTCATCCTCAACCAGAACGAGTAGCAGCTTGAACCGCATCGGTTCCTCCTGGGCCAGGGCCCTGCTTCCCGCGTTCCAGCATCACCGCAAAGGCGAGGACGCTGGCAACTGGGGAGAGCAGGGCGAATAGGATAACGCCGAAACCATCGGTCAAGGGATCGCGGCCCGGGATGGCGGTGGCAACACCGACGGCGAAGGCGGCGACCATCGGGACGGTGACGACTGAGGTTGCGAAGCCGCCGCAGTCGAAGGCGAGCGGGACGAGCTGACGCGGCGCGAGCGCGACGAGCAGGGCGATGAGGCCGACCAGCCCGGCCACCGCCCAGGGCAAGGGCAGGCCTGTCACGATCCGCAACGTTCCAAACAGCAGGCCGAGCGAGACGCCTGCCGCGACCACGAGGCGCAGCGTCAGCGGACTGAGCGTGCCACCGGTCAGCTCGCCCACGCGGTTGGCGATGGCGGTCAGTGCGGGTTCGACCATCGTCGTCGCGAAGCCCAGCGTAGCGGCGAAGACATAGAGCCAGAGGAAGTCCCGCCAAGCCACCGCGCCGTCCCGCGCGGCGGCAAGCGCGGGCGCCGTCAGGCGGTCCGAGAGGTCGGTGCCGATCGGCAGCAGCGACCATTCGAGCCCGAGGCGGAACAGCGCCAGGCCGAGCACCACATAGACGGCGCCGATCATGACCCGCGGCAGGTGCGCGGGCCGGCGGCGCAGCACTAGGGCCTGGAAGCCGAAGACGACCAGAGCAATCGGCGCGGCATCGAGCAGCGTCGCCGCCAGGGCCGCGCCAAGCTCTGCGAGGGTCGCGCCCATCATTCGAGCAGCAGCGAGCCGAGCAGCACGACGAGCAGGGGCATAAGGCTCGCCAACGCCACCAGGCCGAAGCCGTCAGCCAGTGGCCGCCTGCCGCCGATGGCGGAGGCGAGGCCGATGCCGAGCGCGGCGATCAGCGGGATGTTGATCGCCGAGGTCGCCGCCGCGCCGGCGTCGAAGGCGACGCCGAGCAGCGGCGTGTCGCGCGTGAGCGCGAGCAGCGCGGCGAGCCCGTAGCCGCCCAGCAGGAGCCACCAGACCGGCCAGCCGATGAGGATGCGCAGGCAGCCCAGCACCACGGCGAGTCCCACCGCGGCCGCGGCGGCGTAGCGCAGCACCAGCGCTGTGCGCGCCGCGCCCGCCTCCCCCCCCGCGACGAGGCCGGCATCCGCCGCGGCCGTGGCCGCCTTCATCGTGACGGCGAGCAGCGCCGGCTCGGCCACGGTGCTGCCGAAGCCGATGGCGAAGGCGAAGGCCAGAAGAAGCAGCACGTTGCCGCGGCGGGCGAAGGTGTCGGCCAGGCCCTCGCCAAGCGGGAACAGGCTCATGGCCAAGCCGCGGCCAAAGAAGGTCAGCCCGAACAACACCAGCATGAGGCCGGCGAGCATGGTGCCGATCTCCGGCGGGGAGGCGCCGAGGACGACGGCATAGAAGAAGCCGACAACCAGCAGCAGCGGGGCGAGGTCGCGCAGGTTCTCCATCAGGACCCGAACGAGCCCAGGCAGGCGTTGCATGCCGGCGATCCCTCCTCTCGTGGTAGCGAGGCGGGCCCGCGACCTTGCTCCTGTGCTCAGCGCGCTTTTATATTATAAATGGATAAGCGTTAATCCAGGGGGCAAGCATGCGATTTCTCTGCGCGACCGACCTGTCATCCCGCTCGGACCGCGCGCTGCGTCGCGCGGCGACGCTGGCTCGGGAAGCAGGGGCCGCACTGGTGCTGCTCTCGGTGGTGAATGATGATCAGCCGGAGACGCTTGTCGCGAGCGAGCGACGGGAGGTCAGCTCGCTGTTGGCCGAGCAGGCGCGCGCCATGCCCGAAATGCAGGGCCTAGCGCCCCGTATCCGCGTGGAGGCGGGTGACGCCTTCGACGCGATCATCCGCGTTGCCGAGGAGGAGGCGGTCGACCTCATCGTGATGGGCGAGCACCGCAAGCGCCTGCTGCTCGACATGTTCATCGGCACTACGATTGAACGCGTGATGCGCCGGGGCCGCTGGCCCGTGCTGATGGTGAACCGCCCTGCCGAGCGGCCCTACAAGCGCGTGCTGGCCGCCGTGGACATGTCGGAGCCCGCCGCGCAGGCGCTGCGGGCGGCATTTCGCCTCGGTTTTGCCGGGCGCGGGGAGCTGACCGTCTTCCACGCATTCCAGCAGCCTGGCCGCGGCAACATGGTGCTCGCCGATCTCTCGGCGGAGGCCATCGCGGGGCATGTGGCGGCGACGGCCGCCCAGACACGCGCGGAACTCGGCAAGTACCTGAGCAGCCTGGACCTTGGCCTCGGATCCCGGCTGCCGCCCATCGCGCTTGAGGAGGGTACGCCCGCGGAAGCCCTCCGGCGCTCTGTGGATCGGCTCTCGCCCGATCTCGTGGTGATCGGCACGCGGGGCTACGGGGCGGTTGGGCGCCTCGTGCTGGGCAGTGTGGCCGAGGAAGCATTGCGCACCCTCGACTGCGACGTCCTGGCAGTGCCGCCGCAGGCAGCATGACTGTCGTGTCCCGACCACACGGGCGGTGCCATTCGTGACGGATCAATGGGCACGAGACCGCGCGCAAGACCCATCGAGGCCGGCGTCCGCACGATCCTTCGACCTGAACGTGATCCGTGAGCTGGCCTGGCGGACCGGACTGCTTGGCCTCGGGATGTATCTGGTCCTGACGGATGATCCCACGCGCAACCTGCGTTTGAACGCGCTGGCCTATGTCGTGGCTCTTGTGTGGTGCCGTTACGACGGCGCTCTGTCTCGGGGACGCTGGGGCGCCGCGGCCTTCGAGGCTGTCATTTGGTACCTCGCCGCGGTTGCCTTCGCGCGGATGCTGGTTCTGCTGATCGGTGATCCCTTGGCGCCCGGCTGAGGGCGGTCAGGGCTCTGCGGGAGCGCCAAAGGCCCCCACGAAGAGATAGGTCCATCCGATCGACAGCCGCAGCAGGAGCACGGCCTCGATGAGCGCCAGGATGAGGCTGAACCTGCCGAACAGGCCGTCGGAGAAACTCCAGAGGGCGAGCGCGAAGCCTGTTAGGACGACTTGGTACGAACGTGGCATCTCACCGTTGGGCGGGAGCAGGAACAGCGCCAGCCCGACCACGGCAGCGACGTAGCCCATCGCCACCGGAATGATTGGGGTCTCGCTGCCTGTGCCATGATCGTCAGCCTGCGCCCACCGGCGCCGCCGATCCAGCGCTGTCGTAACTGGCCGAGCCTGCCGTTTTCCACGCGTGGAAGACCCGTTCGATCACGCGCTGGCCGATTGCTCGCCCGCGCCGAAACCGTCGGGATAGCGGACGCAGTGTCCTGCGCAGCTGAAGCGGACGCGGCACCTCGGACTTGCCGTCCACCGGTCACAGTGCGACTGGACCATTGAGGCCAAGATCAGAGTGAGCGTCGGAGGGGCGAGCGACCAAAGCCTGCGACCGCGGCTTGACCGGTCCTACCCCTCGGATACCGTGGCGTCATGTCGTGGACAAAAGCAAACTTCAAGCGTCGCTTGGCGCATGGGTGTAGTTTGGTCGTGGGTTCCTAGCCCGGGACCGGCTGGGCCATCGTGTCCAGTGGGATGCCGGGGTATCGCCGCAGCACGCAACCATAGCCGGCGTCACGCTCTCACTGAAACCGGAACGATCTTGAGAGTTCCGGAGCGAATAATCTAGATACAGCTCTCGCGCCGTCTTCAGGGGACGTCGCATTCGCGGACAACGCCACAATCCGAGAGGATGAACCCTATGAATGAAGAAGCCACTTCGCAGGATCTGCGCCCGCCCCTGTTAATGTCGGAGGAGGACAATAACCGACTCTCCAGCTTGGCGGGGGCGATTGCCAAACGTAGCCCGCTGGTCGCGCGCCTGCTGGCTGAGGAAGTGGATCGCGCCGATGTCGTGCCCGCAGGCCAGGTAACTGCCGGAACCGTGGCCATTGGTTCGTTCGTCGAGTACCGCGACGCGACGACTGGCGAAGAGCGACGGTTCCAGGTGGTGTTGCCGCCCGAGGCCGACTTTGCAGAAGGACGCATCTCCATCCTCTCGCTGGTGGGTGCCGGGCTGATCGGCATGTCAGAGGGTCAGTCCATCGACTGGCCGGCGGGGGACGGGCGGCTCCGACGCTTGACTGTGTTGCGCGTCGCGCCCCCACCGGAGTGAGCGGCCGTGCGCTGGGGGACGCCTTCCCCCTGCGCGCGCTGGTCACCCGCCCGCGCCACCAGGCCGGGCGGCTGGCCGCCCGGCTGCGCGCACGCGGCATCGGATGCCTCGTCGAGCCGATGCTGGAGATTGAGGCTCGCGCGTGGGACCCGGCGGTGCTGGAGGCGCGGCAGGCTGTGCTGCTGACCTCGGCGAACGCGGCGGCTGCGCTCCTCGGGGGACTTGCATCCGGTGCCTCCGCACCCCGGCTGGTTTTGGCCGTTGGCTCCGCCACCGCGAGCCCGCTTCGGCGCGCCGGCCTCGCGCGAGTCCAGGCGGCGCCGGGCAGCGACGCCGTGGACCTGCTGCGGCTGGCCCGCGCCCACCTCGACCCGCGTGGCGGGCCGGTGGCCTATCTCAGCGGCGCAGAGGCGGCGTGCGACCTCCGCGCGGCGCTGGCATCCGAAGGGATCATGGTGGAGCGGACGGTGGTCTATGCCGCCCGGCCGGCTGGCGGGCTGACGCCGCGTGCGCGGGCGGCCCTCCACGCCGGCGCAATCGGACTGGCGCCCTTCCTCTCGGCCCGCGCGGCGGAGCGCTTCGGCGAGCTCGTCACGAGCGCCCGGCTGGAGGAGGCGTGCCGCGGCATCACCGGGATCGCGCTGAGCCCGCGGGTCGCCCGGGCCATGCGGTCGCTTCCCTGGCGCGCGGTGGAGGTCGCCAGGCGGCCGGACCTGGACGGACTGCTGCACTGCCTGGATGGCGTCCTGGCGCAGGTGCTGCGCCAGGACGCCGGCACACCCGCCCCTCGGCCCTAGCCGGGGATGGATCGGCCTGCGCCCAGGGCGCCGGAATGCGGCGCTCGCCCGTTGTCCTGGTTGCCCATCGTCTTCCTGGGTCCAAGCCTTCCGTGGGTGGAGGCGCGGCGACTGTTGACCGCCGACTACCGGCCTCCGCTCCGCCGCGGCGACCTCGACACGCTGCCTGGGCCGGCCCTGGTCGGGATCGTGGACGGGGTTCTCGACCCGGAGACACGCATGGAGCCAGGGGAGGCGCGCCGCGCCGCGACCCGGGGGATACGCCTGTTCGGAGCGGCAAGCTTCGGCGCGATGCTGGCAGCAGATCCCTCGATACCCGGCGTGGTCACTGGCGTTGGCCGTGTCGCAGGACTGCTCCGGCATGGCCGCGCGGAGCCGGACGACGTGGTGCTCCAATACGCGGCCCATGACCTCAGGCCGCTGACGGTGCCAGTCGTTGACGTGATCTGCTGGATGGCGAAGGCTTGTGCGGCAGGGGTCCTCGCGACGGGCGCGGCCAATCGCGCGCTGCACGGGCTGCGCGCTGTCCCGGTGGAGGACCGGACGCCAGGTCTCGTGGCCTCCCTGCTCCATGATCATCTCGGCTCCGCCTCGCCCTGGAGCCGCGGGGCAACCGTTTGTGGTGCCAAGACCGGCGACGCGCGTCTGCTGCTGCGCGCCCTGCGCGTGCTGCGCCGCCGCGGCACGCTGCAGGCGCAGCTTTGCAGCGGCCACCAATCCGGGCTCATCGAAGTGGATCGCGCAGGCGGAGCTGCGGATCCATACAGCCAGGGCCGCCGGGATTAAGGGGCGTCAGGCGCTGCTTCGGCAGAGGCCTTTCGCCCCTTTGGGACCGCGCGGTGAACGCGTTCACCCGGCTCGTCCAGTTCCGCGCTACACACCTCGAAGTTGAGGCGGCAGATGTCTTAAATCACGCCCATCGCTCGCATCGCGTCGGCCACCCGGACGAAGCCGGCGATGTTGGCCCCCAGGACGTAGTTGCCGCTCGCGCCGTATTCCTCGGCTGTCGCGTGGCAGCGATCATGGATGTCGTTCATGATCTGCATGAGCCGCGCCTCCGCCTGCTCGAAGGTCCAGCTGTCGCGCGACGCGTTCTGCTGCATTTCGAGGGCCGAGGTGGCAACACCGCCGGCATTCGCGGCCTTGCCCGGCGCGAACAGCATGCCCGAATCCTGGAAGACCTTAACCGCTTCCGGTGTGCACGGCATGTTCGCGCCCTCGGCGACGGCCACGACCCCATTGCGCACCAACGTCCCGGCATCGCGGCCGGACAATTCGTTCTGCGTGGCGCAGGGCAGGGCCACGTCGCAGGGCACGTCCCATACCGAGCCGCCCGCAATGAAATGCGCACCCGTTCCCCGCAGCCGCACATACTCGGCGATGCGCTCGCGCCGGACTTCCTTGATCTGCTTGAGGAGGGAAAGGTCAATCCCGCCCTCGTCCACCACGTAACCGCTGCTGTCCGAGCAGGCGACGATCCGGGCGCCGAACTCGAGCGCCTTCTCCATCGCATAAATCGCGACGTTCCCCGAGCCGGAAATGATGACGCGCTTGCCCGCCAGCTCGCTGCGCCTGGTGCCCAGCATCCGTTGCACGAAATAGACGGCCCCATAGCCCGTCGCCTCCGTGCGGGCGCGGGATCCGCCGTAGGCCAAGCCCTTGCCCGTCAGCACGCCGGCCTCGTAGCGGTTGGTCAGGCGCTTGTACTGGCCGAACATGTAGCCAATCTCGCGCCCACCCACGCCGATGTCGCCTGCTGGCACGTCGGTGTATTCGCCAAGATGCCGATACAGCTCGGTCATGAAAGACTGACAGAAGCGCATGACCTCGGCATCGGACTTGCCCTTGGGGTCGAAGTCGGAACCGCCCTTACCGCCCCCGATCGGCATGCCGGTCAGAGCATTCTTGAAGATCTGCTCGAAGCCGAGGAATTTAATGATGCCGACATTGACCGACGGATGGAAGCGCAGCCCCCCCTTGTAGGGGCCGAGGGCCGAGTTGAACTGCACGCGGAAGCCACGGTTGATGTGGACCTGACCTTTGTCGTCGGTCCAGGGCACCCGAAAGATGATCTGGCGTTCTGGCTCGCAGATGCGCTCGATCAGGGCATCACTCAGATAGTGCGGGTGCTTGGCAACAACACGTCCAAGGCTTTCCAGCACTTCTCGCACGGCCTGATGAAACTCTGCCTCGCCTGGATTGCGGCGCAGCACCTCTGCCAGAACGGGTCGGAGCTTTTCATCAATGCCATTCATGTCGGCGATGTCCTTGTGCAAACGCCCATGAACTGAGCATGCGACGCCGGATAACCCAACAGCACGGGGACGTCACCCTTGCCATCGCGGGAATGCGTCTGCTCTCCCGCACGGCGGCATCGCCTCCTCTTGAACAGCCACTCACGGCACCCGCCGCTTCACCACCCCGACCGACAGCGTGGCCGCAGCCAGATCGAACGTCGCGCCCGAGATGTTTCGCGCCATCACCCGCACCGTGTTGTTCGACCACACCGCCGCATCGAGCTCGATGAACCGCGTCGACGACACCAGCGACGCCGTTGCCAGGTCGCCCGCCCGCGACCCGTTCACCGTGACATCGAGCAGCGCCGTTGCCCCCGGCGCCAGGCTCGGCAGATCCCAGGACACCTCCGCCGCGAACTCCCGCCTCCCTGAGCCGAACAGCGCCCCCGTCAGCAGTGGCGTGCCGTTCAGCACCGCGGGCGCGGCCTCCGGCAGCCCGTAGAGCCGCAGCGATTGTAGGTCGATCGGCCCATCAAAGCCGATCACCCCCACCTGCGCATAGGCCACCGCCGCGCCGACACGGATGGTCTGGCGCCGATTGAAGTTCGCATCGTCCATCGGCGCGCCGGCGTTCCAGCCCTTGGCAGGCCCGTTCCACTGCATCGTGGTGATCGAGGCCAGCACATCGCCCGCGATGTCCTCGCGAACGTTCCCCGCGCCGTCGAAAACGCGCACGAAGAGCCGCCCACCCGAGGCGCCGCTCGTCAGCCAATGCGCCAGGGCGAACTCCTTCGCCTGGGAGGTATCCAGCATCCACCCCAGCCCACGGTTTGCCGCCAGCGTCACGGCGCGGTCGGTCGGGGTCACGTCCGCCAGCCCGTTGAAGCAGAAATCCGCCATGAAGGTCGCGGTGGTGGTCGAGGTCGCGACGGTGATCAGTCCCTCGACACCCACCTCGGTCGCGGACTGGCGAAACGCCGCCGCCCGGGTGTTCGGCACCCCCGCGAGGAACCGCTGGAACCGCGACGCCGGCGCGCGATGCCGGTTGATCACCGCATTGCCGCAGCGATTGGCTGTCGCCGTGTAGTCGATGCCAACCAGGTAGGTGTTGGTCCAGGCGATATCGTACTCGCAGTCCTGCGCCCCGGCGGTGTGCCGCGCTGCCAGCGGCGAGCAGGCCTCCATGCGCATGTTCCGCGCGATGATGGCAGAGCCCGAGGTCTGGTTCAGGAAGGGGATGGCGCTGTTGCTGCCAGCCTGCCGCAGTTCGAAGTTTGGCGCGTCAAAGACGTGGCGGTTGTGGTTGGAATAGGCGCCGGCCTCATTCCCGAAGCGCACCCCGAAGCGGTCCTGCGCAGCATTCACCCCGGTCGCCTGGGCGAAGTGCCCGCCATAATAGCGGATCGAGGTGTTCCAGGCCGTGGCGGTGGCGCACCAGATGTCGAGGCCGATGCGGTTGTTGACGATGCGCCCCAGCGTGAAGGTGCTGTCCTCCACGCCGCGGCCGTCGCCGAGGGTGCGCATGCCGATGGTGAAGCCTTCGACGCGGCGCAGCTCGATCTGGCTGGCATCCACGTTGCGCACGGTGATGCCGATGTCCGCCTCCGAGGACCAGTCGGACAGCGTCTGACGGATCACGTTCAGCCCGGTATAGAGCTTCTCCGCATTCCGGATGGTGCCGCCATCGCCCAGCACCAGCACGGAGGTGGGTGCCGTGCCCGTGTAGCGGATGGTACCCTGCATGATCAGGCCACGCGCCCCGCCCGGCAGGGTGACGGTGCCGGACACGTTCCAGGTGCCGGGCGGGATCATCGCGAACTTCTGGTCCGCGCCGGCGCGATCGAAGGCGACCTGGATGGCAGTGCGGTCATCAGCCACGCCATCGCCGAGCCCGCCGAAATCATTCGGCAGCACGGCCTCGCGGTCGCGCAGATACTTCGCGAAGTCGCTCTTGTTGAGGTTGACGTTGAGGACCAGCAGGTCGTCGATGCGCGCCGGCATGGCGGGCCTCCTAAAATGCGGTGGCGGTGACCGGGCCGGCGAAGGCCGAAACGTTGCCCTCGGCCGAGACGCTTCGGAGCCAGTACCAGCGGGTCTGGCCTGCGGTGAGACCGGTGCGATCCCAGAACAGCGAGGTCGGCTCGGTGGCCAGTTTGGTGGCGGCGGCCAGGCTGTTCGAAGATGCCTCGAACACCTGCAGCCGCACGGCATCCGCGGGAAAGCCGCCGGACAGGCGCACGCCGCCGGTGATGCCGGTCGCCGTCGGCGCCGAGACGGCGGCCGGCACCGGGGCGGTGCGCCAGCCCGACACCGCGCCACTGCGCGCCACTGCGCGCGCCCGGAAAGCGGTTGGCTCGGCGGTGGGGATCACCGCCGCGGTGGCGCCCAGACCCGCCCCGTAGCCCTGCCACACGGCAACCGAGGCCGGCAGGAACTCCACCTCGTAGCCAACGAGATAGGCCGAGCCGACCGGCGACCAGAAGACCGCCAGCGCGGCGAAGCTGCTGGTGAACGGCGTGCCGACGGTGATGCTGGCGGGTGCGGCGATGCGCCCGGGATTGGGCAGCACCACCGATGGGCTGTCGCCGGTGGCGCGCTCGTCCACGGCCGGGTTCCAGTCCCAGACCGCGCTGTCTTCCTCGGCCAGCACCAGATCGACGCCGCCGTCCTGCGCCAGGCTCCAGCCGGTAATCCTCGCCGGGAACGGCACCAGCCGGTCGAGCGCCACCGTCGCGCCCTCCCAGGGCCGCAGCCGCAGGGCGGAGAGGTTGGCCGGGAAGGCCACAGTGCGCTGGCGGCGATTCCGCTCCAGCGCCACCTTCATCAGCCGCTGCACGGTCGAGACCGACGTCGTAAGCGGAAATTCGAGGTCGGTGTAGATCGCCTCGCCGCCATCCTCGGCGACGTAGTTGCTGGCCAGCAGTGGCGGCGCGTCGGTAGGCTGCCAGTTGGCCGAGGGCTCGACGTAAACGGCGCGCACCCCGTTGAAGAGGTCTCGCCGTGCCCGGCTGCCCTGGATGGTGACGTCGCCGCGCAGGTCGTCGGAGGTGAGCGTCGCCACCGGCAGCACTGGCCCCCCGGCATGGATGAAGAACCGCCCGCCCGAGACCACCAGCGCCCCGGCCATAGCGGCGACCAGCTTTTCGGTGATGGCGATCTTGCCCTCGGCCAGCGAGAGCGTGCCATTGCAGGTGTAGCGGCGCTCGGCGGTGCCACCGCGCCGGCTCATGATCTCGTCGCAGATATTGGCAGCGGCGATCAGGCACGGGATGTCGATGTCGTCCCAGGTGGCCCGCCAGCCGAAGGGCGCCGTGATATACCAGGCCAGGCACAGCGCCGGGTTGTCCGACCAGCCGGTGATCCCGGTGCGGGGATCCAGGATAGTATCAGCCCCCTCGACAATGGCCGCCATATTGGGCGGGCCGGCGGGGAAGGCCTCGGCGGTGATCTTGAGCCGGACCGCGATATAGGCCCGACCCTGGCCGCGATGGGCGCTGGTCCACTTGCCGCCGGTCTCGGCCACGAGGTTGGCGTTGGCCGCCTGGCCAGGATCGCCGAGGTGTCGGTCCACCCGCACCAGGCCGGCGAAGCTGGCATCCGTCTCGACCTTGTCGCCGAGTGTGACCTCACCGATGGCACGCACCCTGTGCGCGGCCATCACCACCACGGCGTAGAAGTAGCCATCCTCCCGCCCGGCATCGTCGGTGGCCGAGTGAATGAAGACGATCGGCCCGCCGACCTTGACCCGGCCAAGGACGATCTGGTGCTCGGTGATGGCCTGGCGGAAGGACTGGGTGCGGGTCGCGGCGGTGCTGGTGAGCGTGTTCGCGGCCGCCGCGGCGGCGGCGGTGGAGGAGGCTCGCTTGGTCGGGAAGATGCTCTGGCCGATGGAGGAGACGACGAAGGCGGCACCCGCGGCGACGACGGCGCCAATGATGCCGCCGCCGACCGCGGCTGAGGCGATGCCGCCGGCGAGCACCGCGACGAGGGGGACGGCAGCCGGCATCAGCCGATCCTCCAGGCGGTGGTGCAGGTGGTGATGGCCTGGCGCAGCAGCCCGCGCGGTCCGACGAAGGCAGCGCGGCCGCCATCCACGACCACGCCGAGGCGGGCGGGATCGCCGGCTAGCACGACGTCACCGGCCCGGGTGAAGGTCGGCGGGATGCGCGGGAAGCCAGCGCTGTCGGCCGATGCTTCCAGGGAGGGCCGCACCCGCACCCAGGGCCGCTCCCCGGTCACTGCCTCAATCGCGGCCATGGCAAATCGGGCACAGTTCCAGCGGCGGGCATCGAACGGCCGCGCCTCGACCGCCGACAGCAGGGCTGCCAGCCGGCCAGGCCAATCCGGGCGCCGGGTCACGACGCCGGCAGGGTGATCTGCGCCTCCTGCAGGGCGGGCACGTACTCGAAGAAGCGGTCGCCCGGGTATTCGGCCTGCTGATCGGCATCGGTGTAGCGGCGCACCTCGGCGCGCTCGAGGTCGACCAGGCGGCTCTCGCAGGCGAGCGAGACCCGCGGCTCGGCGCCGTCCACCACCTCCATGGTGTCCATCAGTCCGGCCCAGAGAGGAAAGGGGTCGGCGACGAAGGCGCCCTCGGCATCCAGTAGCCCACCCCAGAGGCGGGCGGTGCGCAGCCGAAAGCTCCGCTCGGCAAGCGCGATGTCCACCACCTCCTGCGGCACCGGTGACAGCGTGAGCGTCAGCCGCACGGCGCGGATCTCGGTGGTCTCCTCGATCTCGCCGACCGCACCGAGCGAACCGACCCCCTCGAACACCATCCCCGCCCAGTCCAGCTGGCCGAGCCCCGTCCAGGCGCGAAAGGGGCCGGAGGCGAAGTCGAGATCGACCAGGATGATCGGCGTGGCGACCGGCGCGGTGGCGGCCGCGGCCGCCTGGAGCGACAGCCGCGGCGTGGCGGTGATGCCGGACATCAGAGCACCTCCTCGAGGCGGATCGTGATCGCGGTGAAGCGGCCGGGGCGGGTTGGATTGATCGCTTCATCATCGGAGATCAGCCGCATCGCCACGGTGGGCTGGGTCAGCACGAGTGGCTCCGATACCGCGGCCGCGGCGCGAAGCGGCGGCCCGATGGGGATGGTCGCGGTGCCGGTGCCGGAGGCGGTCACCGCCTGGGTCGCCATGTAGAGCCGACCGTTCAGCCCGAAGTAATCGCCGGCACCGACGGCAACCGTGCCGGGCCAGAAGCCCTGGACCTGGATGCTGAGCGCCCCGCGGGCCGCGCCGGCTGCAAGCGAAGGACTGCCCGACCCCACCACCAGGCCGGTGCCGTCCGTGAAGATGGTGGCGTCGCTGAAAGAGTACGGCCCGGTCGGCACGTCGCCTTGGCTGCGCGGATCGCCACTACGGTATTCCCGCCGCCAGTCCCAGACCCGCACCGTGTTGACCGAGCCGGCCAGCGCCGCCAGCAGCCCCTCCAGCACGCCGGCGCGGACCCGGTCGAGCGGATCAAAGGTCGCCTCGGCCATCCAACGCGCGCCCTCCCGCCGCATCACCTGGGTCACGCGGGTGATCGGCGAGGCAAAGCGCAGGGTGTTGTGCTGCAGGTAGAATGTTGATTGCCACTGAGAGCTGACCCGGGGTTGCCACGAGGATCTGACCCGGGTTGTGGGGATGCGGGGTTCTCGGATTCTGTCAGGTGGGCTGTGGCTTCCTTTCACGATGGGCCTGGGTTGCGGAGCTGTTCCTGAAGCGGAAGCTGTCGTTGCCGGTCTCCAGGATGTGGCAGTGGTGGGTGAGCCGATCGAGGAGCGCCGTCGTCATCTTGGCATCACCGAAGATCGCCGCCCACTCACTGAAACTGAGATTGGTGGTGATGACGACACTGGTCTGCTCGTAGAGCTTGCTGAGAAGGTGAAACAGCAAGGCACCGCCCGAGGCGCTGAACGGCAGATATCCAAGTTCGTCGAGGATCAGCAGGTCGGTATGGAGCAGGCGGGCGGCAATCTGACCTGTCCTTCCGGCGGCTTTCTCCTGCTCGAGGGCGTTGACCAGTTCCACCGTGGAGTAGAACCGCACCCGCTTGCGGTGATGCTCGACCGCCTGGACGCCAAGCGCGGTGGCGACGTGGGTCTTGCCGGTGCCTGGCCCGCCGACCAGCACGACGTTGTCGGCCTTTTCCATGAAAGCACCGGCATGCAGTTGGCGCACCAGGGCTTCGTTGATCTGGCTGCTGGCAAAGTCAAAGCCCGTCAGGTCTTTGTAGGTCGGGAACCGTGCGGCCTTGAGCTGGTAGGCGATGGAGCGGACCTCCCGCTCGGCCATCTCGGCCTTCAGCAACTGCGACAGAACC
>NZ_JBNXUN010000017.1:0-93868 GCF_050563525.1 Falsiroseomonas sp. HC035
GTCATGGCCTTGACGTTGGAGCTGGAAGGATTGTCGGCACGGTCGTCTACAGCGCCGCTTCCGTTTCACGTCGTCTTGGTCCAGCCTGGGCGGAAATGAGAATGGGTGCAGGGAGCCATGAACCGCACCGTCGAATTCAGTCGGACGAGGCGGTTCTTCCGCGACTTCGTCAGGCTTGCGGGGCCCTATTGGACAGAGCGGCAGCGCTGGCGGCCGCGCTTGCTGGGCTTGATGCTCGCACTCCTCGTGGTCGCCCAAGTTGCATTGGTGATCAGGCTGAACATTTGGACGGCCGACCTATTCGATGCGTTGGAACGACGCTCGACATCCCGCGCCACCAGCCAAATCGGAATTTTCGTCCTCATTCTGCTGGGCACGATGGCGACCAACACGGCGCATCTGGCGGTTCGCCGGTGGCTACAGTTTGACTGGCGGCGCTGGCTAACGGCGCGGGTCATCGGAGACTGGATGAAGGATGCGCGGCACTATCAGGCCGACCGTATCCCAGGCGACCACGCCAATCCGGACGGGCGCATTGCCGAGGATATCCGGATCGCGACCGAGGCGGCAGTCGATCTTGTCAGCACCTTGTTCTACTGCGTGCTTCTGCTGGTGACCTTCATCGGCATCCTTTGGTCCCTCTCAGGGTGGGTCCGTATTGCAGGTATGGACGTGCCCGGCCACCTCGTCGTCCTGGCGTTCGGCTATGCCGGTGCCGGCGCGGTTGTCGCCTACCTGCTGGGCCGCCCGCTCGTGCGCGCAACCGATACACGGCAGACACGGGAGGCCGAATTCCGCTTCAGCCTTGTGCGATCCCATGAGCGTGGAGAGCCTATCGCTGTCGCGCGCGGTGAACCTCAGGAACGCACGCGGCTGAGGGGCGTCTTCGAGACCATGGCACGATCCTGGCGCGAGCAGTCCGTGGGTCTGGCCCGGCTGATGGCCTTCTCATCGGGCTATGTCGCCCTCGCCAGCGTGCTTCCCGTTCTTGTCGGCGTGCCACGGTTCCTTGAGGGCACGCTTTCGCTTGGTCGCCTCGTGCAGTCGGGGCAGGCGTTCCAGCAGGTCACGGCAGCCTTGTCCTGGCCTGTCGACAATCTGGCAGCGATCGCTGGCTGGCGGGCTTCGGTGGAACGCGTCCTGTTACTTGACGAGGCGGTCCGCACCGCCACCGCGGACGCTGCACGCACGGGGGAGACTGCAATTCAGCTGAACCGCGCACCGGCATCGCCGATCAGCGTGCGGGAACTGTGGGTCGCCGCCGCCGACGGGACTGCGATGTTGTCCGATCTCTCGCTGACGATTGGGCCGGGCGAGCGCGTGCTGGTTGATGGCGACCCCGAGGCGACGACCGCGCTGTTCCGGGTCCTGGCTGGCATCTGGCCCTGGGGGCGCGGCCAAGTCGAGCTGCCCGTCGACAGTGACATGATCGCAGTCGGTCCATGGCCTTTCCTGCCGCAAGGATCCCTGCGCCAGGCGCTTGCCTTTCCGCAGGCGGCAGATTGTCACGACGATGCGACGCTAAGAGCCACCCTGTCCGGCGTCGGCCTCGCATCGCTTGCGCCACGGTTGGACGAAGTGGCCGACTGGACGCATATCCTCAGCCCGGCGGAGGTTCAGCGCTTGTCTTTCGCGCGGATCCTTCTTCTGCGTCCGCGCTGGATCGTGCTGGGAAATGCGACGGATACGCTCGACCCGTCCTCGGCCGATCTCATGCTGCGCTTGATTGCCGAAGGTCTTACCCAGTCCAGCATCGTGCTCATCGGGCAGCATCCAGGATCACGGGAGCTTTTCAGGCGGCAGCTGACCCTGCAGCGTGCGTCCGGTGGCGAGGTCGTTCTGCATGAGCTACATGCGCGCAGCCAAGCGGCTAATCTGCCTCGCTCCAGACCTCTCAGCGTCATTGATCGCCTTGGAAAAGGATACGGACGTTGATCCTTGGAACGGTGTTGTGAACATCGGACTCGCAGCGAGGTGGCGCTTGCGGTGCGTCAGGGCGCCTCACTGAACGACGTGCGTCGCCGCCGGCGCGACCTCGATATCGCGAAGAGCGTTCTGCGGCGCTGGATGCGGAAGACCGACAGAAGCCCGCGGCATGCCTTGCCCGGCAATGACCAGGTGATGCCCAAGCTTCACCGGTTCAGGCGCACCTCCGAACCCGTGGAACCGGCAGCAGACCATGCAGAGCCACGGGATCAGCCGCCCTCCCAAGGCGCTGCACCCGCGGAGAACCGGAAACTGCCCAGACTGCTTCTTCCACAATGTCCCCGCCGAGGCTCGAATGGCGGGGGTCTGACGTTGCACCCGGCGTCGCCCGCTCCTCCCGGACCTGATCAGAACAGCAGCGCGGGCAGCCAGGTCGCCAGCGCCCGAAAGGCCATCACCAGGCCAATCGCCAGCAATTGCAGGCACACATAGGGAACCACGCCGCGATAGATGTCGGCGGTGCCGACCCCGCGCGGCACCACCCCGCCAAGATAGAACAGGGAGAAGCCGAAGGGCGGCGTGAGGAAGGAGGTCTGCAGGTTCAGCGCGATCAGCACGGCCAGCCAAATGGGGTCGATCCCCATGGCCAGCAGCACCGGCCCAACGATGGGCACGACGATGATGGTGATCTCCACGAAGTCGAGGAAGAAGCCCATCAGGAAAATCAGCATCATCACGGCGACCAGCGCGCCCGTCGGCCCGCCGGGGATCAGAGCGAGCAGTTCCTTCACCGTCTCGTCGCCGCCGAGCCCGCGGAACACCAGCGAGAACAGCGTTGCGCCGATCAGGGTGGCGAAGATCATCGCCGTGATCGTCATGGTGCTGTGCGAGACCTGGCCCAGCACGCCGCCGCGGAAGGTGCGCCACAGGGCCAGCGCGACCCCCGCCGCCAGCACCACCACCAGCAACCCGGCGACGCCGATGGCGATGCGGTCGGCCAGCGGCGGCGCCTGCCGGCCGAGGCGCATGTCGAACATCAGGCCCAGCGCGACCAGCGCCACGGCCGAAAGGCCCGCCAACCAGATCGGCCAGCGGCGACCGCCCTCCTGGCGCAGCCCCGCCAGCAGCGTCGCGCCGATGGCCCCGACCGCCGCCGCCTCGGTCGGCGTGGCGACGCCGGCCAGGATGGACCCCAGCACCGCGATCACGAGGATGATGGGCGGCAGCAGCGCGCGCAGGATCTGCGCGGTGGTGATGCCCTCGGCTTCCTCGGGCGGCATGGCCGGACCCATCTCGGGCCGCAGCAGGCACAGGACGAACTGGTACAGGATATAGAGCCCCACCAGCATCAGGCCAGGCACCATGGATCCCGCGAAGAGCTGCCCGACCGAGACGGTCTGCACGGAAAACATGCCCTGCGCGAGCTGCGCCTGCTGATAGGCGGCGGAAATCACCTCGCCCAGGATGACCATGACAGTGGAGGGCGGGATGATCTGACCGAGCGTGCCGGCAGCGCAGACCGTGCCGCAGGCGAAGCGCTTGTCATATCCCCGCCGCAGCATCGCCGGCAACGCGATCAGCCCCATGGTGACGACGGTCGCCCCCACGATGCCGGTCGAGGCCGCGAGCAGCGCACCGACGACGGAGACGCTGATCGCAAGCCCCCCGCGCACCGTGCCGAAAAGCCGCCCCATCGCCTCCAGCAGTTCCTCCGCGATGCGGGAGCGTTCGAGCATGATGCCCATGAAGACGAAAAGCGGAATGGCGACCAGCGTCTCGCCCGTCATCGTGCCGAAGATGCGCTGCGCCAGCGCACCGAGCAGGAAGGTATCGAACACGCCGAACAGGATGCCGAGCGTGCCGAAGACGATGGCGCAGCCCACCAGCAGGAACACCACCGGAATCCCGGTGAGGATGAGCGCGCACAGCGAGGCGAACATGAGCAGGTCCAGGACCTGCCCGATGGCGGCGGTGCTCATGCGTCACCTTGCCGCTGGCGGTGCGGGAAATGCGTGGGTGCATCGCCGGTCAGCACGGCGACGCAGCGGATGGCGACCGAGATGGCCTGCAACCCCAGCAGCACGCCCATGACGGGGATGAGCGATTTCAGCGCCGGCACGAAGGGCACGCCGCCCAGGGCCATCGGTCCCTCATCCTGCATCCAGGACCGCAGCGCGTAGTCATAGGAAGCCCAGATCACCAGCGCGCAGAAGGGCAATGCGGCCAGGACCACGCAGGCCAAATCCACCGCCGCCTGCCGCCGCACCGTCCAGCCCGCGTAGAACACGTCGACGCGCACATGCTGGTCCACCAGCCAGGTATAGCCGATGGCCAGCATGAACAGAGTGGCGTGGACGTAGATGACGCTCTCCTGCATCCAGACGAAGGAGGAGCCGTAGGCGTAGCGCAGCACCACGACGATGAACTGCACCAGCACCACGGCCAGCGCCAGCCACTTGACGCCCTGCGCCAGGCGACTGGTCACGGCGTCATGCGCATCGGCGACGCGGAGCAGGAGGCGCAAGCGTGTCAGCCCCAGCGGATCGGCAGAGCGCGCGAATTGAAGTTGCCCGCGTAGGATTGCAGCATGTAGGCGGCGCTGCGGTTGCGGAATTCCGCGTAGCTGTCGGCGATGCGCTTCACCAGCGGGTCCTGGTGGGCGCGCAACTCGGCCAGCAGTTCGCCCGCGATATTGCCGAAGGCGACCAGCATGTCGCGCGGCACCTCCCGCACCACCACGCCGTGGCGCGTCACCAGCTCGTTCAGCGCGATCGGGTGGCGCACGTCGTACTCGGTGGTGGTCTCCTCGTGCAGCGACAGGGCGCAGAAGCGCACGATGGCCTTGAGGTCATCCGGCAGGGCGTTCCACTTGCCCATGTTGATGCCGATTTCCTCGGCCGAGGAAGGCTCCTGCACGCCCGGGAAATAGTAGTTCTTGGCCACCTGGTGTAGGCCGAGCGGCAGGTCCGAAAAGGGACCGACGAACTCCGCCGCGTCGATCGTGCCGGATTGCAGCGCGGCGAAGATCTGCCCAGCCGGCAGCGAGACGACGGAGGCGCCGGCGCGGCGGAACATCTCCCCGCCCAGGCCCGCGGTGCGGTAGCGCAGGCCGCGGAAATCCTCGAGGCTGTTCATCTCGCGCTTGAAGAAGCCCATCCATTGCGGGCCGCTGTCGCCGACGATGAAGCCCTTCACGCCGAAGCGGGCATACATCTCGTCATACATGGCCTGGCCGCCGCCATGCAGCATCCAGCCCTGGCGCTCATAGGCCGTAAGGCCGAAGGGGAAGCTGCCGAAGAAGCCGATGCCGGGGGATTTGGAAATCCAGAAGGACGGCACGCCATGGTACAGATCGGCCGTGCCCGCCGCCACCGCGTCGAAGGCGCCGGCCGGCGGCACCACCTCGCCGGCAGCGAACAGGCGCACCGTCAGCCGGCCGCCCGACATCTGCCCGATGCGGTCGGCGCAGCGCTGCGCCGCCACGCCCGGGCCGGGCAGGTTGCGCGGCCAGATGGTGACCATGCGCCACTCGATGCGGCCCTGGCTCAGCGCCGGAGTCGCGAGGGTCGCGGCCGCAGCCGAACCGAGCATCATGCGTCTCTGCATTGTCGTCTCTGCCTCTCGTGTCTTGGTCTCAGGTGAACCGGGGAAACTCGTCGCCGTCGAGCGGCGCGCCATCGGCCAGCGTCAGGTGACGCAGCGGCGGGGAGCCGCGGCCGCCGCGATCACGGAACACCGCGTCGTCGCCGACCCAGCGCGCGGAGAACACGCGCCGCCGCCGCTGCGGGGAGGTGTTGGCCGGCGCGCCGTGCATGGTGCGGTAGTGGAACGCCACCGCATCCCCCGGCTGCATCTCCCAGCCCAGGATGCGGTGCCGGTCACGCTCCGCGTTGATGTCGGGCATCTCCTCGCGGTCATCGCCCTCGTACAGGTCGGTGCCGTCGAAGCGTTTGGGCTTCAGGGCCTTGGTCCAGAGATGGCTGCCCGCCACGCATTCCAGCGTGACGTCGCGGGAGACGGGGTCGAGTGGGATCCAGAAGCTGACGCATTGCTCCGCCTCCACGCAGTAATACGGCGAATCCTGGTGCCAGGGCGTGACCAGGCTGGTGCCCGGTTCCTTCACCAGGACATGGTCGTGGAAGAAGCGCACGCCGATGCTGCCCGTCAGGCGCCGTGCGAGGGCGGCTCCCGGCCCCTGCTCGACGAAGGCGCGAAATTCCGGGATGCGCTGCCAGTTGCACAGGTCCTGGAAGAAGCGCGCGCTGCCATCCTTCGGCGTGTAGCTGCGCTCATACGGGCCGGGGGCTGCCATCAGCATCTCGATACCGGCGCGAAGCGGCTCGACCCATCCGGCGAAGGCGCCGCGCAGCAGAATGGCGCCATCCTCTGCGAAGGCCTGGGCCTCGGGGTCCGGTGCGGTCGCCTGGTCCATTCGGGTCAGTCCCATTCCTGCCGGTTCATGCTGTGGATGCGCCCGCGCGCTGTAAAGCGGGCTGCGCGGCTCACATCCCGATCCCAAGCGCGGGCAGCTTCAATCCTGTGCGGCGGGCGTGCTCGATGGCCAATTCATAGCCAGCATCGGCATGACGCATGACGCCCGTGCCGGGGTCGTTCCACAGCACGCGGGCCAGGCGCTTCGCCGCCGCCTCCGTGCCATCGGCCACGATCACCATGCCCGCATGCTGCGAGAAGCCCATCCCCACGCCGCCGCCATGATGCAGCGAGACCCAGGAGGCGCCGGAGGCGGTGTTCAGCAGCGCATTCAGCAGCGGCCAGTCCGACACGGCATCGGAGCCATCGCGCATCGCCTCGGTCTCCCGGTTGGGCGATGCGACGGAGCCGCTGTCCAGATGGTCGCGCCCGATGACGATGGGCGCCTTGAGCTCGCCCTTCGCCACCATCTCGTTGAAAGCCAGGCCCAGGCGATGCCGGTCCCCCAGCCCCACCCAGCAGATCCGCGCAGGCAGGCCCTGGAAAGCGATGCGCTGGGCCGCCATGTCCAGCCAGCGATGCAGATTGGCGTCGTCCGGCATCAGTTCCCGCACCTTCGCATCGGTGCGCACGATATCCTGCGGGTCGCCGGACAAAGCCGCCCACCGGAATGGGCCGATGCCGCGGCAGAACAGCGGGCGGATATAGGCGGGCACGAAGCCCGGGAAGTCGAAGGCATCCGTGACGCCCGCCTCCTGCGCCATCTGCCGGATGTTGTTACCATAGTCGAGCGTGGGGATGCCCAGGCGATGGAAGCCCAGCATCGCCTCCACATGCGCGGCCATGGAGCGCTTGGCCGCCTGCACCACGCCATCGGGGTCACGCTCGCGCCGTTCCTCCCATTCGGCCAGTGTCCAGCCGGCCGGCAGGTAGCCGTTCAGCGGGTCATGCGCGCTGGTCTGGTCGGTGACGACGTCGGGGCGGATGCCGCGGCGCAGGATCTCGGGGAACACCTCCGCGGCATTGCCCAGCAGGCCGACGGAGGTTGCACGGCCCGCGGTGCGCGCGGCCTCGATCATCGCCAGCGCCTCATCCAGCGTGGCTGCCTGGGTGTCGAGGTAGCGGGTGCGCAGCCGCATCTCGATGCGGGAGGGCTGGCATTCAACCGCCAGCATGGAGGCGCCCGCCATGGTCGCCGCCAGCGGCTGCGCACCGCCCATGCCGCCCAACCCACCCGTCAGCACCCAGCGCCCGGCCAGCGTGCCGCCGTAATGCTGGCGGCCGACCTCGGCGAAGGTCTCGTAGGTGCCCTGCACGATTCCCTGGCTGCCGATGTAGATCCACGAACCGGCCGTCATCTGGCCGTACATCATCAACCCCAGGCGATCGAGCTCGTGGAATTTTTCCCAGGTCGCCCAATGCGGCACCAGGTTCGAATTCGCGATCAACACGCGCGGCCCGTCCTCCGTCGTGCGGAACACGCCGACCGGCTTGCCCGACTGCACCAGCAGCGTCTCGTCCGGCTCCAGCCCCTTCAGGCTGCCGACGATGCGGTCGAAGCTGTCCCAGTCGCGCGCCGCGCGGCCGATGCCGCCATAGACCACCAGCTCCTGCGGCCGCTCGGCGACCTCCGGGTCCAGGTTGTTCATCAGCATCCGCATGGCTGCCTCGGCCGCCCAGCTCTTGCAGGTCAGCTCCGGGCCGTGCGGGGCGGTAACGATGCGGCTGTTGGCCATGCGACTCATGCGTCAGTGTCCAGCTCGGGCAGGGGGTGGGCGGCGGCGGCGGCCAGCGTGCCTTCGCGCACCAGCGCGGTGGCGGCGGCGATGTCGGGCGCCAGGAAGCGGTCGGCCAGCAGCGGTGGGATGCACCGGCGGATGGCGGCGTGCGCAGCCTCCAGCGGCGCGGAGGAAGTCAGCGGGCGGCGATGTTCCAGCGCCTCCGCCGCCGCCATGGCCTCGATGCCGATGATCGTGGCGGCGTTCTCCGCCATCTCCAGCAGGCGATACGCGGCGTGCGTCGCCATCGAGACATGATCCTCCTGGTTCGCCGAGGTCGGGATGCTGTCCACGGAGGCCGGCGCCGCGCGCTGCTTGTTCTCGGATGCCAACGCGGCAGCCGTCACCTGCGCGATCATCAACCCGGAATTCAGCCCCGCGTCGCGCGCCAGGAAGGCCGGCAGCCCGGACATCACCGGGTCCACCAGCAGCGCGATGCGGCGTTCCGCCAGATTACCGATCTCGGCGAGGACCAGCGCGATCTGGTCAGCGGCGAAGGCCACCGGCTCCGCATGGAAATTCCCGCCCGACAGGATGGACCCATCCTCCATCACCAGCGGATTGTCGGTGACGGCATTGGCCTCGGTCGCCAGCGTACGGGCGGCGAAGCGCAGCACCTCCAACCCCGCGCCGATCACCTGCGGCTGGCAGCGCAGCGAATACGGGTCCTGCACGCGGTCATCGCCCTGGCGATGGCTTTCGCGGATCGCACTGCCCGCCAGCAGGCCACGCAGCGCCGCGGCCACGTCGCGCTGCCCCGGATGGCCGCGCAGCGCGTGGATGCGCGCATCGAAGGGCGTGTCGGAGCCGCGCAGCGCATCCACCGTCAGCGCGCCCGACACCAGCGCGGCCTGCAACACGCGTTGCGCCGCGAACAGCCCGGCCAGGGCGAGCGCCGTCGAGACCTGTGTGCCGTTGATCAGCGCCAGCCCCTCCTTCGGGCCGAGGGCGATGGGCTCCAGCCCGGCCCGCGCCAGGGCGCGCGCGGCCGGGACATTCGGCAGCACCGCGCCCTCCCCCAGCATCGCCGCCGTCATGTGCGCGAGCGGCGCCAGGTCGCCCGAGGCGCCGACCGATCCCTTGGCCGGGATCAGCGGCAGCACGTCGCGCGCCCGCATCGCCTCGATCAGTTGCACCACCTTCCACCGCACGCCGGAGGCACCGCGGGCGAGCGACGCCGCCTTCATCGCCATGACCAGCCGCACCACCGGCGCCGGCAGCGGCACACCCACGCCACAGGCATGCGACAGGATCAGGTTGCGCTGCAACGACGCGAGGTCTGCATTGCCGATCCGCACGGACGCCAGCTTGCCGAAGCCCGTATTGACGCCATAGGCGGTCTCGCCCGCCGTGATCACGCGCGCCACCGCAGCGGCGGCGCGGTCCACCGCGGGCCGCGCGCCCGCATCCAGCGGCGTCGTCGCCCCATCCAGCACCGCCCGCCACTGGGCCAGCGTCACCGCGCCCGCAACCAGCGTCATGCCAGCACCCCCCCGTGACAGCGCGCCTGCAACGGCGAAGGCCCGATCTGCGCCACCACCTGCGCCAGGTGATCCACCGACCAGATGGCGAGGTCGGCGCGCTTGCCCGGCTCCAGGCTGCCGACCCTATCCTGCAAACCCAGCGCATGGGCCGCATTGATGGTCATGCCGCGCCAGGCCTCCTCCACCGTCATGCCGAACAACACGCAGGCCAGCGTGGCAGAGACGCGCAGCGAGGCGATGGGCGAGGAGCCGGGATTGAGATCCGTCGCCACCGCAAGCCTCACGCCCGCTGCTCGGAAGCTGGCGATGGGCGGCTTCCGTGCCTCGTTCAGCATCAGGAAGGCGCCGGGCAGCAGCACCGCGACGGTGCCCGCCTGCGCCATGGCCGCAGCCCCTTCGGCCGAGCAGTATTCGAGGTGATCCGCCGAGAGCGCACCGAAGCGCGCGGCCAGCGCGGCGCCGCCGCTGTCGCTGAGCTGCTCGGCATGGGATTTCACCGGCAGGCCCGCGGCGCGGGCGGCGGAGAAGACGCGCGTGCACTCCTGGGCGGAGAATGCGATGCCCTCCTGGAACACATCCACCGCATCCGCCAGGCCCTCTGCGGCCAGCGCCGGGATCATGCGATCGCAGACCAGGTCGAGATACGCCGCACGGTCGCCGCCCGGTGGCACGGCATGCGCGCCCAGATAGGTGGTGCGCACCGCCACGGCGCGATGTGCGCCCAGCGCGCGCGCCACGCGCAACTGCCGGCGCTCGGTCTCCTCGTCCAGCCCGTAGCCGGACTTGACCTCGATGGTGGTGACACCCTCGGCCAGCAGCGCATCCAGCCGCTTCAGGCCCAGCGCCAGCAGCGTCGCCTCATCCGCCGCGCGGGTGGCGCGCACGGTGGAGGCGATGCCGCCGCCGCCGCGGGCGATCTCGGCGTAGCTTTCGCCGGCCAGGCGCCGCGCGAATTCCTCCGACCGGTCGCCCGCGAAGACCAGATGCGTGTGGCAATCCACCAGGCCGGGCGTGATCCAAAGACCGTCACAGGGCACGCGATGCGCTGCCTCGAAGGCGGGCGCGGTGTCCCGCGTCCCGGCATAGACGATGCGCCCGTCGCGCACCGCCAGCACCCCATCCTCGACCACGCCGAGCCCCGGCCCGGCCATGGTGGCCAGCCTTGCGCCCTCGAACAGCAGATCGGCCGGGAGGCCCGCCATGCGCGTGTCCTTGCGGTGATCGTGCCAGCGTTTATGCTCTGGCCTCGGCGTTAATGTATATACATAATCTGCTTCGGAGCGGACCGATGCGCAAGCTGCTTTTCGCCCACGCCCTGCTGCCCGAAGGCTGGCGGCGGGATGTGCTGGTCACGCTGGACGATGCCGGCCGCATCGCCGGTGTCAGGCCGGAAAGCGAGGGCGGCGAGCGCCACGACGCGATCGCCATTCCCGGCCTGCCCAACCTGCATTCCCACGCGTTCCAGCGCGGCATGGCGGGCCTGGCGGAACAGGCCGGGCCGGCCGAGGACAGCTTCTGGACCTGGCGCGAGGTGATGTACCGCTTCCTCGCCCATCTCACGCCTGACGACGTGGAGGCCATCGCCACCCTCGCCTATGCCGAAATGCTGGAGGGCGGCTTCACCCGCGTCGGCGAATTCCACTACCTGCACCACGATCCCGAGGGCCGCCCCTACGCCAACCCGGCCGAGATGGCGGAGCGGATCGCCGCCGCGGCGCAGGCCACCGGCATCCAGCTCACCCTGCTGCCCTGCTTCTACGCGCATGGGGAGGCCGGCGGCGCGCCGCCCCTGCCCGGCCAGCGCCGCTTCCTGAACGACCGCGACGGCTTCGCCCGCCTGCTGGAGGGCAGCCGCCGCGCGATCGCGGGCCTGGAAGGCGCGACATTCGGCGCCGCGCCCCATTCCCTGCGCGCCGCCACCTTCGAGGAGATCCACGACATCACCGCCATGCTCCGCGCCGGGGAGCCGCTGCACATCCATGCGGCGGAACAGGTGAAGGAGGTGGAGGCCTGCCGCGCCATCCTGGGCCAGCCGCCCATCGCGGCCCTGCTCAATTCCGTGGGCCTCGACGCGCGCTGGTGCCTTATCCATTCCACCCACGGCACACCGCAGGAACTGGCCGCGTTGGCACGGGCCGGCGCGGTGGTGGGCCTGTGCCCCGTGACGGAGAGCAATCTCGGCGACGGCATCTTCGCCGCCCTGCCCTATCGCGACGCCGCCGGCCGCTTCGGGATCGGCACCGACAGCAACATCCTGATCGGCGCGGCCGATGAGCTCCGCACCATGGAATACGCGCAGCGCCTGGCGCACCGCACCCGCAACGCCCTGGCCCCGCGCGGCGCCTCCACGGCCGGCACGCTGTGGCAGGCTGCGCTGGCGGGCGGCACGCAGGCCCTGGCCGCCGGCCCGGCCGGGATCACCCCGGGCGCCTGGGCCGACCTGCTGCTGCTGGACCCCGCGCACCCGGCGCTCGCGGCGCGGGATGGCGACCGGTGGCTGGACGCGCTGGTCTTCGCCAGCCGAACATCGCCGATCCGCGACGTGCTGGTGCGCGGTCGGCGCGTGGTGGAGGCGGGGCGCCACCCGCTTCGTGCCGCCGCCGAGGCGCGCGTGGCCGCTGCCCTTGCCCGCATCCTGGCGGCATGAGCGACTTCACCCTGGACGGCCAGGGGCCGATGCACGGGCAGATCCGCCGCGCCGTGGCCCAGGCCATCCTTTCCGGCCGCATCCCGCCCGGCGGGCGCATTCCGCCCGAGGCCGAGCTGATGGCGCTGTTCGGCGCGTCGCGGATGACGGTGCATCGCGCCATCGCGCAGCTCGCCTCGGAAGGGCTGGTGCGCCGCAACCGCCGCGCCGGCACCATCGCCAGCCCCGAGGCGCGCGGCCGGGCGGTGTTCGAGATCTGGGACATCGGCGCCGAGATCGCAGCCGCCGGCGGCACCCATGCGCATGACATCCTCTACCGCGCGACCCGCCCCGCAACCGTGGCCGACGCCGCCGCGCTGACCGTCCAGGAAGGTGCGCCGCTGCTCGCGCTGACCACCCGCCACCTGGCCGATGGCGCGCCCGTGCAGCTGGAGGAACGGCGCATCCACCTGGCCGCCGCGCCCGCCGCCGCAGCCGAGCGCTTCGCCGCCACCCCGCCCGGCCGCTGGCTGCTGGACCACATCGCCTGGACCGAGGCCGAGCACGCGATCCTCGCCACGCGCACCCCGCCCCGCATCGCCCGCTGGCTGGGCATGGAGGCGGGCGAGCCGGCGCTGGTGGTGGAGCGCCGGACCTGGAATGGGGAGGTGCCGGTCACCTTCGCGCGCCTCTGGCACCCGGGTGGCCGCCATCGCCTCATCGGCCGGTTCACCGCGGACCAGGGCGGCCTGCCTGGCCCACGGGCACGGGCGCAGCAGCGGGGGTGACGCCTGCGCCCGCTTGCCCCTCCACCGGGCATGGCCCAGCATCATCGTGGCAGGACAGGGCAACGCGGCATGCAGCAGCGGCATCTGGGGCGAACGGACCTGTCGGTCCCGATGGTCGGCGATGGGTGGCGCGATCGGCCGACTCAGCCTGTAGCGGCGCCGCAGACAGCACAAGGAACACACGATGCGCCTCGGCCTGTTCATGATGCCGCTGCATCCACCCGAGCGGCCGATGCACGAGACGCTGGCCGAGGACACGGAGAAATCCCTGCTCGCCGACCGGCTCGGCTTCGAGGAACTCTGGGTCGGCGAGCATTTCTCAGCGACCTCGGAGCCGATCGCATCACCGCTGATGTTCATGGCCACGCTGGCGCCGCGGACGCGGCTGACCTTCGCCACCGGCGTGATCAACCTGCCGAACCACCACCCGGCCATGGTCGCCGCCGAGGTGGCGCAGTTCGACCACATGACCGAAGGCCGCCTGATCCTGGGGATCGGCCCGGGCGGCCTGCCGTCCGACTGGGAATTGTTCGGCAACACCGATGCGATGCAGCGCGGCAGGCGCATGCTGGAGGCGATCGACATCATCCTGGAGATCTGGCGCCAGGACCCGCCCTACGCCATCGAGGGTCCGACCTGGTCCGCCCGGATCAGCCAGGCGGTGATCCCGGAATTCGGCATCGGTGCCATGCCGAAGCCGTTCAGCCGGCCCCACCCGCCAATCGCGATCACCGCGCGCAGCGCCGACAGCTTCGGCGTCCGCATGGCAGCCGAGCGTGGCTGGGGCGTGGTCTCCGCGAACTTCGTCGCGGAACGCATCCTGGAGGGGCATGGGCATACGCTGCGCACGGCGCTGGCTGCCAAGGGCCGCGAGGTGGCGGGCGCCGAGTGGCGGATCGCCCGCAATTTCTGCATCGCCGACACCGATGCCGAAGCGCAGGATCGCATCTTCGATGCCGCCTCCGCCAACCGGTACTATTTCCACTACCTGTCGATCCTGGCCCGACGCGCCGGCATGCTGACGACCCTGAAGCCGCGCGCCGAGACGCCCGACGAGGCGGTGACGCTGGAGGCGATCATCGCGGATTGCGTCATCGCCGGCTCGGCGCGGACGGTGCTCGACCGGCTGGTGGCGCTGCGGGAGCGCGCGGGGCCGTTCGACCACGTGCTGATGGCCGGCCTCGACTGGAGCGGCCCCAACCGGGCGTGGGAGCAGGAGACGATGCATCGCCTGGCGGAGGAGGTGATGCCGCGCTTCCGCCAGCACGTCGCGGCCACCTCCCGATAGCCTGCCTCGGCTGCGTCGCTACAGGCCGAAGGACGAGACGCCCGAGGAGTACCTCGCGCTGCTCGAACCAAAACCAAGGCGCGACCCGGCACCGCTGCTGCCCGGCGTGAAATGGCGTCCACGGCAACGAGCCAGGGTGTCGATCGCAGCCAGGCGGCGGGCCCGTTGATCCGTTGGGCGGAGATCACGCGGGGGATCAGTCGGGACACGCGCCGCGCTGAACCTGCGGGAGGACGGCAGCCTCAGGCCACCGTTCCCGGCTGCCGCCCGGCAATGGCGTGCGTCACCACGTCGGCGGCTTGGCGCACCAGCGGCCCAAAGCGGGGCAGCGCCTCCGGCGTGATGCGGACGGAGGGGCCGGAGACCGAGAGGCCCGCGATGGCCTCGCCGAACTCGTTGAAGATGGCGGCGCCGACGCAGCGCATGCCCAGGTTGCGCTCCTCGTCATCAATCGCGTAGCCGCGCTGGCGCACCTGCACCAGGTCCGTGAGCAGCGCCGGCAGCGCGACCAGCGTGTGTTCGGTGAAGCGCGGCAGCCCACCGCGCTTCAGGCTCGCCGCCACCTGCGCCGGCGTGCGATGCGCCAGGATGGCCTTGCCGATGCCGCTGGCATGGAACAGCGCGCGCGTGCCGGGCCGGAAGAAGGCGCGGATCGTCTCATGCGTCTCGACCTGACTGACGAAGACCACGCCATCCTCCTCCGCCACCGCCAGGTTCGCCGTCTCGCCGCATTGCGCCACCAGCCCCTGCATCGCGTCCCGCGCCCGGTCCACCAGCTTGCGGCGGCGCAGGAAGGCGCTGCCGATGCGGAAGGTCTCCACACCCACGGACCACGACTGGGTCCCCGCGTCACATTCGGCGAGGCCGCGGCGTTGCAGCGTGCCGAGGATGCGGAAGGCGGTCGACATCGGCAGGCCGGCGCGCGACGCCAGTTCGGTCAGCGTGACGCCATCGGACTGCGCCAGCGCCGCCAGCAGCGCAATGGCGCGGTCCAGCGATTGCAGCGGCGCCTCATCCGCTTCCGCGGGCGCCAGCCGCGGCCGTCCGCGACGGCGGGATTTCACTGCGGCCACGGCACGATCCTCCGGAAGTTTTTTCCAGTCTGGACCTCATACGCCCGGTGGAAAACAAAAAACCTCGCAAACGCAGGGACTTGTCTTATCCGATCAGATTCCGGAAAACACTTTCGAAAAAATTGAAATATCCTGCTGAAGCCGTCATTGCTGCCGCGTCCAGGAAGAACGGAACAACGATCATGGCACGGATACGGGCAGTGGATGCGGCGGTGCTGGTGCTGGAGCGGGAGGGCGTGAGCTGCGCCTTCGGCGTGCCCGGTGCCGCGATCAACCCCTTCTATTCCGCGATGCGGTCGCGCGGTTCCATACGCCACATCCTGGCGCGCCACGTCGAAGGTGCCTCCCACATGGCGGATGGCTACACCCGCGCGAAGCCGGGCAACATCGGCGTCTGCATCGGAACATCCGGCCCCGCCGGCACGGACATGATCACCGGCCTCTACACCGCGCAGGCCGACAGCCTGCCGATCCTGTGCATCACCGGCCAGGCGCCGCGCGCCAAGCTGCACAAGGAGGATTTCCAGGCGGTCGACATCGAATCCATCGCCAAGCCCGTGACGAAGTGGGCGGTGACGGTGCGTGAGCCTGCGCTGGTGCCCCAGGTGCTGCAGCAGGCCTTTCACCTGATGCGCAGTGGCCGCCCCGGCCCGGTGCTGGTCGACCTGCCTGTGGATGTCCAGCTTGGCGAGATCGAGTTCGACATCGACAGCTACGAGCCCCTGCCCGCCTACAAGCCCGCCGCAAGCCGCCGCCAGGTGGAGAAGGCGATCGCCATGCTGCAATCGGCGGAGCGCCCGCTGATCGTCGCCGGCGGCGGCATCATCAACGCCGATGCCTGCGCGGAGCTGGTGCGCTTCGCCGAGATCACCGGCATCCCGGTGATCCCGACGCTGATGGGCTGGGGCAGCATCCCGGACGACCATCCGCTGATGGCCGGCATGGTCGGGCTGCAGACCAGCCACCGCTACGGCAACGCCACCTTCCTGCAATCCGACTTCGTGCTGGGCATCGGCAACCGCTGGGCCAACCGCCACACCGGCAGCATCGAGAAATACACCGCCGGCCGCCGCTTCGTGCATGTGGACATCGAGCCGACGCAGATCGGCCGTGTCTTCGGCCCCGACCTCGGCATCGTCTCCGACGCCCGCGCCGCGCTTTCGCTGTTCGTGCAGGTGGCGGAGGAAATGCGTGCCGCCGGCACGCTGCGCGACCGCACCGCCTGGGCCGCGCAATGCGCGCATCGCAAGCGCACCATGCTGCGCCGGACGCATTTCGACGACGTGCCGCTGAAGCCACAGCGCGTGTTCGAGGAGATGCTGGAACAGGCCGGTCGCGACACCTGCTTCGTCACCACCATCGGCAATTCGCAGATCATGGGCGCGCAGATGCTGCGGGTGTATGAGCCGCGCAACTGGATCAACTGCGGCCAGGCCGGCCCGCTCGGCTGGACGCTGCCCGCGGCCCTCGGCGTACGCGCGGCGGACCCGGCGCGGCGCATCGTGGCACTTTCCGGCGACTACGACTTCCAGTTCCTGATCGAGGAACTCGCCGCCGGCGCGCAGCACAAGCTGCCCTACCTGCATGTGGTGGTGAACAACAGCTACCTCGGCCTGATCCGCCAGGCGCAGCGTGGCTTCCAGATGGATTTCGAGGTCTCGCTGGCGTTCGAGAACATCAACGCGGTGGACGACCCGGACGCCGTGCCCGGCTATGGCGTCGACCATGTGGCGGTGGCGGAGGGCCTTGGCTGCAAGGCGATCCGTGTGAGGTCACCCAACGAGTTCAAGGACGCCTTCGCCCGCGCCCATGCGCTGATGGAGGAACACCAGGTGCCGGTGGTGCTTGAATTCATCCTGGAGAAGGTGACGAACATCGCGATGGGTACCGAGATCGACGCGGTGAACGAGTTCGAGGAGATCCTCTGCCTCGACCCGCTGCTGACGCCGGAGAATGGCTGGACGCCGACCGGCGCCGGCCTGCTGCAGGAAAACCTGACGGAGGTGAAGGAGCCCGCTTAAGCGCGCCCCGCCAGTGCCGCGCGCTTGATGCCCTTGGCGATCGACCATTTGTGCACTTCGGTCGGCCCGTCATAGATGCGGAAGGCGCGCGTCTCCCGCAGCACCTGCTCCACCACGGTATCGCCGGAAACCCCGGTGCCGCCCAGCACCTGCACGCAGCGGTCGGCGATACGGTACAGCGCCTCGGAAACCGCGACCTTGGCGATGGAGCTTTCCGCCGTGCCCGGCGCACCGCTGTCCAGCACGCCGGCGCACCAGTCGATCATCAGCGAGGCCTGCTGCAACTCGATGACGTTCTCGGCCAGCATGAAGCCGACGCCCTCATGGTCGATCAGCTTCTTGCCGAAGGCCTCGCGCTTCACGGCGTAGTCCACCGCGATCTCCTGCGCCCGCGTCGCCGCACCATGCCAGCGCATGCAGTGCGAAAGCCGCGCCGGGGCCAGCCGGATCTGCGCGTAGCGAAAGCCCTCATCCACCTCACCCAGCACCTGGCTGTCCTCCAGCCGCAGGTCCTCGATGGCGACGATGGCGTGGCCTCCGGGCATGGAGCTGTCGATGGTGTCGAGGATGCGCTCGATCCGGATCGCCGGATGCGGCAGATCCACCAGGAACATGGTCGCGCCGACGCGCGCGCCCTCCGGCGTGCTGCGCGCCATGACGATGCCGACTTCGGCGCCCTGTGCTCCCGTGATGAAAGCCTTGCGGCCGTTTACGACCCAGCCGCTGTTGTTGCGCACGGCGGTGGTCTTCAGCATGGAAGGATCGGACCCCGCGCCGCCTTCCGCCGCCGGTTCCGTCATGAAGAAGGCGGATCGCGCACCGGCCACCAGCGGCTCCAGGAAGCGCCGTTTCTGCTCCGGCGTTGCGATGCGGCCGAGCAGGAACATGTTGCCCTCATCCGGCGCCGCGGTGTTCACCGCGACAGGCCCGAGCGGCGAGAGGCCCGATTTCTTCAACACCGTCGCGGTTTCCACCTGCGTCAGGTGGAGCCCCCCCGGCAGGATGTGCGGCGTCAGCAGCCCGGCCGCGCGCGCCTTCGCGCGCAGTTCGCGCACCAGTTCCTCACTCGGCCCATGCGGTCCGCAGCGCGAATCGCGTTCATACGGGAACACCACATCGCGCACGAAGGCCTCGATTCGAGTGGCAATCTCCACGGCGCGGGGCGTCGTCACAGGCTGGACACCAGATGCCCGCCATCCACCACCAGCGTCGCGCCCGTCATGTAGCGGGATGCGTCGGAGGCCAGCAGCAGCAGCGGCCCGTCGAGATCCGCAAGCTGCCCGAGCCGCCGCTGCGGAATGCGCTTGATCATCGCCAGCCCCCCTGCCGATTGCCAGAACTCGCGGTTCAGATCCGTCTCGATGTAGCCGGGTGCGATGGCGTTCACGCGGATGCCGTGCCGCGCCCATTCCAGTGCCAGCGACTTCGTCATCTGGATGACGCCCGCCTTCGACACCGCATAGGGCAGCACCCCGCCCGCCTGCCGCAGCCCGAGGATGGAGGCGATGTTGACGATCGTCCCGCCGCCCCTCTCCCGCATCCCGCGCGCCACCGCCTGCGCCAGGAAGAACATGCCCTTGAGATTGGTATCCACCACCGCATCCCAGGCCGCCTCGTCGAGGTCGAGCGCCGAAGCTTCGCGCACGATGCCGGCGTTGTTCACCAGGATGTCGAAGCCGCCCTCAACCTGCGCCGTATCCAGCGCCATCATGTCCAGTTGCAGGGTCGTGCAGGTGCCGCCCGCCGCCCGGATGCGTGCGGCAACTTCCTCCAGCGCCGCCAGCCGCCGCGCCGCCAGCACCACCTCCGCCCCGCGCGAGGCCAGAAGCTCGCCGAAATGCGCGCCGAGGCCGGAGGATGCGCCCGTGACCAGCGCGCGCTTGCCGGCTACCTGCCCGAGTTCCTGCACATCATCCTCCCCGACGCCGCCCGGAAGCTAGGGTGCGGGGCCGGGGCAGGCAAGGCGGCCGGCTCAGGCCCTCTCGACGTTCCAGAAGATCGGGAACGAGGATTCCATCAGCCCCTTCAGAGAGGTGCGATAGGCCGCCGGGATGGTGAACTGGCCCCACATCACGCTCGGCGTCAGCTCATAGGCCAGGCGCTGGATTTCCGCCGTCAGGCGCTGGCGTTCCGCCGGCGTCTCGGCATTGGCGAAATCCTGCGTCAGGCGCGGGATGCGCTCGTCGCAGGACCATCCGGGATAGTCGGCGCAGGTGTTGGCGACGTAGAAATGCGTCAGGGGTGTCAGCATGTCGACGCCGTTGGAATACACGGCGAACATGCTCCAGCCGTCCCGCCGCGCACGGCGCGCCAGGACGGTGCCCCAATCCATCTGCTGCTCGTCGACGGTGAAGCCGGCCTCCTTCATGTTCTGCACCAGCACCTGTGCCGCGGTCTGGGAGATGGAGCCCGCAACCTGCAGGAACTGCACCGGCTGGCCGCGATAGCTGGTCTTGGCCAGTTCCGCCTTTGCTTCCGTGATGGAGAACTTCGCACCCTCCGCCCCCGCATCAGTGCTGTAGGGGGCATCGCACATCCAGAAGGAGGTGCATTGCGGCGCGCGGAAGCGCTGCGGCACGCCGATCGCCTGTAGCACCGTGTTCTGGTCCACCAGCTTCCACAGCACGCGCCGCACGGCGGGGTCATCGAAGGGCGGCGCCGCATGGTTGAGGCGGAAATTGCCCTGGAACTGGTGCAGCCCACCGAGCGACAGCAGCCTGATGTCGCGCGAGCGTTCCAGGCGCGGGATCCAGTCGAAGGGCACGTATTGCTGGTAGTCGATCTCGTTCGCCAGCAGCGCGGTTGCACCCGTCGCCTGGTCCGGCATCACGCGCAGCGAAAGGCTGTCCACCTTCACCACCTTGCCACCGGAAAGGAAGTCCGGCGCTTCGCTGCGCGGCACGTAGTCGGCGAACTTCTCCAGCACCATGTAGTTGCCGGGCCGGTACTGGTCCGGGCGGAAGCGGAACGGGCCGGAGCCGATGATCTCCGTGATGCGCGCATCGCCCGGCGTGCGTGCAATACGCTCCGGCAGGATGAAGGGCACCGGCGCATTTGGCTTGCCGAGCACGTCCAGCACCAGCGGGAACGGCTTCTTCAGCACCAGTTCGAAGCCCAGCGCGCCCTTCGCCGTCAGGCTGGCATGCGCCTCCCGCAGCATGCGACCCAGCGCATCCTTCGGCATCCAGCGGTTCAGCGAAGCCACGACGTCCGCCGAGGTCACCGCCTGCCCGTCATGGAACTTCATCCCAGGCCTGAGGGTGAAACTCCACGTCAGCCGGTCGGCGGAGGTCGTGTAGCCCTCCACCATCTGCGGCTGGATGCGGCCCTGGCCGTCCATGGCGAACAGCGTGTCGAAGATGTGAAAGCCGAAGGTCCGGGTGATGGCGGCCGTGGTCATGTAGGGGTCGAGGATCACGACCTCCGACTCCAGCACCAGGTTCAGCTGCGTCGCGGCCCGCGCGCCGGGCGGCCGGATGATGCCGCTGGCGGCGAGCACAGAGCCGGCAGCCAGAACGCCGCGGCGGCCGATCAGGGTTGAGGACATGGGTTGGCTCCCTCGCCGTTCGATATATCCTATGCCAGCATGAGCCGTGCCGAGGCTCCTGCGCAAGAGAGGAAACGCCGCGATGGATGACACCGAGCTCCGCTTCATGCCCGCCACCCGCGCCGCCGCGCTGATCCGCCGCCGCGCCCTGTCGCCGGTGGAGCTGACGCGGGCGGTGCTGGACGGCGTCGCACGCGAACAGCCGCGCCTGAACTGCTTCGTCACCGTGCTGGCGGAGGATGCCATGGCCGCGGCGCGCCGTGCCGAACAGGCGGTGATGGACGGGGGCGCGCTCGGCCCACTGCATGGCGTGCCTGTCCACATCAAGGACCAGGTCGATACCGCGGATGTGCTGACCACGCATGGCTCCGCGATCTTCGCCACCAACGTGCCGACGCGGGACGATGCCACGGCGGCGCGGCTGAAGGCGGCGGGCGGCATCCTGGTCGGCAAGACCACGATGCCGGAATTCGGCCACAAGGGCATCACGGACGGCCCCAGCTTCGGCACCACGCGCAACCCCTGGGATCTGTCGCGCACCACCGGCGGCTCCTCCGGCGGCGGTGCCGCGGCGGTGGCGGCGGGGCTGGGGCCGCTCGGCCTCGGCACGGATGGCGCGGGCTCCGTCCGCATTCCGGCCGCCGCCTGCGGCATCGTCGGGCTGAAGGCGACGCTCGGCACCGTGCCGTGGGAGACCTCCGCCGACACTTTCGCGAACAACGTCTATGCCGGCCCGATGACCCGCACGGTCAACGACGCCGCGGTGATGCTGTCCGTCATCGCCGGCCCCAGCGACCGCGACGCCCAGAGCCTGCGCGGCCCGGGCCTGGCCCCCGTCCCGCCTGGCCTGATCGGCAACGACCTGCACGGCCTGCGCGTCGGCTACATCGCGCGCTGCTGCAACCCCAAGGTCCAGGCGGAGGTGGAGGCCAACACCCTTGCTTCCCTCGACGCCCTCGCCGTGCGCGGCGCGCATGTGGAGGAGGTGACGGACGCGATCGACTGGATCGAGTTCGAGGGCCGCGTGATGTACCAGGCCGGCTTCTTCGTCGCCTGCACGCCGCATCTGGCGCAGTGGCACAACCAGATGGACCCGGTGCTGCTGGCCTTCATGGAACGCGGCTCCGGCTTCAGCCTGACGCAGTTCCGCCAGGCGCAGTTCGCCCGCACCCGGCTGTTCCGCGCCATCCAGGACCTGTTCGGGCGCTTCGACATCCTGGTGACGCCGACCCTGACGCGCACGGCCCTGCCGGCGGATTTCGACGCCGCCGATGGCCAGATCGAGATCGAGGGCGAGGCCTGCGGCATCACCCGCCAGGGCTGGACCAGCGCCATGTACCCCTTCAACCTGACCGGCCATCCGGCGCTGACCATCCCCTCCGGCTTCGCCAAGGACGGGCTGCCGACGGGCGTGCAACTGGTCGGGCCGTGGGGCGCCGACATGTCGCTGCTGCGCCTCGGCGCCATCCTGGAACAGGACCGCCCCTGGGCGCAGCACCGGCCGCCGGGGGTTTAGCCTAAGCGGGCAACCGCCGCGAAGCCCGCATCGGCCGCCTGTAATCCGCGGTCGATGTCGGCCTCCGTATGGGCGCAGTTCAGGAACATGTTGTGGCGCGGGTGGAAATAGGCGCCCGCCGCCAGCGCCGCGGAACAGAAGGCATCGCCAAGCCGGAAGCCGGCATCGCCTTCGAACAGCACCAGCGGCATCTGCGGCGGCCCGCTCTGGCGGATCGGCACGCCGTGCCGCGCGGCCAGCGCGTCCAGGCCGTCCCGCAGCCGCTGGCCCATCGCCGCCATGGTGGCGGGACCATCGATCCGTTCCAGTTCGCCCAGCGTCGCCAGCGCCGCCGCCATCGGCACCGCACCGCACCAGAAGGACCCGGTGGTGAAGACCTGCGTCGCGGCTTGGCGCAGCCATTCCGCGCCGGTCACGGCGGCCAGCGGATGGCCGTTCGCGATGGCCTTGCTCCATGCGGACAGGTCCGGCCGCACGCCCACCGTCTCCCACGACCCGGCCATGTGCAGCCGGAAGCCGGCGCGCACATCGTCCACCACCAGCGCCGCGCCCTGCTGGTCGCAGATGGTCCGCAGGGCCTGGGCGAAGGCCGGGTCGGGCAGTTCCAGCGGCAAGGCCATGTCGTGCCGGAAGGCGGTGACCAGGATGGCCGCCATGTCCCCCTTGGCCTCCGCCACTGCCGCCTCGACCGAGGCGATGTCGTTGTAGTCGTAGGAGACGAGATGCGCCCGGTCCTCCGCCGTCACCCCGGCGAGCGACGGCGAGCACCACGGCACCGCGCCATGGTACGACCCGCGCGCCACCAGCACCTTGCGGCGGCCGGTGGCGGCACGGGCGATAGTGACGCAGGCGGTGGTGGCATCGGTGCCGTTCTTCGCGAGCAGGCACCAATCGGCGTGGGCGATCAGCCCGACCAGCCGCTCCGCCAGTTCCACCAGCACCGGCGCCGGGCCGTTCATGCAGTCGCCGAGGTCGGCCTGCCGCCGCGCCGCCTGTTCCACCGCTGGGTGGTGGTGGCCCAGCACGATGGGCCCCCAGGAGGACATGAAGTCCACGACCTCCCGCCCGTTCACGTCCCACAGCCGGCAGCCTTCGGCGCGGGCGTAGTACTGCGGGTAGCCCTCCGGCAGCCTTGCGGCATTTAAATGCCCCCACAGCCCGCCGGGGATGACCCGCCGCGCGCGCCCCCGCAGCATCGCGTCGGGGTCGAGGTGGATGACGGTGTTCGGGGATTCGGGCATCGGGCGCTCCCTTGGGCTACCTGCGATATATCATATGGTGACAGCGGGACAAAACAGGTCAGGATGCGGTTGGACACCCGGAGAAGACGACATGCGACCATTCCTCGCCGCCGCCCTGTCCCTCACCCTGGCGCTGCCTGCCGGCGCGCAGACCCTGCGCATCGGCATCGCCTCCGACCCCGATGTGCTGGACCCGACGCTGTCCCGCAGCGTCGCGGCCCGGCAGGTCTTCATGGCGATGTGCGACAAGCTGATCGAGGTGGATGAGAAGGGCGCGCTGGTGCCGCAGCTCGCCACCGCCTGGGCGTGGGAAGAAGATGGCCGCGCGCTGCTGCTGACCCTGCGGCCGGGCGTCACCTTCCATGACGGCGCCGCGCTGGATGCGGAGGCCGCCGTCGCCGGCCTGAACCGCCACATCAACGCCCAGGGCTCCACCCGCCGCGGCGAACTTGGCCCGGTGACGGCGGTGGAGGTCGCCGGCCCGATGCAGGTCCGCATCCGCCTGTCCGAACCCTTCGCGCCGCTGCTCGCCGCGCTGTCGGACCGCGCCGGGATGCTGGTCTCGCCGCGCCAGGCGACTGTTCTGGGCGCCGATTTCCAGGCGCAGCCGGCCTGCGCCGGCCCCTACCGACTGACCCGCCGCGTGCCGCAGGACCGCATCGAGCTGGACCGTTTTCCCGGCTACTGGAATTCCGGCACGCTGTATTTCGACCGCGTTGTCTATCGCCCGATTCCCGACACCACCGTCCGCGCCGCCAACCTGCGATCCGGCACGCTCGACGTGATCGAGCGCGTGAATCCCTCGGACGTCTCGACCCTGCGCCGCGACAGCCGCGTGAAGCTGCTGGAGGGTCCGTCGCTCGCCTCCGTCTACCTCGCCATCAACGTCGCCAACGGCAACGGCGCGCAGAACCCACTCGGCCAGGACCCGCGGGTGCGGGAGGCGCTGGAACTGTCCATCGACCGCGAGATCCTGAACCGCGTCGCCTTCGAAGGCCTTTACCGCCCTGGCAACCAGTCCACGCCACCAGGCCATCCGCACCACATCGCCGCCCTGCCCGTCCCCGGCCGCGACCTTGCCCGCGCCCGTGCCCTGCTGCGGGAGGTCGGGCAGGAGCGCGTGCGCATCAAGTTCTCCGTCCCCAACACCACCGAATACATCCAGGCGGCGGAGGTGGTGCAGGCGATGGCCGCCGAAGCGGGCATCACGCTGGAGATCCAGGTGATCGAGGTGGCGACGCTGCTGCGCAACTGGACCGCCGGCGACTTCGAGATGCTGATCATCGCCTGGTCCGGCCGCACCGACATCGACGGCAATCTGTGGGGCTTCAACGCCTGCGGCCAGACGCTGAACGGCGGCAAGTACTGCAGCGAGGCCGCCGACGCCGCGCTGCGCTTCGGTCGCACCAGCGTCGACCCCGCCGCGCGCCTCGCCGCCTATGGCGAGGCGATGCAGGTTCTGCTGCGCGACCGGCCCTACATCTACCTCTGGCACCCCGCGAGCTTCTTCGGCACCACAGCGGCCATCAGCGGCCTGCGACTGGTGCCGGATGGGCTGATCCGCGTGCAGGGTCTGCGCGCCGCCAACTAACGCATCAGGCGGCGCAGGCCCTCCGCGACCTTCGCGGCCCCGGCCAGCGCCGCCTCGTTCAACGGGCGGGAGACGACCGGGGCAGCGCGACTGCCGCTGATCCGGACGATCTCCGCATCCAGCCAGTCGAAGCAGCGCGCCTGGATCTCATCCACCCAGCGCGCGCCATGCGCCGTGCCATGCGCGGTCTGTTCCGCGATGAGCACGCGGTTGGTGCGTTGGATGCTGGCCTCGATCATGGGCCAGTCCATGCCTTCCAGGTCCAGACAGCGCAGGTCGATGATCTCGGCGTCGATACCGGTGCTGGCCACTGCCGCCTCGGATTCCGCCACCATGACTCCATAGGTCAGCACGGTGCAGGCGCGCCCTGGCCGCACCAGGCGCGCGCGGCCGAAGGGCACGATGTAGTCGAGGTCAACCGGCACCTGGCCGCTGGTCTGGAACAGTCCCTGGTGCTCGATCATCAGCACGGGGTCCTCGCAGGCCAGCGCCGCGTTCATCAGGCCGACATAGTCGTGCGGCGTCGAGGGATGCAGGATGCGCCAACCCGGATAGGCCGCGAACAGCCCCGACGGGTCCATCGAATGCTGCGAACCATAGCCCGCCGCAGGTGAAACCCGCGCCCGCACCACAAGCGGAATGCCGAAGCCGCCGCCGAACATGTGCGCGAACTTGCCGATGCCGTTGAACATCTGGTCGGCGGCGACGATGGTGAAGTCGCCGAACATGATGTCCACCACCGGCCGCAAGCCGCACAGCGCCGCGCCGAGCGCCATGCCCGTAAAACCGTTCTCGCAGATCGGCGTGGCGAAGACGCGTTCCGGGAACTTCTCCATCACGCCCTTCGACGAACCGGAGACGCCGCCGCGCAGCCGGTGGATGTCCTCCCCGATCAGCACGATGCGCTTGTCGCGTTCCATGTTGTGCAGCAGGCAATCCGCGATCGCCTCGATATATTTTTTCGGCGCCGTCGCCGCCGCCGACATGGACGGTGCTTCCCGCACCGTCAGGCCGCGCAACTCGGACAGGTCGCCGCGGATCCCGTGGTCGATCTCCTCCACCCGCGGCAGCAGGCCTGGGCGAAGCTGCTGCGCATTGGCGCCGGGCGCGGTCTCGACCAATGCCGCCGCCGCGTCCTCCACGACCTGCCGCACCCGCGCCTCCAGCGCCGCCATCCCGGCCGCGTTCAGCACGCCCAGCCGTTCCAGGATCGGCGGCAGCGTCGCCAGCGGGTCACGGGCGCGCCAGGCCTCTTCCTCCGCCTTGTCGCGGTAGCCGAACTGGCTGCCGAGCAGGGGCCCCGACTGGTGCAGGAAGCGGTAGCAGATCGCCTCGACGAAGACCGGCCCGCCGGTCTCGGCGATGGTCCGCCGCGCCCACTGCATCGCGCGCCGCACCGCCAGCAGGTCCATCCCGTCGCATTCCACCGACGGCACGCCGAGCATCGCGCCGCGCGTCGTCAGCCGCGTCTCCCGTGTCTGGTCCTCGACATGGGTGGAGACGGCGTAGAAGTTGTTCTCCAGGAAGAACACCACCGGCAGCCGGTACAGCGCCGCCAGATTGATCGCCTCGAGCGTCTGCCCCGCCATCAGCGTGCCGTCGCCGAAGAACGCCACGGAGACGTCGTCCCGCCCCAGCACCTTGTCGGCCAGGCCGTAGCCCACCGCATGCGGCACGTTGCCGCCGATGATGGCGGAGGATCCCACCACGCCGGCTTCCGCGATCCGCATGTGCATGGACCCGCCGCGGCCACCGTTGAAGCCCTGCGCCAGACCCATGATCTCCGCCATCGTCCGCCGCACCTGGTCGCGCGCCGCCTGCGGCACCTCGTCCCGACGCGGATCGTAGCCCTCCGCCGTGGCGGCATTCAGCAGCTTGGCCAGGATCTGGTGATGCGCGCGGTGCGTGCCGTTGATCTTGTCCGCGGTGCCGAGCACCGACAGCGCGCCGACTGCCCCGGCCTCCTGCCCGATCGAGGCATGTGCCGGCCCGTGGATCAGCCCGGCGCCGTGCAGGTCGAGGATCTTCTCCTCGAAGCGCCGGATCAGCAGAAGCTGTTCCATCCAGCGCGCCAAATCGGCTGGGTCCTCCGCCGCCCAATCCGCGTCCTCGACCTCCAGCCGGAACCATGGCGTGACGGTGGAAAGTGCCTGCTGCTTCATGCGGTCCTCATTTTGCCGGGCGCCGTGCGTTCCAGCTCGCGCAGATGGCGCAGCAGGCCTTCGCCGCCTTCGACCATATCCGCCTGCACCGCTGCCCGCGTCGCAGCCGCATCGCGTGCCCGCAGGCCATCGAGGATATCCAGGTGGCGGTGCCGGCCGGGGTAGGTCGGGCGCGCATGCGGATACAGGTAGTTCAGCATCGGGCCGTTGCGCAGCCAGATGCCCTCGATCACCGCCAGCAGTTCCGGCATCGCCGCGGCGCGATAAAGCCCGTGGTGGAAGCGCCAATTGGCGCGGATCGCGAGCGCCGCCTCGCCCGCTGCTTCGGCCCGCACCAGCTCGGCATGGGCGCGCTCCAGGTCCCGGATCTCGGCGGGCGCCATGCGGTCCGCCGCCGCCTCCGCCGCCAGGCCCTCCAGCGCCGAGCGCACCAGGCGCAACTCCTGGTACTGCGCCAGGGTCAGCCCGGCGACGGTGATGGCCTTGGCCTGTTCCATGCGCAGCGCGCGTTCCCGCACCAGCTGCATCACCGCCTCCCGCACCGGGGTCTCGGACACGCCGAGCTGCAACGCCAGTTCGCGGATCTTCAGGCGCTGGCCAGGCTGCATCCGGCCTTCCATCAGCGCGGCCCGCATCTCGGCATAGACCCGCCCGGTCAGATTTTCGCGGCCGATGGGGGACAGGGTGCCGATCTCGGAGGGGACGCTTGCGCTCATCGCCCCAAGGTATTTGATATATCCAGTCGACCGCAACACCGGAGACCCCGCCAATGCCCGATGCCGATGCGCTGCGTGCCGCCCTGCCCCGGCTCGACGGCACGCTGCCCCTGCCCGGCCTCGCCGCGCCCGTCACCGTGCTGCGCGACCGCTGGGGCATCCCGCACATCCGCGCGGAGGGAGCCGCCACGGACGCCTTCCGCGCCCAGGGCTTCGTCCATGCCCAGGACCGGCTGTTCCAGATGGAGCTGAACCGCCGCCGCGCGCTCGGCCGCGCCGCCGAGTGGCTGGGCGCACCTGCGGCGGAGGGTGACATCCTGGCCCGGCGACTCGGCGTGGAAGCGGCCAGCCGGCGGGACTTTGCCGCAATCGGCCAGGCCGCGCGGGACATGCTGGAAGCCTATGCCGCCGGCATCAACGCCTTCCTCGACTCGGGTGCGCCGAACCCGATCGAGTACACCCTGCTCGACGCCGTGCCGGAACGCTGGGAGGGCTGGCACGCCATCGCGGTGATGCGCCGCCTCGGCCTGCTGATGGGCTCCGTCTGGTTCAAGCTGTGGCGCGCCGCCGCCCTGCCGGTGGTCGGCGCGGAGAACCTCTCGAAGCTGCGCTACGACGATGGCGGCCAGGACCTGGTGCTGGTGCCGCCGGGCGCGGAGGCGCTGCGGGCGGCCGCTGACCTTGCGGCGCTACGCCCGGCCATCCTGGCCTTGCTGGGCAGCGAATCGGTCGATGCCACCGGCGGCGGCAGCAACAACTGGGCCGTCGCCCCGGCGCAATCCGCCAGCGGCCGCCCGGTGGTGGCCGGCGACCCGCACCGGGTGTTCGAGATGCCGAACATGTACGCCCAGGGGCACGTGGCCTGCGCGGATTTCGACGTCATCGGCCTGACCGTGCCGGGCGTGCCCGGTTTTCCGCATTTCGCGCATAACGGCCAGGTCGCCTACTGCGTCACCCACGCCTTCGTCGACATCCACGATTTGTATGTCGAACGCTTCGACGCCGACGCCACCCACACCCGCGCGCCCGATGGCTGGGCGCCGGTGCAGCGGCGACGGGAGAGCATTGCCATCCGCGGCGGCGCTTCGCGCGACTTCGAGGTGGTGGAAACCGGCCACGGCCCGGTCATCGTCGGCGACCCCGCTACCGGCACCGCGCTCGCCCTAAAATCCGTGCAGTTCGCCGAGACGGACCTGTCCTTCGACTGCCTGCCGCGCATGCTGGCCGCGCCCGACGTGGATGCCCTGTTCGAGGCGACGCGCGGCTGGGGCCTGATCGACCACAATCTGGTCGCCGGCGACACCGAGGGCCACATCGGACACCAGATCCGCGCCCTGGTGCCACGCCGCCCGCGCGAGAATGGCTGGCTGCCGGTGCCCGGCTGGATCGCGGCGCATGACTGGCAGGGCATGATCTCGCATGAGGAGATGCCGCGCGTGATGGACCCGCCGGAGGGCCTGATCGTCACCGCCAACAACCGCGTCGCACCCGATGACGGGCCGGACTACCTCTGCACCGATTGCCACCCGCCCTACCGCGCCCGCCGCATCCTGGCCCGGCTGCGCGCAGCACCGGAGGCCCGCAGCGTGGAGGGTGCTGCCAGCCTGCACGGCGACACCCTGTCCGAAAACGCGCTGCTGATCCGCGACCACCTGGCCCGCCTGCCCGCACCCGCCGACCCGGCCGCCGCGGCCCTGCAGGCGCAACTGCTGGCGTGGGATGGCCGGATGGAGCCGGGCGCTGCCGCACCGGCCGCCTACGTCACCTTCCGCCGCGCCCTGACCGCCATACTGGGCTCGCGCAGCGGCCTTGGCGCGCTGGCCGGAGACAAGCTGCTGGCGGTCTCCCCCGGCGTGCCGCCCGCCAACCAGCTCTGGTGGATGCTGCCGGCACTGTTGCGGGCGGAGGATGCCAGCCTGCTGGGCGGTATCGACTGGGCGGAGGCGATGCAGCAGGCACTGCACCACGCCGCCCCTGCACCGACGCGCCCGTGGGGCGAGGTGCACCGGCCCACCCTCGCGCATCCGCTCTCGCCGCAATTCCCGGACTGGGCGCGATTGCTGGACCCGCCGGCGCTGCCGATCGGCGGTGACATGGACACGGTTCTGGCCACCGGCTTCTTCGCCGCTGGCGGCAATGCGGCCAGCTACGGCGCGCTGTCCCGCTACGCCTTCGATGTCGGCGCCTGGGAGAACAGCCGCTGGTCGGTCTTCCACGGCGCCTCCGGCCACCCCGGCAGCCCGCACTATGCGGACCAGCACGCCGTCTGGGCCGGCACCGCGATGGTGCCGATGACCTATGCCTGGGACCGGGTCGCGGCCGAGGCGCTCTGGACCCAGGCGCTGCGGCCCGGGTGAGCGTTCAGGCGCGGATCCAGGTTTCCGAAAATGCCAGCATCGCGGTGCTGATCCGCTGCCCAGCAACCTCCCGCGGTATGGGCGCGCCCGGCAGCCGCTTTCCGTTCACGGTGACAGTCGCCGTCTCGCAGCCGACGAACAGGCTCGGCATGTGGTGCTTTCCGGTCGCCGACTGCGCCGGGCCGAAGGCGAAGCAGAACGGTGCGCCGAGGCCGGACCAGTCCAGCGCCACGGTCATGTCGCCCGCCCGCACCGTCTCGCCATAGCGGGAGATGGCGTCGCCATCGGTCTCGACGCTGTCGAGCTTGCGGTACTGGAGGCCCTGCAACCCGGGCAGCCCGCGCCAGGCGCCGAAATGCGCGACGTAGTCGGAGATCAGCCAGCGCGCGAGCGGCTCATTGTCCGTCAGGCAGACATTGGCGCGCTCCGGCGGCGGCGCGGCCTCCTGCGGCGATTGCAGCAGCACCAGCGCGTGGCCTCGCCCAAGCGGCGACAGCACCACGCGGAAGAAGGAGGCCAGGGTGATGAAGGGACCGTCCGGGTCCTGCTTAAGCGAAATGCCCGGATTCTCGCCGGACCATTCCACCGTCCCGGAAAACACCAGGGGCTCAGCCATCCGTTCCATCCCTCGTCGTGTGATGCGGACAGTCTGCGCGTGGCGGTTCACGCGGGCAACGGTCAGCCGGCGGAAGTGCCGCCGGCATTGGCGAACAGGCGGCCATGCAGCGCGCGCTGGTCCTGGATCGCCATCGCGAAGGTCGCGTGCACATCGCCCAGGCGGCGGCTGGCGCCATCCGGCCCGATGAAGACGTTGCGGTTGCGCGCCAGCCCATCCGCGCTGACCACCCGCACCACCGCCTGCCCTGGCGCCCGATCCATCTCGGCCAGGAAGCGACGCGCGCCCGTCCGCCCGAGGAAATGCACCGCGTACAGGTCCACCGGCGTCAGCGGCCGTCCCAGCGCCGCCTCCAGCGCCGGCGCCTCCGCCACCAGCCGTGCCGCCGCCAGCACCGCCGAGAGCCGCGCATTGGTGCGCAGCGCCAGCAGGTAGCGCCGGCTGCGCTCGTCCCGCACCGAAATCCGGCCGGTCTGCCGATCCGTGACGATGGCGCGAGCCTGTGCTGCCAGCCCGTGCTGCGGCCCGAAATCCCGCACCGTCTCCAGCCAAGTGTCCTCGGTGAACTGCATCAGTCCGAGCGCGGTCGATTGGCGGTTCTCGGCCTTGCGGTCGAAGCTGCTTTCCCGCCAGGCCAGCGCCAGCAGCAGCGCCGGGTCGGCCCCCGTGGCGCGCGACGCCTGGAACAGGGCGCGGACGATCTCGGCAGGCGGCGCCGGAAGGTCAGCGCTCGGCCCGACTTCCGGCGCGGGCGGCGGCGGATAGGGCACGGGTTCGGGCGCCGCGGCCATCGCGACAGGCGGTGCAGCAGGAGGCTGGGTCGACACCGCCATCGGCGCGACCTCGGGTGCGGGGGCCTGAGCATGCGCCACCTGCGGGACGGGTGCCGGCTGCGACAGCGCCAGTAGCCCACCTGCCAGGCTGAACGGCAGCAAGGCGGCGATCCCGAGCGCCAGGCCGGCCCGCATCCGCGGCCCTGGGGCCGGTCGTCTCCTCAACTGCACGCCAACCTCCCCGCTCAACGAACTTTGCCGCAAGGCGCGCGACGCGCCTGTCAAGCGGCTTAACCCCGGAAGCGGGTCGTCGGTTTGGTGGCGGAGCGCACGATGCAGTGTGAGGGCAACCGGGTCAGTTACGCAGGCGCGAGCGTCGCATGCAGCAGCGGCACCACGCCCGCCCCCTCGCCGATCGCCCCGCCGACCCGCTTGACGGAGCCGGAGCGGACATCGCCGATCGCGAATACGCCGGGCAGGCTGGTTGCCAGCGTGCCGCCGCCCGTGGTCCCAGCACCGGTGGTCACGAAGCCCGCGCGGTCCAGCGCGATGCCGGACCCTTGCAGCCAGCTCGTCGCCGGGTCCGCGCCGACGAACAGGAAGACGTGCCGGACCTCTGCGCGCGTCGGCTCGCCCGTCCGCCGGTTCTGCCAGACCACCGACTCCAGCCCGGACTGCGCGACACCACCCAGTTCCACGATCTCGGTCTCGCACAGCAACTCGATGTTGCCGGCGGCTTCGATGCGGTCGATCAGGTAGCGGGACATGCTGGCGGCCAGCCCCGTGCCCCGCACCAGCATCCGCACCTTCGCCGCATGCGCCGAGAGATACACCGCCGCCTGCCCAGCCGAATTGCCGCCGCCGACCAGCACCACCTCGTCCCCGGCGCACAGCTTCGCCTCGACCGGAGAGGCCCAGTACCAGACGCCGCGCCCCTCGAACTCCGCCAGTCGCGGAATTGATGGCCGCCGGTAGCGCGCACCGCTGGCGATGACGACGGTGCGGGCCCGGATTGCCTCGCCTCCTGCAAGCTCGATGGCGTAGCTGCCGTCCGCCGAACGCGGAGACAGCCCTGCGGCCTCCGCCGGAATCATCATCTCCACGCCGAATTTCTGCGCCTGCACGAAGGCGCGGGAGGTCAGGGCGTGGCCCGAGATGCCGGTCGGGAAGCCGAAGTAGTTCTCGATCCGCGCGCTGGCCCCGGCCTGGCCGCCATAGGCGCGCTGGTCCAGCACCACCACCGACAGGCCCTCCGAGGCCGCATACACCGCCGCCGCCAGCCCCGCCGGACCGGCGCCGACCACCGCCACGTCATAGGCATCCGGCCGCGCCGGGGCGCGCAGCATGCCGAGGCAGCGGGCCAACTCCGTCTCCTCCGGATTGCGCAGCACCGAGCCATCCGGGCAGACGACCAGCGGCCAGTCGGCCTCCGCAGGCGCGTAGCGCGCCACGATCTCGATGACGCCCGCATCCGAGTCCGGCGTCAGCAACTGGTGCGGCCAGCCGTTGCGGGCCAGGAACCCCTGAAGCCGCACCAGGTCGAGCGACCCGCTGCGCGCGATCAGGGTCGGGCCGCCAGCGCCGCTGCGGATCAAGCTGACGCGGCGCAGGATCAGCGCCCGCATGATCCGCTCGCCGAGTTCCGCCTCCGCCACCAGCGCGGCGCGCAGCCCCTCCGGCGGAATCAGCAGCACCTCGACCGCGCCTTCCGCCACGCCATCGACCAACGCCGGGTTGCCGGACAATTGCCCGACCTCCGCCAGGAAATGCCCCGGCCCCTGTTCCACCACCGGCGTGACATGGCCGAGCCCGTCGCGCTGCGTGATGACGACCTGGCCGGACAGCACGACGAACATGCCCGGTCCCGGCTTGCCGGCCTCGAACAGGAATTCCCCTTCAGCATAATGCCGCAACGCCCCGAAGCGGCGCAGCCGATCGATCTCCGCGGCCGTCAGGGTCGGGAAGGTCTGCTCCGGGCGCGGATGCAGCACGGCGCGCGGTGGCGGGGCGGCGAGATCGATGGACATGGCAGGCCTCGACGGTGAACCGGGAGTGTTCCCGGATCACCGTCATGTCGCCAGGGAAATTCCCGTGGCAGGAGCCGGCGCTACTCCGGCCGGATGTTTGCCTCGCGGATCAGCCGGCCCCACATCTCCGTATCCTCGACCAGCACCTGGCGCAGCTTCGCGGCATCCCCGGTCTCGGCAGCGACACCCTGCGCCGCCATGCGCTCGCGCACCTCCGCGTCCTCGGTCGTGGCGCGCAACGCGGCGGACAGCCGGGCCAGGACCGGCTCCGGCGTGCCGACCGGCGCGAACATCCCCTGCCAGAACACCGCGTCGAAGCCGGGCAGCGTCTCTGCCACCGGTGGCACCTCCGGCAGCAGCGGCAGCCGCGCGGCGGAGGACACTGCGAGCGCCCGGGTGCGGTTGTCCCGGATCGCCGGAATCGCCTCGAGCGCCGCTGCGAACATCGCCTGGATGCGCCCGGCCTGCAGGTCGATCAGCGCCGGGGCGCCGCCGCGATACGGGATGTGGGCCACGTCGATGCCGGCGCGGTTTCGGAACAGCTCCAGGCACAGGTGGTTCACGGCCCCGGTGCCGGAACTGCCGAAATTCACCTTGCCCGGATTGGCCTTGGCATGGGCAATGAACTCCGCCGTGCTGCGCGCGGGCACGTCCGGGTGGACATGCAGCACGAAGGCGCTGCGATAGCCCATGCCGACCGGCACCAACTCCCGCAGCGGCTCCTTCGGCGTCAGGTTCGGCTGCAGCGCCGGGTTGATGGCGAGCGAGGAGGCGCCCATCAACAGCATGTAGCCGTCCGGCCTCGCCTGCGCGACGGCGGTGGAGGCGATGGCCGTGGCCCCGCCCGGCCGGTTCTCGACCACGATGGGCTGGCCGAGCTCACGCGACATGCGCGCCGCGATCAGCCGTGTCATCACATCCGTCAGGCCGCCCGGCGCATAGCCGGAGACCAGGACGATCGGGCGCGTCGGCCAACTGTCCTGCGCACGGGCCAGGCCCGGCGCAACGGCAGGCGCGGCCAGCATCAGGCCAAGCGCGGATCGCCGATTGAAGATCATGTTGTTTCCTCCAGTTGGGGCGGACGCCGCCAGTGAGCACGGCGGACCCTGCCACATCGTTACACCATCAGGCCAGCAACCGGCCCGTTCATCGAGCGCCAGCGTTGCGCGGCCCAGACTAACCGGAAAAAATATTTTTGGTTGCGGGCTTGGGAAGCGGCGTTCTTGTTCCCGGAAGTCCGATTTCGGATTAGCCCGTAAAACGCCTCAGTTTCCAGGAATTATCCGTTCTGTCACATGCCGTCGGCCAGTGCCTTGATTTGCAGCGGCAGCTCGAAATGCCATCTAATGCATCGACGACGTTGGTCGGACTGGCCTGATCGCCGGTTCGTGACTGTCGCAGCGGCCGCCTTTTCCGGCGGTCACTGTGCCAATCCTCGTCGTGAACACAACCGTAGCAGGATCACATGCCTTCCCTCCGGGCTCGGAAAGCCCTCGACTACAGCCGGATCGGCAAGAACCGGCTCAATCTCGTCAGCCAGATGGACCTGGATGCAACGCAGGTCGAAGACTATCTCGGTCCGCTTTCGGACATCCTGGGCGCCGTTCGCCAGGGCCCTTGGCATTCGCTGGTCGGCATTCAGGCGGAAGGCTGCCTTGTCGGCTTCTACGTTGTGCATCCGGACCGGCGCGATACCACCTGCTGGTGGCTCGGATGGTTCATTCTGGCCCGCGCGCACCAGGGCAAGGGCCTCGGCCGCAGCATCCTGGCGCGGGTTTTGGCCGCCCTCTCCGCCACCCCCGGCTGTCGTCGGGTGCGCCTGATCGTCGTGCCGGGCAATGCGGGCGCCATCGCGCTGTATGCCAAGGCCGGGTTCCGGGTCGTCGACACGCTTGCGGCCACTGGCGACCTGGTCATGGAATGCGCGCTGCACATGCAGTGCCCCGCGATGGCGCAGGCGAAGCCGCGGGCAGTCTGCGCGATTGCCAGCCGGCGCGGCCGCCGCCGCCTGCGGTTGCGGCCGCGGAGCGGGCCCCACGCCGCCCGCGTCATCGGCGTCGAGCGCGGACCACCCCCAGCCGCCGGCCGGTCACCCGGAATTCCGCGACCGGCCCACCGGCCTTCTTCCGCGCGACGGCAGGCTCTCGAGCCAGGCTGATCATCAGGTCGGGCGGGGGAAGATCATGCGGAGCAGATCGGGCGATAGCCGCGGACAGGGGAAACAGCCGCGCCTGTGATCTGCAAATGCAAGCCATTCGCATTATCGCTACCGCCCCGAGGCCGGATGTAAGGCCCGGCCCGTCCGGGCTCGTCGGCTCTGGCGCCCGACCCTTCGGAGCCCGACCCTGCGGAGCCCGACCGTTCGGAGATCGCACGACCATGCCAAGGCGCCGCAGCCTGCTCGCCCTGCTCGCCACTCCCCTGCTGCCGGGCATGGCCCTGGCGCAGCCGGTGCCGACGAAGCGCGCGGTGCTGGCACACTATGCCGACCTGGCCCAGGCGATGCATGGCGACGCGCTGGCCGGCGCCCGGCTCTTGCAGACCGCGGTGGCTCGGCTTGTCGCGCAACCGTCGGAGGCATCGCTGGTCGCGGCGCGGGAAGCCTGGATCGCGTCGCGGGTGCCCTACCAGCAGACCGAGGCCTTCCGCTTCGGCAACCCGATCGTCGATGAGTGGGAGGGCCGGGTGAATGCCTGGCCGCTGGATGAGGGCCTGATCGACAACGTCGCCTTGGATCGCTACGGCGACAGCAACGACGAGAACGCGCTCTAAACCGCCAACATCATTGCCTCGACCGAAATCACCCATGCCGGCGAGACCATCGGTGTCTCCACCATCACCGCCGATGTGCTGGGCCGGCCGCACGAGATCGGCGGCGTCGAGGCGAATGTCACCATTGGCTGGCACGCCATCGAGTTCCTGCTCTGGGGCCAGGACCTGAACCGCACCGGTCCGGGCGCCGGCAACCGTCCCGGGACGGATTACGCCCGCGGCAGGGACGCGACCGGCGGCAACACCGAACGCCGCGGCACCTACCTCACCACCGTCACCGGCATGCTGGTGGCGGAATTGGCGGCGATGGTGGCGAACTGGGCACCGGGCGGCGTGGCCCCGCGATGGCGGATCTCGTGCAGGCCGCGGTGCCCGCGCTGGGGCGGGAGATGCGCGCGCGGCTCGACGCGACGCTCGCCGCCTTCCTGGCCATCAAGACCCGGGCCGAGACGGCGGAGGCCTACGACCAGATGCTCGGCGAGGGCAACTCGGCCGGTAACGCCGCCTTGCAGGCCGGCATCGACGCGCTGCTGCAGCAGACCCGCACCACCGAGCGCATCGTCGGCGCGCTGCGCCTGGACATCTCGATCGAAGGCTCGGACAGCCTGGACAACCCCGGCTCGGTGCGGCGCCCCTGGTAGCGATGCGGCGCCGGATCACGCTGGCAGCCGCGGCGGTGCTGGCCGGCGCCGCCACAGGCCTCGCCGGCGGCGCAGATCGGCCCGATCCTGCGGAACTGCTGCCGGGCGGCTCGGCCACCGCGCGCAATGCGCAGGGTGCCACCGCCTTCTCCCTGCCCTCCACCTCCCTGCCCTTCGAGCGGCTCCTGGACTTCAAGGTCGGGGACGCCGTGTTCCGCCGGCTGTGGGTCGCGGCGCCAGCCTCCACGCGCAATGCCGATGGGCTGGGGCCAATCTACAATGCGCGCGGCTGCCAGTCCTGCCAAATGCGCGACGGCCGCGGCCGGCCGCCGGAGGCTGGCGAGCCGGCCTCCTCCCTGCTGCTGCGGCTGTCCGTGCCGCCGCGGGCTGGCTGCCGGCGGACCCGGAGCCGACCTACGGGCTGCACCTACAAACTTTCGGCCTCGCCGGCCATCCGGCCGAGGCGCGCGTGGAAATAGACTGGACCGAGCAACAGGTGACGCTGGCCGGCGGCGAGATCGTGCATCTGCGCCGCCCCACCTGGCGCATCGAGGACTGGGCCTACGGTGCGCCGGTGCCCGGCCTGATGCTGTCGCCGCGCACGGCGCCGCCGATGATCGGGCTCGGCCTGCTGGAGGCGATCCCGGAAGCCGACATCGCGGCCGGCGCCGATCCGGAGGATCGCGACAGCAATGGCGTCTCGGGCCGCGTTGCGCGGGTCTGGAGCGGCCATCGCGGCACCGCCTCGCTCGGCCGCTTCTGCTGGAAGGCGCAGGCCCCGACGATGGAGGACCAGGTGGCGGATGCCTTCGCCGCCGATATGGGCCTGTCCACCCACATCAACCCGGCGCATCACGGCGAATGCACCACGGCGCAGGCGGGATGCCGCGCCGCACCGGATGGTTCTCCCGGGCCGGGACAGCCGGAGGTCGATGCGCGGCTGTTCGACCTGGTGGTGTTCTACGCCCGCAACCTGGCAGTGCCCCGGCCGTGCGACGCCGGCGCCGGAGGCGCCGCACGGCCGCGCCCTGTTCCGCGAAGCCGGGTGCGCCGCCTGCCACAGGCCGAGCTTCACCACCGGCGCGGTGCCGGGCCGGCCGGAGCATTCCAACCAGCGCATCTGGCCCTATTCCGACCTGCTGCTGCACGACATGGGCGAAGGCCTGGCCGACAACCGGCCCGAAGGCGCGTCCGATGGACGTGAATGGCGCACGCCGCCGCTCTGGGGCCTCGGCCGCACCCAGGCGGTCAGCGGCCACACGCAACCTCTGCATGACGGCCGCGCGCGCAGCCTGATCGAAGCGATCCTCTGGCATGGCGGGGAAGCACAGGGCGCGCGGGATGCCGTGGCCGCACTGTCGCCCGCGGATCGTGCCGCGCTGATCGCATTCCTGGAGAGCCTGTAGATGCACCGACGCCTTTTCCTTGTGGCGGCCGCGATGTTCCCTGTCGCGGCCATGGCGCAGGAACCCGGCGTGGAGGCCGCGCGGCTTCTGGCGGTGCGCCGCACGGTGGGGGCGCACATCCTGCCGGGCCTCGCCGACTTCGTGGCCGCCACAGGACGCTTCACCGCGACAATGGAGGACCTGTGGCACGCTGCGCGGTACCGGATGGCTGCGGCGTCGCGGCCGCGCCGGCGGCGAACGTGTCGCATGCCGGGAGACTGGCTCAGGCAGGTCCGGTGGGACAACCACCTGGTGCCGATCCTAGATCTCCGTCCAGCGGCGCAGCAGGTTGTGGTAGCCGGACGTCAGCGCGACGACACTGGGGTGGTCGTCCGGCAGAGTCTTGCGCAGGCCGATGATCGCCATGTCCATGTCGTACAGGAAGGCGCGCTTGCCGTCGTCCTTGACCATGGACTGGGTCCAGAAGAAGGAACTCCAGCGGCTGCCGCGCGTGATCGGCGTGACGCGGTGCAGGCTGGTTGCGGGATACAGCACCATGTCGCCCGCCGGCAGCTTCACGGCGTGGCTGCCATAGGTGTCATCGATCACCAACTCACCACCGTCATACGCATCGGGGTCCGTCAGGAACAGCGTCGAGGAGACATCCGCCCGCATCCGCATCCCGCCCGTGCCGGGCACCAGGCGGATGGCGTTGTCGACATGTGGATCGAACTTCATGCCGATGTCGTAGCGGTTGAACATCGGCGGATAGACGCGGAACGGCAGCGCGCCGGAATTGAAGGTGGGATGGCGGCCGAGTGCACGCAGGACCACCTCGCCCAACTCGCGCGCAGCCGGCGCGTTCTCCGGCACCTGCAGGTTCAGCTTCACCTTGGCCGATTGCTCGCCGGCGGTGGCGCGGCCGTCCTGCCATGGCGTACCGTCGAGGATGCGGCGGCAATGCGCCACCTCCTCCCTCGTCAGCACCTGCGGGATGCGGATCAGCATTGTCCTCGTGCCTCAGTACGTCACGGCCAGCGTCAGCAGCACCGTACGGCCCGCAGCCGGCACCACGCGATTGCCGAACAGCCCGTCATAGTTCAACTCATTGGTCAGGTTGTAGCCGTTGACCGAGGCACGCCAGCGGCTCTGTTCGCCGAAGCGATGCGAGACCAGCGCGTCAAGCGTGAAGTTCGCCGGCACCTCCGCGGTATTCGCCGCGTTCAGGAAGGCCTGGCTGCGATAGGTCACGCCGCCGCCGAGGGTCAGGTTGTAGGGCGTGTCGCGGAATGCCTCGTAGGTCGACCACAACGAGGCGGCATGTTCCGCCACATAGGGTACGCGCCCCCCCTGATTGGCGGCCGTGGTGGATTTCGTCGTCTCGCTGTCGAGGTAGGTGTAGTTCGCGTTCACCGACCAGTTGGGCGTGATGCGGCCGGTGACGCCCAGTTCGACGCCCTGGATGCGCTGTTCGTCGCCCGATTGCGTGGTGGTTCCGCTCACCGGGTCGGTCTCCGTCGCGTTGCCCTTCTCCGAGTGGAACAGCGCGCCATACAGGCCGAGACGGTCGTTCAGCAGGCTGGCCCGCGCGCCGACCTCGAAAATGCGGTTCCGCTCCGGCTCCAGCGTGCTGTTGGCCGCGTTGAAGGTGGCGGGCTGTGTCGTGATGAAGGCGCCAGGCGGCGTCGTCGAAGTGGCGTAGGAAAAGTAGTAGGTCTGGCTGGGCGTCGGTTCGAAGACGATGCTGGCGCGCGGGTCGATGAAGGTATCGTTGGAACTGACCGTCGTCGGCGCGGTCGATGCGCCATAGGTCTTGTAGTCGACGTCGTAGTTGCTGATACGCAGGCCGCCGATCAGCGAAAGCTGCGGCGTCAGCCAGACCCGCTCCGTCAGGAAGGCGCCGAGATGCCGCTGGTCGGTCTCTCGCACATTGGCGCCGCTTCCGGGCATCACGCTGTAGCCGGCCGCGGAGTGGCTGGGGTCCAGCAGGCTGACGGCGGATCGGCCGCGATTGTAGCTGGAGCCGGTGCGCTCGTCGTTCTGGATCCAGGCATCGACACCGACCGTCGCCTCGTGCCGGAAGATGCCGGTGGTGAAGCGGGCCTGCGCCGTGGTCACGTTCTGCAACGCGATGGTTTCCTGGTGGAACGGGCTTCCGCCGCCGCCGGCTGTCACGGTCGGAATGGTACGCGGGTTGCCGTCGAACAGGTTCTGGTTGCAGGCGGCGTCGCAACTGAGCGGGGAGGCCGCGAAGTCGCGCGTGACGAAGGTGACGCGCGTATCGTTGTATAGCGTCAGCCAATCACTCGCCTGGTGGCGCAGGCGCGCCGTGGCGCGATCCACCACCACGTCGTCGCGGTCCAGGTCGAAGCCGTACCAGTTGCCGCGGCGGACGCCGTATTCGGTCACCGGCCGGGCGACCGAGCGGCCGGGGGCAGTGGCCAGCGGGACGCCGAAATCGGGGACGCGGTCATCCTCGAAATGCAGGTAGTCGAAGGTGAAGGTGGTATCGGTGCCGAGGCCGAGCGCGAAGGACGGCGCGATCCCCCAGCGCCGCGATTCCACCTCGTCCCGGTCCACCATTTCGCTGCGCTGGCCCATCAGGTTCAGTCGGACGGCGGAGGTGTCGCCGACCTGCTGGTTGACGTCGACGGTGCCGCGGTACAGCGGCCCCATGCCGCCGGTGGCGCTGGCACTGTAGGAATTGCCGAGATGCGGCAGCCGCGTGGTGACGTTGATCGCGCCGCCGGCGGTGCTCTGCCCGAAGGTGGTACCGGAGGGGCCCTTCAGCACGGCGACGCTCTCGTAGTTGAAGGCGTCGCGGGTGTAGGAGCCGAAGTCGCGCAGCCCGTCCACATAGACGTCGTTCTGCGCGAAGAAGCCGCGAATGCGCAGCGAATCGCCGTTGACGCCGCCATTGCCCTCGCCGATTGCGGAGGTGATGCCGGGCACGTTGCGCAGCGCCTGTTCCAGCGTGGTGACGTTCTGCTGTTCCAGAACCTCGCGCGGGATCACGTTGATCGTCTGCGGCGTGTCCTGCACCGTGCCGGGCAGACGGGCGATGCCGGTCTGGCGACGCAGCGTGTTGGCGGGCTGCTGACCCTCGACGCTGATCCCCGGCAGCGTCAGCATCGGCGCAAGGCTCTGCTGCGCCTCCGCCGGCTGCGGCGGCACCTGCGCCCGCACGGCGCCGGCCATGGCCAGGGCGAGGCCAGCGGTCAGCGCGAGGCCGGAGACTTCGGAGAGCAGGTGGGTGCGTCGGGTCATGGTCGCCTCGCTAATCGGAAAGGACATTTAATTGCGAGTCATTCTTAATCGCGATTCGTCGATGACCGCAATCCCGCCCGCCGCTGAATTGTCGACACTCGTCCAATGCAGGCCGGTTGTGTCGCGCGGGCCGCGCCGCCGCGCGGCTTGCGACGTGCCTCGGCCCTCCGCTACAGCCGGACCTCGCGCAGCGAAGATCCCTGCATTGCTGGCGAGGTCATCGCGCATCGGGAGACAGGCAGGATGTATGCGGCGCCACCCATCCCGCCGGACATCGTCGCGCTCAGCGATTACGAGGCTGCCGCGCGACAGCGCATGGACGACAAAGCCTGGGCCTATTTCGCCGGCGGAAGCGCGGATGAAAGCACGCTGCGCGCCAACCAGGCCGCCTTCGGCGACCTGCTGCTGCAAACGCGCGTGCTGGCGGAGATGCAGGGCGCGGAAACGCGCCTGACCCTGTTCGGCCAGCCGATGGACTACCCCATCCTGCTCGCCCCCGTCGCCTTCCACCGCCTGGTCCACCCGGACGGCGAATTGGCCGCCGCCTTCGGCGCCGCCGCGATGGGGGCGACGATGGTGGTCAGCAGCCAGGCCAGCACGACGCTGGAGGCGATCGCCGCATCCACCGCCGCGCCTCTGTGGTTCCAGCTCTACATCCAGCACGACCGCAGTTTCACCGAAGCCCTGCTGCGGCGCGCCGAGGCCGCGGGCTACCGCGCCATCGTCGTCACCGTCGATGCGCCAGCCGCGACGCGCAACCGCGAACAGCGCGCCGGATTCGCGCTGCCGCCCGGCATCGAGGCCGCCAACCTGCGTGGCCTGCCGCCGACGCCACCCAGCCGTGCTGGCCTTGCTGAAAGCGACGTGTTCCGCGGTCTGCTGGACGCCGCGCCGAGTTGGAAGGACATCGCCTGGCTGCGGTCACTGACGCGCCTGCCGCTGCTGCTGAAGGGCATCATGTCGCCCGCCGATGCGCAGCGTGCCGTTGCGGAGGGCATGGACGGTATCATCGTCTCGAACCACGGCGGCCGTAGCCTGGATACGCTGCCGGCCAGCATCACGGCGCTGCCGCGCATTGCCGACGCCGTCGGAGGTCGATTGCCGCTGCTGCTGGATGGCGGCATCCGACGCGGCACGGATGTGCTGAAGGCACTGGCGCTCGGCGCACACGCGGTGCTGCTGGGCCGGCCACAGATCCACGGGCTCGCGGTCGGCGGGCCGGTCGGCGTTGCGCATGTGCTGAAGATCCTGCGCACGGAGCTCGAGATCGCGATGGCGCTGACCGGCTGCACCCGGCTGGACCGGATCGACCGCGGCGTGCTGTGGGATGCGCCGCCTCAATAGACGTCGCGCCGGTATCTGCCGGCTCGCGTCAGCGACCGCACCTCCGCCTCGTCCAGCACCTCCACCAGCGCCGCCTGCACGCCGGTGGACATGCCGGCCCGGCTGCCGCAGACCAGGATGGCCGCACCCTCCGCGACCTAGCGGCGAAGCTCCGCCGCCGCGACCGGCGTGGCGGCGAGGGCAAAGAGAAGGGGCAGGATGCGCATGGACCGCCTCGTCAATGGATGAACAGGATCGCCAGTATCAGCGGCACCACGAGCCCGAGGCCTGCCAGCGGCCATGTCGCCGGCCGCCCGCCCACATGCAGGTGCAGCAGCAGCAGCCCGGTGCCGCAGAACAGCAGGCAGGCCGCGGCAAAGACGTCGATGAACCAGCGCCAGGCGAGGCCGATGTCGCGGCCCTTGTGCAGGTCGTTGAGGTAGGGAACCCAGCCGCGCGTCGTGACCTCGACCGTCGCCTCGCCGGTGTCACGATCGATGCCGCGCCAGCCATCGCCGCCGAGACGCGGCAGCGCGAGGTAGATGTCGACGGCACTCCATTCCGCCGGGCGATGCGTCCCGCTGATCGCAAATTCGCGCGCAACCCAATCCTGCACGAGGGTCGGCGGGACTTGGCGTGCTTCAGCCTCCGGTTTGGCCAGCAGCGGCCGCAACGCATCCGGCAGCACCGCGCTGCTCGTGGTCACCACCGGGCCGACGGCCGAGGCCGTGCCCTTGCTTGCGGCGGATTGCCGTCAGCGAATGGCGCCGGCTTGTGGCCATAAGTCCAAATGCGATCCGAAGGTGTTCGCCAACGAGTCTGTCAGGTCAGGCGGATCGCTCCACTGTGCCGCTGCCAGATGCGGCCATCCGGCCTCGGGGGCCCATCCCACGCATCAACCCCCGCCGCGTCGCCTGGAGGCCTTCCGGAATTGTATCATCGATGCCGGCAGCCCGGTCAGACGTGGAAACTCTCGCCGCAGCCACAGCGGCCCTTCTCATTCGGATTGGTGAAGGTGAATCCGGCGGACATGTCCTTCACCTCGTAGTCCATCACCGTGCCGATCAGGAACAGCGTCGCCTTGCGGTCGACCACCACGGTAACGCCCTTGTCCGTCACGACCTCGTCGCCCGGTCCCGGCCCATCGACCCAGGACAGGTCGTAGGCCATTCCGGAACAGCCCTTGGTCTTCACCGCGATGCGCAGCGTCTTGCCGGCCTCGCCCGCGGCGTACAGCGCGCGCAGCCGTTCGGCCGCGGCATCCGAAAGGCCCATCAGCGGCGGCAGGGCGCGCTTCGGACGGGGTGCGGTGGTCGTGCTCATCGGGGCATCCCCCTTCAGTACATGTTCAGCGCGAGGCGCGCGTCTTCGCTCATCCGGCCCGGATCCCAAGGCGGATCCCAGACCACTTCGACGGTGACATCGGTGACGCCAGGCACGGCGCGCACCGCTTCCTCCGCCTGCGCCGGCAATTCCTGCGCCGAGGGGCAGGATGGCGTGGTCAGCGTCATCTCCACCTTCACATGCCCCTCGTCGCCGATCTCGACAGCGTAGATCAGGCCGAGTTCATAAATGTCGACGGGGATTTCCGGGTCGAACACGGTCTTCAGGACCGAGATCACCGCATCCTCGTTGACCCGCACGGGTGGCTCGGTGCCACCTTCCGGGGTCCAGGCGCCATGCACCGGCGCAGGTGCTTCACTCACTGCTCGCCTCCTTCGCGCCGCCATCGAGGGCGGCGTTCAGCGTATGCCAGGCGAGGGTCGCGCATTTCACCCGGCTCGGAAAGTCATGCACGCCCGAAAGGGGCGCCAGGCGCTCCATGTCTTCCGCAATCTCCCCGCCGCAGTCCGGGCACACGCCCGTCATGGCCAGGGCCCTGAAATTCTCACCCATCAGCCGCGCCTGCGCCTGCGTCTTGCCCTTGACGGTGTCCGTCATCAGCGAGGCGCTGGCCATGGAAATCGCGCAGCCACGACCCTCGAACGCCGCATCCTCGATATAGCCATCCGGCGCCAGTTTTACGAACAATTCCATGCGGTCGCCGCACATCGGGTTGTCGCCGCGCGCGGTCCGGTCCGCATTGTCCAGCCGCCGGAAATTCCGCGGCTTGCGGCCGTGGTCCAGGATGACCTCCTGGTACAGGTCGCGCAGGTCGTCGAACAGGCCACCACTCATCGGAAGAACTCCCGCGCCTGGCCCAGCGCATCGGCCAGCAGGTCGACCTCCGCCGGCGTGGTGTAGAGGCCGAAGGAGGCGCGGCAGGTGCTCTCCACATCGAAGCGTGCATGCAGCGGCTCCGCGCAGTGGCGGCCGGAGCGGACCGCGATGCCGGCACGGTCCAGCAGCGTCGCCACGTCGTGCGCATGGGCGGTGTCGATGGCGAAGGCGAAGACACCGCCACGGTCCTGCGCACGGCCGAGCAGCGTCACGCCCTCGATCTGCGGCAACCGGGCCATGGCGCGGTCGACCAGCGCTCGCTCATGCGCCTCGATCGCCGCCATGCCGATGCCGTTCACGTAGTCGATCGCGGCGTGCAGCCCGATCGCCTCGATGATCGGCGGCGTGCCGGCCTCGAACTTGGCGGGATAGGGCGCCCAGACGCTGCGCTCGAAGGACACCTCGGCGATCATGTCGCCGCCGCCCAGGAAGGGCGGCATCGCCTGCTGCAACGCACCCTTGGCGTAGAGCACGCCGATGCCGGTCGGGCCGTACAGCTTGTGCCCGGTGAAGACGTAGAAATCGGCATCGATCTCGCGGACGTCCACGCGCCGGTGCACCACCGCCTGGCTGCCGTCGAACAGCACCTTGGCACCAGCCTCATGCGCCATGCGCGCGATCTGCGCCGCCGGCGTCACCGTACCGAGCACATTCGACATGTGCGTGACCGCGACCAGCCCGACCTTACCGTCCGCCAGCTTCGCCGCGAGGTCGTCGAGGTCCAGTTCCCCGGCATCGGTGATCCGCGTCACGCGCAGTTCCACGCCATGGGCATCGCGCAGCATCTGCCATGGCACGATGTTGGCATGATGCTCCATCTCCGAGATCACCACCGCCTGGCCCGGCTGCATCACGCCACGCCCGTAGCTGTGCGCCACCAGGTTGATGGCGTTGGTGCTGCTGCCGGTGAAGATGATCTCCCGCACGTCGCCGGCATTCAGGAAAGCGGCGACAGCGCCACGCGCGGCTTCATACGCCTCGGTCGCCTGCTCGCTCATGTGGTAGGCGCCGCGATGGACGTTGGCGTAGGCCGTCTCCATCATCCGCACCATGGCCCCGATCACCTGCCGCGGCTTTTGCGCCGAAGCGCCGCTGTCGAGGAAGGTGAAGGGCTTGCCGCGCACCGTCTCCGACAGGATCGGAAAATCCGCCCGCACCCGGTCCAGGTTCAGCAGCGGCGACATGTGCCCGTCCATCACGCAGCCTCGATCCCGCCAGCGATGCCCTGGCGCTGCCACCAGCCGGTGACGGCACCCGACAGCGCCTCGCGAATGTGTTCGTCGGCGACGGCGTCCACCGCCTCGACCAGGAACGCCTCGACCAGGATGGCGCGCGCCTGTTCCAGCGGAATGCCGCGGGAGCGCAGGAAGAAGATCTGCTCCGCATCCAGCTCGCCCACCGTGGCGCCGTGGCTGCACTTCACGTCGTCGGCGTAGATCTCCAGCTGCGGCTTGCTGTCGATCTCGGCTTCCGGCGAAAGCAGCAGCGCCTGGTTCATCTGGTAGCCGTCGGTCTTCTGCGCCACCTGCCGCACCAGGATCTTGCCCTGGAACACGCCGCGGGACTTGCCGGACAGTACCGTCTTGTAGGTCTGGCGGGACGAACAATCCGGCGCCGCGTGGTCCAGCGCCGTCGTCGTATCCGCGTGCTGCCCATCGGCCAGAAGCTGCGCGCCGTTCATGTGGCATTCGGCTTTCGGGCCGCACAGCGCCACATGAATCTCGTTGCGCGCCAGCTTCGCACCCGCGTTCAGCGTGAAGTTGTCATAGGTGCCGCCGGCCTGCACGCGGGCATAGACGGTCGACAGGAAGAACGCCTCCCGCCCCTCCTGCTGCAGCCGCCCGTGGCTCATCCGCGCCCCCTCGGCCACCTCGATCTCGAAGACCGGGTTGTGCAGGTAGCGCGCGCGGGTCGGCCCCGCTGCCGTCTCCACCAGGGTCAGCGAGGCACCGGCACCCAGCCGCACCAGGTGGCGCGGGTGGAAGGCCGGCGCGCGATCGCTCTCGGTGGCGAAGGACACCAGCTCCAGAACGCCGGCCGCCACGCCGTCCGGCACGGTGATGACCAAGCCGTCCTCGAACAGCATCCCGTTCAGCGCCGCCAGCGAATGCTCCTCCGGCCGTGCCAAAGCACCCAGGCGCGGCTCAAGCTCCGGCAGCGCCCAGGCGAGGTTCTCCGCCGTGTAGGCCAGTCCCTCCAGCGTCGAGAGGTCCGCACGGAACCGCCCATCGATGAACACGGCGCGCGGCCGAGTTGCCGGCGGCAGCGCCAGGGCATCATCCACGCCGGTCAGCGGCTCGCCGAACACGGTGGCGGAGACCGGCGCAAGATCGGTGTACTTCCACGCCTCGACGCGGCGCGTCGGGAAGCCCTGCACGCGGAAGGCCTCCGCGCTGCGGTCACGCAGCGCCTCCACCCACGGCAGGGATGCGCCCGGCATCCGGCCGCGCAGCCCTTCATGCCGCCCGAGGAAGGCGGCGGGCCCGGTGCTGGTCACGGCGGTCATGCGGCGGCCGCCTGGATCGCGCCGTAGCCGGACTTCTCCAGCTCCTGCGCCAGTTCCGGTCCGCCCGACTTGATGATGCGCCCACCCGACAGGACGTGCACCGCATCCGGGACGATATGGTTCAGCAGCCGCTGGTAGTGGGTGATGACCAGCGCGGAGAAGTCCGGCCCGCGCAGGCTGTTCACCGTGTCCGACACCAGCTTCAGCGCATCGATGTCAAGCCCGCTGTCAGTCTCGTCCAGCAGCGCCAGCCGCGGCGACAGCAGCGCCATCTGCAGCATCTCGTTGCGCTTCTTCTCGCCGCCGGAGAAGCCCACATTCACCGGCCGCTTCAGCATGTCGTCCGACATGTTCAGCACCTTCATGCGGGCCCGCGCCAGCTTGAGGAACTGCATCGCGTCGATCTCGCTCTCGCCCTTCGCGCGGCGTACCGCGTTCAGCGCCGTGCGCAGGAAGTTGGCGTTGCCCACGCCCGGCAGCTCCACCGGCGCCTGGAAGGCCAGGAACACGCCGGCCACGGCGCGTTCCTCCGGTTCCATCGCCAGCAGGTCGATGTCGCCGAAGGTGACGGAGCCTTCCGTCACCTCATAGCCGTCACGGCCCGCGAGCACGTAGGACAGCGTTGACTTCCCGGAGCCGTTCGGCCCCATGATCGCATGGACCTCACCCGCCGGAATGGTCAGGTTGAGGCCGTTGAGGATCTGCTTGCCATCGACCGTCGCGTGCAGATTTTCGATCTTCAACATGATTAACCCACCGATCCTTCAAGGCTGATCTGCAGCAGCTTCTGAGCTTCCACCGCGAATTCCATCGGCAACTCCTTCAGCACCTCGCGGCAGAAGCCGTTGACGATCATGCCGACAGCGTCTTCCTGCGTCAGGCCGCGGGACCGGCAGTAGAACAGCTGGTCCTCCGCGATCCGGCTGGTCGTCGCCTCATGCTCCACCTTCGCCGTCATGCAGCGATTCTCGATGTAGGGCACGGTATGCGCCCCGCACTGGTCACCGATGAGAAGCGAGTCGCACTGCGTGAAGTTGCGCGCGCCGGACGCCTTCGGGCTGATCTTCACCAGGCCGCGATAGGTGTTCTGGCCATGCCCGGCGGAGATGCCCTTGCTCACGATCGTGCTGCGCGTGCGCGCGCCGATGTGGAACATCTTGGTGCCGGTATCCGCCTGCTGGCGGTTGTTGGTGATCGCCACCGAATAGAACTCGCCGACGCTGTCATCGCCAATCAGCAGGCAGGATGGATATTTCCAGGTGATGGCCGAACCGGTCTCCACCTGCGTCCAGGATACCTTGCTGCGCTTGCCACGGCAGGCCGCCCGCTTGGTGACGAAGTTGTAGATGCCGCCCTTGCCCTCGGCATCGCCGGGGTACCAGTTCTGCACCGTGCTGTACTTGATGCTGGCGTCATCGAGCGCCACCAGCTCGACCACCGCCGCATGCAGCTGGTTTTCGTCCCGCATCGGTGCCGTGCAGCCCTCGAGGTAGGAGACCGTGCTGCCCTCGTCGGCGATGATCAGCGTGCGCTCGAATTGCCCGGTGCTCTTCGCATTGATGCGGAAGTAGGTAGACAGCTCCATCGGGCAGCGCACGCCCTTCGGGATGTAGACAAAGCTGCCATCCGTGAAGACCGCGCTGTTCAGCGCCGCATAGTAGTTGTCGCCCTGCGGCACGACGGAGCCGAGGTACTGCTTGATCAGCTCCGGATGCGCATGCACCGCCTCGCTGATCGCGCAGAACACGATCCCGTCCTTCGCCAGCCGCTCCTTGTACGAGGTTGCGACGGAGACGCTGTCGAACACCGCATCGACGGCAACCGGCATCCGTCCCTCCGCCGGCGTATCACCCGCGCCCTCGACACCCGCGAGGATCGCCTGCTCCTTGAGCGGAATGCCGAGCTTGGCGTAGGTCTTCAGCAGCTCCGGATCGACCTCGTCCAGCGACTTCGGCCCCTGCTTCGGCGCCGCGTAGTAGAACGCGTCCTGGAAGTCGATCGGCGGATGGCTGACGGCGGCCCAGTGCGGCACGTCCATGGTCAGCCAATGACGATACGCCTTCAGCCGCCATTCCAGCAGCCAGGCGGGCTCCTTCTTCTTCGCGCTGATGAAGCGAACGATGTCCTCGTTCAGCCCCTTCGGCGCGAAGTCCATCTCGATATCGGTCTCGAAACCCCACTTGTAGCCGGAGTCCGCGACGGCCTGAACGGCTTCGATGGTTTCGGTAACGGCTGCCATCTTGGTATATCCTACTCGGCGACGAGGACAGGCACGGCACGACGGGCCGGAAGCGGAGAGGCGATCTCGCTGACCATGATCGCGGAAAGCGCACCGCGGATTGCGGCATTCACCGGATCCCAGCGGCCACGAACGGGGCAGGTATTCTCTGCCTCGCACAGTCCGAAACCGCCATCGACGCAGGCGGTGAGGGCGATCGGCCCATCCATCGCCACGATCACCTCGGATAGGCCCAGGCTGTCCAGCGGCCGCAGCAGGCGGTAGCCGCCGCGGGCACCCCGCAGGCCTTCCACCAGCCCGGCCTGCGCCAGCATCTTCAGCACCTTGGCCACCGTGGGCTCGGCGATGCCGGTGCCGGCGGCGAGGCCAGGCGCGGTCTGCACCCCGCCTTCCGCCTCCAGCCGGGACAGCACCACCACGGCGTAATCGGTGAATTTCGAAACCCGCAACACGCGGAAAACGCTCCCTTGCCCTGGATAGGGGACCAGCAAGGTCCGGATTGCAGATGCGCCTGCCCCCCTGAAGTGTCAAGGCGCCGGGCGGCTTGCCGCGGCGGGATTCGGGCGGCACGATCCTGCAAACCACACCGGGAACAATCCATGCCGACCTTGCGCACCGATGATGGGGTGACCCTGCACTACGAGGAAGCCGGGTCCGGCACGCCCATGGTGTTCGTCCACGAATATGCCGGCGACCACCGGGCCTGGGAGCCGCAGCTGCGCTTCTTTTCTCGCCGCTACCGCTGCATCGCCTATGCCGCCCGCGGCTATCCGCCCTCGGACGTCCCGAGTGACCCCGCAAAGTACAGCCAGGACCGCGCGACGGACGACATCGCCGCCGTCATCCAGGGCCTGGGTCTCGGCCCGAGCCATGTCGTCGGCCTGTCCATGGGCGGCTTCGCCACGCTGCACCTGGGCCTGCGCCACGCCGGCCTGGCCCGCAGCCTGGTCGCCGCCGGCGTCGGCTACGGCGCCGCCCCCGGCAAAACCGCGCAGTTCCATGCCGAGACCGACGCCGCCATCGCCCGCATTCGCGCCGAGGGCATGGACAAGTTCGGCCTGACCTACAGCCGCGGCCCAACCCGCCTGGTGTTCGAGGAGAAGGACCCGCGCGGCTACGCCGAGTTCCAGCAGCAGCTCTGCGAGCACAGCACCGAGGGCTCCGCCCTGACGATGAATGGCGTGCAGCGCCGCAGGCCCAGCCTGTTCGACCTGGAGGCCCAGTTCCGCGCCATGACGGTGCCGACGCTGGTGATAGCCGGCGACGAGGACGACCCGACGCTGGAGGCATCCATCTACCTGAAGCGCACGATCAAGAGCAGCGCGCTGCTGGTGATGCCGAAATGCGGGCACACCATGAACCTGGAAGACCCAGACGCCTTCAACCGGGCCGTTCTGGACTTCGTCACGCAGGTGGATTGCGGCCGCTGGACCAACCGCATCCCGGCCAGCCTTGCCGGCGGGATCATCGCCGCCGCCGAGAAGTAGCCAGCAGCCGGAGGGGGCACGGGCCCCCTCCGCTTCGCTCAGATCATCACGCGCCCCGGCGCGGCGGCAGCCAGCGGATCCTTCCAGATTACCTCCGCCGGCGTCACTTCCTTCGACAGCCGGTTCATGCCGCGCAGCTGGTCGATGGCGAGCTGGATGTTGCCGACGCTGTCCGGCGTCAGGTTCATCTTGTACTCCACCTTCGTCATCAGCTCGGCGATGAAGGCGCGGTCCTGCCGCAGGAAGCGCGCCACCTGCGCCGCCGCCTCGGTCGGGTTGCTCGCGATGTATTCCTGCGCCTGGACCAGGGACCGCATGAGCCGCGTCGTCGCTTCGGCGTTGGACTGCGCCCAGGCCTTGTTCATGTAGACGAAGTTGCGGACGATCTGGATCTGTTCGTTGGAGACGAGGATCTTGGTATTCGGGATGGCACGCATGGCGCGCGTCGGCCAAGGCTCCCACACCGCGAAGGCATCGATGTTGCCACGCTCCAGCGCCGCCACCATCTCCGGCGCCTCAACGTTGACGATCGTATAATCCGCAGGGTTCAGGTTCAGCTTGGCGACAACGGACAGCCAGAAGGTCTCGCTGCCGGTGCCGCGGGCGACGCCGACCTTCTTGCCCTTCAGACCTTCCATGTTCTCGATGTTGCGGCCGAGCACGCTGATCCAGCGCAGCAGCGCCGTGCCCTCCGCCACCGCCACCACGTTCGGGTCGACCAGGTGTGCGGACACGCCGGCCTGTTCGGCGCCATAGGCGGAATTGATCTGGTTGCCGATCAGGAAGGCCACCATCGCGGATCCCGACGGCCCGGTATTCACGGTGCAGTCCAGCCCGTTGCGCGTGAAGAACCCACCCTCCCGCGCCACATAGTAGGGCGCAAAGGAGGGGTCGACGCCAGTGGCGATGGTCATCTTGATCGGCGCGTTCTGCGCGAAGGCGGGCGCTGCGAGCACGGTGGCCCCGGCAGCCAGCAGGTTACGACGAAGCATGTTTGTTCTCCCTGTTTGTCACATGGTCGGATTGAAGCGCCCGGCGAAGGCGCGAATCAACAGCCGAAACACCCGGTCGGTCGCGAAACCGAGCAGGCCGAGCGAGATCAGCGCGACGAAGATGTCCTCCACCTGCATGAACAGGCGCGCATCCCACAGCATCTTGCCAAGCCCGTCATTGGAGGCCACCAGTTCCGCCGCCACGATGGTGACGAAGGCGTTCGCCATGGCGAGCCGCATGCCCGTCAGGATGTAGGGTACCGTCGCCGGCAGCGCGACCAGCGCGAACACCTGCAACCGGCTGGCTCCGAGGCATTGCGCCGCGCGGATCTTGTCCCGCCCAACCGCGCCGACGCCTGCTGCGGTCGCGATCACCACGACGAAGACGGTGGTATACGCAATCAGGAAGATCTTGCTCTCCTCCCCGATGCCGAACCAGATGACGGAGACGGTGATCATTGCGACCGCCGGGATGAAGCGGAAGAACTCCGTCCACGGCTCCAGCAGCAGCCGCACTGGCCGGAAGCTGCCGATGGCGAGCCCGATGGGGATGCCGATGGCGCTGCCCAGCAGGAAGCCCTGGATGATGCGCCGCATGGAGGCGACGATGGCCTCCTGCAGCAGTGCATCCTCGATCAGCACCCAGCCGCGCTCGAAGACCGGGATCGGTGAGGGAAACAGCACCGACCGCACCAGGAAGACGGAAGCCAGGTGCCAGATCAGGAACAGCAGCGCGAAGCCGACGATGTAGCCGGCGACCGTGGCGGTGCGGCTATGCATGGGGATGGATCTCCTCATGGATCAGCGCGTGCACCTGCCGGAAGCTGGCCATGAAGGCGTCCGAGGTACGGTCTCGCGGATACGGCAGGTCGACTGGCACCACCGCCTTCAGCGTCCCGCCCGGCCCCCGCTTCATCACCCCGACCCGCGTCGCCAGGGCGCAGGCCTCCTCGATGTCGTGCGTGATGAACAAAACTGTCTTGCGGTTCTCCGACCAGATCCGCGAAAGCTCGGTCTGCAGCACCGCGCGCGTCATCGCATCCAGCGCGCCGAAGGGCTCATCCATCAGCAGCATGTGCGGATCATTCGCCAGCGCACGCGCGATCTGGATGCGCTGCTTCATGCCTCCCGACAATTCAGAGGGATGCTTCGAGCCCTGCCCCGTCAGCCCCACCATGTTCAGGAAGCGGTCCGCCACCTCGCGCCGCTCGCGCCGCCCCATGCCTCGCAGCCGCAGGCCGAAGGCGATGTTGTCGCGCGCCGTCAGCCAGTCATACAGGCTGTCATGCCCCTGGAAGACAACGCCCCGATCCGCACCGGGCCCGCGCACCGGGCGACCTTCCAGCGTGATGCGGCCGGAGGTCGGCGCGTCGAAGCCGGCCAGCATGTTCATCACCGTGGTCTTGCCACAGCCGGAGGTGCCGAGCAGGCAGAAGAACTCGCCCTCCGCCAACTCCAGGTTGAAGTCCCGCACCGCCTCGTAGGCCCCGGTGCGGCCACGAAAGGTCATGCCGACGCCGTCCAGCTCCACGAAGGCCAATCTGCGTCCCCCTTGCACTCCCGCATCAGTCTAGGCGCATGACAGGATGCGGCAACCCGGCTTCACGCTGCCATCGCACCGCATTAGAACGCAGATGCGCAAGCGGGAGGCAGGAAGATGATGCTCGAGGGCAAGGTTGCCGTCGTCACCGGGGCCGGTGGCGGCATCGGGCGGGAGATCGCGCTGGCCATGGCGCTGGCCGGTGCCTCCGTCGTGGTCAACGACATTGGCGCCAGCCTGACCGGCGAGGGCCCGACCAGCGCAACCCCCGGTGAGCAGACCGTCGCCATCATCGCGCAGCGCGGCGGCCAGGCGGTGGTGAACACGGACAGCGTGGCGGACTGGTCTAGCGCCCAGCGCATCGTGGCGCAGGCGGTGGACACCTACGGCCACATCGACATCGTCGTGAACAATGCCGGCATTCTCCGGGATCAGATTTTCCACAAGATGTCGCCTGAGGAATGGCTGACCGTCGTCGGCGTCCACCTCAACGGGTCCTTCTTCGTCAGCCGCGCGGCCGCGGAACATTTCCGGAAGCAAGGCAGCGGCGCCTATGTGCACATGACCTCGACCTCCGGCCTCATCGGCAATTTCGGCCAGGCGAACTACTCTGCTGCCAAGCTGGGCGTGGCAGCGCTTTCCAAGTCCATCGCGCTCGACATGCAGCGCTTCGGCGTGCGCTCCAACTGCATCGCGCCCTTCGCCTGGTCGCGCATGACGAGTTCGATCCCCGCGACTACGGACGCCGAGAAGGCCCGCGTCGCGCGGATGCAGCAGATGACGCCGGAGAAGAACGCGCCGCTCGCGGTTTTCCTCGCCAGCGACGCCGCGAAGGACGTCACCGGCCAGATTTTCGCGGCCCGGCACAATGAGCTGTTCCTGTTCAGCCACCCGCGCCCGATCCGCAGCGCCCATCGCGGGGAGGGCTGGACGCCGGAATCCATCGCCGAGACCGCACTCCCCGCCTTCCGCGCCAGCTTCCAGCCGCTGGATCGCAGCGGCGACGTCTTCGGTTGGGACCCGATCTGATGGATTTCTCCCTCACCGAGGAACAGGTCGCCTTCCAGGACAGCGTGCGCCGCTTCGCGGAAGCGCACCTGGCGAAGGACGCCCTGCCGCGCGCGCATGACGAGCGCTTTCCCTGGGACGTCGCCAGGCTGATGGCCGAGAACGGCCTGTTCGGCATCATGGTGCCGGAGGAAGACGGCGGCCAGGGCGGCACACTGTTCGACGCGGTGCTGGCGATGGAACAGATCGCCTATGTCTGCCCACGCAGCGCCGACGTGCTCCAGGCCGGCAATTTCGGCGCTTTTCGTACCTTCGCCGAATATGCGACGCCGGGGCAGAAGGAGAAATACTTCACGCCGCTGCTGAAGGGCGAAACCATCGCCGCCGTCGGCATGACCGAGCCCGATGCCGGCAGCGCGCTGACCGATTTGAAGACCACCTGCACGAAGGACGGCAACGGCTTCCGCCTCAACGGTGGCAAGGTGTTCACCTCCAACACGGAAGATGCCGGCGTCTTCGTCATCTACTGCCGCTTCGGACCGGGCGTGAACGGCATCGGCAGCGTCATCGTCGAGCGCGGCATGGATGGCTTCCGACTCGGCCAACCCAGCCGCTACATGAACGGCGAGACCTGGTGCGCGCTGTATTTCGACAACGTCTTCATCCCGGCGGAAAACGTGCTGCTGGGCGAGGGCGGCTTCCGCAAGCAGATCGCCGGCTTCAACGTGGAACGCGCCGGCAACACGACCCGCGCATTGGCGCTGGGGGAATATTGCTTCCGCCAGGCCAAGGCGCATGCCGAACAGCGCAAGCAGTTCGGCCGCGCGCTGATGGAATTCCAGGGCCTGCAATGGAAGTTCGCGGAAATGCGCGTGGCGCTCGATAGCGCGCAGCTCCTGCTGTACCGCGCCGCGGTCCGCGCCAAGGACGGGCTGCCGGATCCGCAGGACGTGGCATTGGCGAAATACGCCTGCAACCAGGCCGGCTGGATGGCCTCCAACGAATCCATGCAGATCATGGGCGGCACCGGCTACAGCCAGGACCTTCTCATCGAATACTGCGTCCGCAAGACGCGCGGCTGGATGATTGCCGGCGGCAGCCTCGAGATGATGAAGAACCGCATCGCGGAGGGTGTCTTCGGCCGCAGCTTCTCCCAGCGGCCACCCAAGTGACATCGCTCACCCCAACGCTACTGAACCAGGCGCTGCTGAACCCGCGCCGCATCGCCCTCATCGGCGCCTCCGCCGACGAGCAGCGCCTGACCGCCCGCCCACAGCGCTACCTGCGCCGCCACGGCTTTGCGGGCGAGCTGTTCCCGGTGAATCCGCGCGCGGCGGAGGTGCTGGGCGAGCGTGCCTACGCCACCCTCGCCGACATCCCCGGCGAGATCGACTTCGCCTACATCCTGCTCGGCACCGATAACGTCGAGGCGCAGGTCACGGCTGTTGCGGCGCGCGGCATCCCTGTCGCCTGCATCCTGGCCGATGGCTTCGCCGAAGCCGGGCCGCAGGGCGCTGCCCTGCAGGCGCGCGTGCTCGCCGCCGCCCAGGCCGGTGGCGTCCGCCTGCTCGGCCCCAATTCCATGGGCATCGTCAACTCGCACGCCCGCACCGCGCTGACCACCAACGCCGCACTGGAAGCCGATGCGCTGCCGCCCGGCCGCGTCGCGCTGGTCTCGCAATCCGGCTCCATGATGGGCGCGCTGCTGTCGCGCGGCGCGGCGCGCGGCCTGGGCTTTTCCCACCTCATCGGCACCGGTAACGAGGCCGACCTGACGGCGGGCGAAATTTCTTCCCTGCTGCTCGACGACCCGCAGGTCGATGTCGTCGCGCTGTTCCTGGAGGCGATCCGCGCGCCGGAGCAACTCGCCACCGCCGCCCGCAAGGCGCGCGACCTCGGCAAACCCATCGTTGCGCTGAAACTCGGCCGCAGCCCCTTCGGCGCCGAGCTCGCCACCAGCCACACCGGCGCGCTCGCCGGCAGCGATGCAGCGGCGGAGGCGTTCTTCCGTGCCCATGGCATCCTGCGCGTGACGATGCTGGAGGCGCTGCTGGAACTGCCGCTGCTGGTCGCCGGCCGCCGCCCACCGGCCCACACCCACCGCGCGGTCAGCGTGATGACGACGACGGGCGGCGGCGGCGCGCTTGCCGTCGATGCGCTCGGCGTGCTGGGCATCGAGGCGCGCAAGCCGGATGCGGCCGCCGCCGCGAAGCTGGAGGCCGCCAGCCTCAACGCCCATTCGCGCCTGCTCGACATGACGCTGGCCGGTACGCGGCCCGATCGTGTCATGGCGGCACTCGATGCGCTACGGGCGGCGGAGGACACCGACCTGGTGCTGGCCGTCGTCGGCAGTTCCGCGCAATTCCGACCAAAAGACGCCGTTGGCGGCATCGTCGAGGGCGCGAAGGCACCAGGAAAGCCCGTCGCCGCCTTCCTCGCCCCGCAGGCGGAGGCATCCCTTCGCCTGCTGGCGGAATCCGGCATCGCCGCCTTCCGCACCGCCGAATCCGCGGCCGACTGCATCAACGCCTTCTGCAACTGGCAGGCCCCGCGCGAGATCCAGCCCGCCACGCCGCCCACGATCGCGCTTCCCGACTATCCCGACGAGGCCGATGCACGGGAGGTCTTCGCCGCCCTCGGCCTCGCCTCCCCCTTCGCCATCATGCAGGACAAGCCACCGGACGGGCTACGCTACCCCGTTGCCCTGAAGATCCTCTCGCCCGACCTCGCCCACAAGACGGAGGTCGGCGGCGTCGCCCTGAACATCCCGGACGAGGCTGCGCTGCGTGAGGCCGCCGCCGCCATGCGCGCCCGCGTCTCCGCCGCAGCACCCGGCGCCCGCATCACAGGCCTGCTGGTGCAGCCGATGGCGAAGGGGCTGGCGGAGGCGATCCTCGGCTTCCGGCAGGACCCCGAAGTCGGCCCGGTGGTGCTGCTCGGCGCCGGCGGCGTGCTGTCCGAACTGCATCGCGACGTGGCGCTTCGCCTGGCGCCGGTGGACCTGGCGGAGGCGCATGCGATGATCGCCGAGGTCCGCGCCCTGAAGCCGCTGACTGGCTGGCGCAACCTGCCGAAAGGGGACCTGGAGGCGCTGGCCGCTGCCGTCGTCGCCGTCTCCCGCCTGACCGGCATCGCGGAGGCGGAGATCAACCCGCTGATCGTCGGCCGCCCCGGCGAGGGCGTGACCGTCGCCGATGCCTGGGTGGTGCGAGGCTGAACCGCGTGGCAGGCTGCCGCCCCATGGATGCCGAAGCCCTGATCCGCGCCCGCTACGGCGCGCTGCCCTTCTCGCCGCCCGAAATCCCGGCCGGCCTCGCCATGCTGCTCGACCGCCGCGTGACCCGCCGCTACCGCCCGGACCCGGTGCCGGATGCGCTGCTGGACGCGGTGCTGGCCGGCGCGCAATCGGCGCCCGCGAAGTCCGACCTGCAGCAATACTCCATCCTTGTCACACGCGACCCGGCGAAGATCTGCGCCGTGGCGGATGCCATCGGCACCATGCCCTGGATCAAGGAAGCACCCATCCTGCTGCTGTTTTGCGGCGACATCCGCCGCGGCCGCCAGGTCTGCGCGCAGCACGGCCGCGTCCACGCCAATGACAGCATCGACACCTTCCTGAACGCCTCCGCCGACGCGGCACTGGCGCTCGGCTTCTGCGTCATGGCGGCGGAGGCGGTGGGCCTCGGCACCTGCCCGATCTCCTATGTCCGCAACAACCTCGATCTTGTGCAGAAGCTGTTCGGCCTGCCGGAAGGGGTGTTCCCGCTCGCCGGCCTGACCCTCGGCTTTCCCGCCGCGCGCAACGAGATCTCGCCGCGCCTGCCGCCCTCGGTCGTCGTGCACCGCGAGACCTACGACGACAGCGGCCTCGCCGCCGCCCTGCCCCCCTATGACGCGCTCCGCCCGCCTGGCAAGCCGCGCTATCCGAACGTGCACGGCCCGAAGCCGGAAGGCTGCACCTGGTCGGACAACGCCGCGCGCCAGCTTTCGGTGCCGGAGCGTGCGAATTTCCGCGAATGGCTCGCCAGCCAGGACATCCACCTTGGCTGACGCAACCGCCGACAACCCCGGCGGCACCGGAGACCTGGTCCCGGCACCGCGCAAGCGCGCGGTAAAGCCGCGCCATGCCGCCAGCCTGATCGTCTGGCGGCAAGGGTCCGGCGAGCCCGAGATCCTGATGGGCATGCGCCACGCCAAGCACAAATTCATGCCGAGCGTGCTGGTCTTCCCGGGCGGCCGCGTCGATCGCGGCGACCACCGCGTGCGCGTGCTGTCCGAATTGAAGCCGGAGACGCTGGCCCTGCTCGGCCATCGCGCGCCACCCTCCCTCGCCCGTGCTCTCGGCGTTGCGGCCGTGCGCGAGTTGTTCGAGGAAACCGGCCTGCTGCTCGGCGACCGGCAAGGCGAACGCCTGCTCGCGGACCTCGCGCCGCTCGACTACCTGTGCCGCGCCGTGACGCCCACCCGCCGCAGCATGCGCTTCGATGCCCGCTTCCTGATTGCGCCTGCCGAATCCGTGCGCGGCGAGATAGGTGGGTCCGGCGAGCTGGAGGGCCTGGCCTGGTACAGGCTGTCGGATGCGCGCGCGGCAAAGCTCGCCGACATCACCGCGATGATCCTGAACGAGTTTTCCGAGTGGCTGACGGTGCCGCCGGACCAGCGCGCGGCGCGGCCCAAAATCGTCTATCGCGGCAACGACAACCGGATGAGCGACGAGTAGCTCAGCGCGGCTCGAACGCCTCCCCGTCCCGCGCCGCCGCGCCCTCGGCCTCAAGCTTGATGAGATGCGCCAGCAGGCTGCGCGCCGCGGCCGGCACCAGCTTCATCTCCAGCACCGGGCCATAGACCGCCGGCACCAGGTCCAGCGCCGTCGCGCGTCGCGCCGCACGCAGCGCATCCAGCACCTTCGCCTCGCGTTCGAGACGATGCGCCGCCAGAGCCGCGACGAAGGGCGCCGGGTTCGGCAAGGGCGGGCCGTGGCCGGGCAGGTACAGATGCGCCTCCCGCTGCGCCAGCTTGGCCAGGGATTCCATATAGGCCGCCATGTCGCCATCGGGCGGGCTGACCACGGTTGTCGACCAGCTCATCACATGGTCGGCGCTGAACATCACGCCGTCCTCCCGAGCCAGGCACAGATGGTTGGCGCAGTGGCCGGGCGTATGGATGGCGTGCAGGCCGAACTCCTCCAGCACCGCGCCATCCGCCAGCGTCACATCCGGGGAGAAGCCGTGGTCGCCGCCCTCGCCGCCCTGGTCCGGCGGGGTCATGTGCGGGCCGAAGCCGTGGCTTGGCGCACCTGTCGCGTCCTGCAAGGCCGCAACGCCCGGCGAATGGTCACGATGCGTGTGGCTGACCAGGATGTGGCTGATCGCCTCGCCGGCCGTGGCGCGCAGGATGGCCTCCAGATGCGCCGCATCCTCCGGCCCCGGGTCCAGCACCGCCACACGGCCCTGCCCTATCAGGTAGGTGTTGGTGCCGCGCCAGGTGAAGGGCCCCGGATTGCCGCACAGGATGCGGCGCACGCCCGGCGCCACCTGCTGCACCACGCCCACCGGCAGCGCGTCCTCGCGCAGGAAAGGAATGCTCATCGCTTCTTGCGCCCCAGCAGGATTTCGCGCCGCATGATGTACAGGCTCGCCACCACGATCAACGCCGCGCCGCCCAGCGTCGAGACGCCCGGCACGTCGCCGAAGGCCGCCCATCCGAACAGCACCGCCCATAGCAGCGACGAATAGGAATAGGGTGCGAGGAACGACACCTGCGCGCTGGCCCAGGCCTCCGTCAACAGCACCTGGGCGGCGCCGCCGATCAGCCCGATCAGGACCAGCAACACCAGGTCGGACGGCCCCGGCCAGACCCAGGCAAAAGGCATGGCGAACAGGGTGAAGAAGGTCATCAGCAGCGATTGCCACAGCACGATCGTAGCCGAGGATTCGCTGCCCGACAGCGTCCGCACCAGCATCGTGGTGCCCGCCGAGAACATCCCATGCGCCACCGCCGCAATCATTCCCCAGCGCGCCGCGCCGCCGAAATCCCCGGTGAAGGCGCCCTGCCCCAGCGCGATGACAAGGATGCCGAGGAAGCCCACCAGCACCGCGCCCCCCCGATGGATGCCGACCTTCTCGCCCAGCAGCGGAATCGACAGCAGCGTGACGAACAGCGGCGTGGTGTTGGTCAGGGCGGTATGCTCGGCCAGCGGCAGCAGCGTCAGCGCGTAGAAGGAACAGGCCTGCGCCGCCGTGCCCGTCATCGCCCGCAGCACATGCGCGGGGAAGCGCTTGGTCCTCAGCACGCCGGCGACATCGCCGCGCAGCCCGGTGAGGCGCAGGACGATGATCATCACAACCGGCAGGGCGAAGGCGCTGCGAAAGAACATGATTTCGGTGAAGGGAATGCGCCCGCCGAGTTCCTTCACCAGCACGCTCATCGCCGCGAACAGCGCGCAGGCCAGCAGCATGAAGGTCATGCCGCGCTTCGGGTCGTGCCTGAGGGCCACTATCGAAGCCCCGCCGCGCGATCCTCGCGCCGCCGCACCTGTTCCCGGTGCAGGTTGTACAGCCCTGCCGCGATGACGACGACGGCGCCCGCCACGGTGTTCCAGGCCGGCACCTCCGCCCAGATCAGGAAGCCCAGCACCCCGCCCCACAACAACGTGGTGTATTCATAAGGCGCCAGCACGGACACCGGCGCGATAGCGAAGGCGCGGGAGAACAGCAAATGCGCGCAGCCATTCGCCATGCCGAGGAAGGCGAGGCAGACAAAGACCTCCCACCGCGGCACCAGCGGGCCGAGCGGCGGGAACACCGGCAGCAGCAGCAGCCCCACCGGCACATGCGCCGCCAGCAGCCAGAAAGCGATGGCCTGCGGCGTGTCGGTCGCCGCCAGCACCCGCGTCCAGATCCGCGTCAGCCCGAGCGTCGCGGCACCTGCCAGCAGCATCGCCGCCTCCCACCGCCACAACTCGCCACCGGGTTGCAGGATGATCATCACCCCGGCGAAGCCGACGCAGGTGCTCGTCCAGCGCCGCCAGCCCACCTTCTCCCCGAGCAGCGGAATCGCCAGCACGGTCATGATCAGCGGCGCCGCCGCATTCACGGCGTAGGAGGCCCCGAGCGGAAACGCATTGAACCAGGCCAGGTAGAACGCCACCGTGACGATGCAGTGCATCGAGGACCGCAGCGCCAGCAGCGGCTTGCGTACCGGCGCCAGCCCGCGCCCGCGCACCAGCAGCGCGATCGCCAGCATGCCGAAGACGCCGCGCCAGATCATGGCGACGGCAACGCCAACCTCCGGCAGCGCCCACTTCACCGCGGCATCCGCGGCCGAAATCACCGTATAGCCGGCGACGATGATGCCGATGCCGCGCAGCGTGTCCTGCGCCAGGGGCAGCCGCGACAGCAGGACGCGCCCCGCCGTCGCGGCGGGTTGTCGGTCAGCCAACTGCGTCGGCCAGTTCCGCCTCGGCCTGCATGCAGGTGGCGCCGGTGTCGTCGCGCGTCTCGAGCATCACCTGCTCGCCCTGCACCCGGCCGAGCACCGTCAGCGCGCGGCCGTCGAAGGCGGGGCGGCGGCCGCGGAAGGCGAAGCGGTGCAGGCGCTTCCCGGAGGCGCTGTCCAGCGCGTGCTGCGCCATCAGCGTCGCCTGCAAGGGGCCATGCACAACCAGGCCGGGATAGCCCTCCACACCCGTGACGTAGGGATGGTCATAGTGGATTCGGTGGCCGTTGCCGGTCAGCGCCGAATATCGGAACAGCATCACCGCATCCGGCAGCACCGTGACGGTGGTCGCATCGGGCCAGTCCGGCGCCGCCGCGCCAGGCTTTACCGCGCTGCCCTCCGCCCCGCGATAGACGATGTCCTGCTCCTCCTCCAGCGCCAGGCCCGCCGGGCCGTGCAGCAGGTGCCCCACGGTGACGAAGACCAGCCGGCCCGATCCGCCGGCTTTCTCCTCCACCTTCAGGATGGTGCTGGTGCGTGTCACCTCGTCATCCGCATGCAGCGCCACCGGATGGAAGCGCAGCCGCCCGCCGGCCCACATGCGGCGCGGCAGGTCGTGCACCGGCGGCAGGAAGCCGCCGCGTTTCGGGTGGCCGTCCGGCCCGATCCCCTCCGGCATCACCCAGTCCTGGAACAGCATCCAGTGCCACAGCGGCGGCAGTTCGGTAGGCACCTTCCGGCCCAGGGTGGCCGCCAGGCCACGCAGCAGGCGCGGGTCGATGCGGTCCTCGCGGGTTTCGGTACGGCCGACATAGTCTTCGTGCGACATCAGTCCTCGCGCAGGTAAAGGCGGTAGGTGTCCATGTGCACCACCCGCGTGTAGTGCCGCCACGTCTCGGCGAAGGCCGGGTGGCGGGAGAAATAGGCGATCGGGTCGAAATCCTCCGCCCCGCAGCGCGCGATGCCGGAGTTCTTGGCGACCAGCACGCCGCCCGGCGGCGCACGGGCGAAATCCTCCGCCACCGTCCGATATACCAGGAATTCCGGCCGCGACATCTCGGACGGCTCGCGGTAGCGCGGCACGCCCTCGGGGCACCCCTGGTAGGCGCCGATCAGCACCCACAGGTTCATGGTCCGCAGGGTGGACCGGGCGCGGGCGTAGTTCAGCGCCGGATAGACCGGATAGATGTCCGGCGAGAGCACCAGCAGGCGTTCCCCCGCAACCTCCCGCTTCAGCGCCGCGGTCAGCCGGCCTTCCGCCAGCGCGCCGTACCAGATCTGCCGCCACGGACTTTCGCCGCGCAGATGCACCACGGACAATGCCACCACCACCGCCAGCGCCAGCCCCGGCGCCGCCGCCTGCGCCCGTCCGGCCGGCAGGTTGCGGTCCACCCAGCGCGCCGCCACCCATCCCGCCATCAGCGCCGTCGCCATGGCCATCGGCACCACGTGGTAGGACCAGCCCTTGTGCTGCACCCAGGCGGACAGGAAGCTGCCGACGCCGACGCAACCCAGCATCCACGCCCGTGGCCCCGCACCCGGCCATGCCAGCAGCGCCAGCGCCGCGGCCAGCGCGAACAGTGCCGGGCCGAGCTGGTTGGTCAGCAGCACGTCGAACAAGCCAATGCCGCCATTGGACAGGTAGAAATCCACCACCAGCGGCACGACAAAGCCGAGGTAGTCCGGGAAGAACACCGGCAGGCTGGCCAGGTACATCAGCCAGATGCCGGCCATCAGCCAGGGCAGCCGGTCCCGCAGGGCCGCCGCCGGACCACGTCGCAGCAGCACCAGCGCCTCGACCAGCGCCGGTACCGCCAGGAAATGCGGCTTCAGCGCGAAGGCCAGCGCGGCCGCGACCGTGACCGCGATGGCAAGGCCGCGCGGCGTCGCCATCGCCTCCGCCCGCCGAGCCGCGAGCAACGCGTAGGGCAGCGCGAACAGTCCCATCAGATGCTCGCGCTGGCCGACATCGTAGGCGACCATGACGATGACCAGCGGGATCAGCGCATCCAGCACCGCGCGTTCCACAACGCCCTCGTCCCAGCCTTCCCGCAGCCGCAGGCAGAAGCGCCAGGACAGCGCGCAGCACGCCAGCACGCACAGCAGCCAGGACTGCACCGGGTCCAGCGGCGTGAAGCGGTCGATCAGCGCCGGGACGGCGGTGAGGACGAAGATCAGCGGCGGATTGACGTCGATCAGGTCGCGGAACAGCGCCTCCCCGCCCACCCATCGCGTGGCGAAGTTCAGGATGGCGGCGACGTCGTGATTGAGCGGTGGCGCCAGGACCATCAGCACGAAGCCCAGCGCCGGCAGCAGGGCGAGCGCGCGCAGCAGGCGGGCCCGCACCCTCGGCTCGGCCGGGCTGAACGGGTGTGGGGCGGCCTGGATCTCGGCGGGTACCGGACGGCTCTGGGGGTTCGGGGTCATCATCGGGGCCTGGTGGGCGGCATCCTCGGCGCGCAGGGCGAATGGTGCAACCGCATTGCGGCGCCCATGCGGCATGGCTGCCTCGCGCCGGCAGGCGCGGCTGTCTCGTACGCCGGCAGGCGCGGCTGTCCCGTACGCCGGCAGGCGCGGCTGTCCCGTACGCCGGCAGGCGCGGCTGTCTCGTACGCCGGCAGGCGCGGCTGTCCCGTGCGCCGGCAGGCGCGGCTGTCCCGTACGCCGGCAGGCGCGGCTGTCCCGTACGCCGGCAGGCGCGGCTGTCCCGTGCGCCGGCAGGCGCGGCTGCCTCACGCCCGCCGCGAGGCCGCCTTGCGGCCGCCGCGCTTGCCCGTCACAAGGGCTGCGTGGAACCCGCAGAATACGCCCTGATGGACGCCGCCGAGGACGGCATGTGGTGGTATCGTGCCGCCCATGCCCGGGTGCTCGATGCGCTGCGCGCCCGCCCCGGTGCCCCTGGCCCGGTGCTGGATGCCGGCTGCGGCACCGGCGGCTTCCTGCAACGCCTGGCGCAGCAGGTGCCGGACCGCCCGGCCATGGGCCTGGAATACAATCCCGAAGCCGCCGACCGCGCCGCCCGGAAATCCGGCTGGCCGGTCGCCGCCGGCGACGCCAACACCCTGCCCTTCGAGGATGCCAGCTTCGGCGCCGCCGTCAGCATCGACGTCATCTGCCATGCCGGCGTCGACCCTGCGCGCGGCATGGCCGAACTGCACCGCGTGCTGCGCCCCGGTGGCACGGTGATCCTCAACCTTCCGGCCTATGAATGGCTGCGCAGCGCGCATGATACCCGCGTGCACACCGCCCGCCGCTACACCGCCGCCAGCGCCCGCGCGTTGCTGGAAGCGGCCGGCTTCCAGGCCATCGCCACGAACTACTGGAACGGCCTGCTGCTGCCGCTGATGGCGCTGCAACGCAAGGTGCTGCACCGAAACCCGGATGCGCCGAGCGACGTGACCAGCTTCCCGCCCTGGATCGACACCACCCTGCATGCCGTCTCGGAGATCGAGCGGCGGATCGGCACCTCCGGCATCCCGATGCCCGGCGGTGGCTCCGTCCTCGTCATCGCCACGCGGCCCTGACGGAGAACACGAAGTGACCGACGCCCTGCCCGCCGCCGAGGGGCTCTCCGTGACGCCGGCCGACACGCCGGTCGACACGCCGGTGGGCCTGTCCATCGTCGTACCCGTCTATCGCGGCGCCGCCACCGTCGGCGCGCTGGTCGAGGCGCTGTCCGTGCTCCGCCCGGCTGGCGGGCTCGAGATCATCCTGGTGAACGACGGCAGCCCGGACAATTCCGCCGAGGTCTGCCGCGCGCTCGCCGCCACCGCCACCGTGCCGCTGGTCTACATCGAGCATGCGCGGAATTTCGGCGAGCACAACGCGGTCATGTCCGGCCTGCGCCAGGCCCGCGGCGCCTTCGTCATCACCATGGACGACGATCTGCAGAACCCGCCCGAGGAAGTGCTGCGGCTGTACGACCACGCCCGCCTCGGCGGCTGGGACGTGGTCTATACACGCTACGCGGTGAAGGAACACGACGGCTGGCGCAACCTCGGCAGCCGCTTCGCCAATGGCGTGGCGGACATGCTGCTGGACAAGCCGAAGGGGCTGTACCTGTCCTCCTTCCGCTGCATGAGCGCGCTGGCGGTGCGGGAGGTCGCGAAGTACAGCGGCCCCTACCCTTACGTCGACGGCCTGCTGATGCAGGTGACGCAGCGCCTCGACAGCATCGAGGTGAAGCACCTGCCGCGCGCGGAGGGCCGTTCCAACTACACGCTGAAGCGCCTGGTGCTGCTGTGGCTGAACCTCGCCACCAACTTCTCGGTCCTGCCGCTGCGCCTGGCGATCCTGGCCGGGGCGGTGATGGGCGTCATGGGCATCTTCGCCGCCGGCTACGTGATGTTCGAGGGGTTGAGCGGCGAGACCCCCTCTGGCTGGGCCTCGATGATGACGGTCACGCTGCTGGTCGCGGGCGTGCAGTTCCTGATCCTCGGCGTGCTCGGTGAATACGTCGGCCGCGCCTTCCTCTCGGCCAACGGCAAGCCGCAGGGCGTGGTGCGGGATATCGTGACATCAGAAGGCCGAAGGTCATGATCGCCGCCTGGGCCACCCTGGCCGCGGCCATCACCACCTCCCTGGTCGGGCAGATCCTGCTGAAGGCGGGCGCCTCCGGTTCCGTCGCGGCGGAGGCGGGGTTCATCGACCAACTCTTCCGCTGGCAGACCATCGTCGGCCTCGGCTGCTACGGCGGCGCGGCGCTGCTCTACATCATCGCGCTGAGGAAGATCCCGATGAGCGTCGCGCTGCCCTGCACGGCGGCGAGCTATGTCGTCATCGCGCTGATCGGCTGGGGCATGTTCGGCGAAAGCCTGGGTCTCGCGAAGATCATGGCGATCGGCCTGATCTCGGCAGGGGTGGTGCTGCTGGCCACCACGGCGTGATCCTGCCGCCCGGGGTCGTCGTCGCGGTGCTGGGCGCGACGCAGATCCTCGGCTGGGGCACCGCCTATTTCCTGCCCGGCGTGTTGGGCCCGGCGATGGAGCGCGACCTGCGCCTGGCGCCCGGCACCAGCTTCGCGGGCATCGCCATCCTGCTCGGCCTGGCCGGGTTGCTGGCGCCGATGGTCGGGCGGGCAATCGACCGGCACGGGGCGCGGCCCGCCATGGCGACAGGGTCCGCCGCATTCGCCGCGGGGCTGGTGCTGCTGGCCTTCTCGCACACCGCGATCCAGGCGCTGGTCGCCTGCCTGATCATGGGCGTGGCCGGCGCCCTGGCCCTGACCGAGGCCGCCAACGCCGCCCTCGCCGCGATGGGCGCGGACCGCGCGCGTCGCCGCCTCGGGTTGCTCGCGCTGGCGTCCGGCATGGCCTCGGCCGTCGCCTGGCCGGGGCTGGCGGCGCTGGAGGCGGCGTATGGCTGGCGCGGCGCGGTGCTGGCCTCCGCCGGCATCCACCTCCTGGTGGCTTTGCCGCTGCACCTGTTCTGCATCCCCGCCCAGCCGCGTGGCCCGCGCCCGGCCCGGCCACCCTCCCAGAAGCTGCCGCCGCGGCTGCGGTGGCTGTCGGCCGCATTCACGCTCCAGGTGCTGATCGGCAGCGCCATCCTGGCCAACATGGTGCTGCTGGTGGAGTCGCTGGGCCTCGACCGCGCCAGCGCCATCTGGTGGGCAGCGCTGGTCGGGCCGGCGCAGGTGGCCGCGCGGGCGCTGGATGTGCTGGGTGGCGCGAAGCTGCGTGCGATGACGGTCTGTTCCGCCGCCCTGCTGCTGATGCCGCTGGCGCTGCTGCTGCCGCTGGTCGTGCCGATGGGGATTGTCTACGCCGCACCGGTCTTCGTGCTCGCCTACGGCCTGGCCTCCGGCTTGATGAGCGTGATGCGCCCGGCCTGCCTGATCGAGCTGCACGGCACGGATGGCTACGCCGTCGTCGCCGGCCGGGTCATGGCCCCGGTCACCACCGCAATGGCCGTGGCGCCTGCCGCCTTCGCGCCGCTGCTGCTGACCCTGGGGGCGGAGGCGGCGCTTTCGATCGCGGCGGTCGGCGTGCTCGGCGCCTTCGCCCTGCTGCGCATCGCGGCACGGTCGGCGTAGGCTGTGGGCATGCGCCTTGTCTACCTGCCCCTGGTCCTGCTGGCTGCCGCCTGCGCCGCCACGCCCCCCGCCTGCCCGCCCGGCCTCGCCAGCGCGACGAGGCTGGAGGGCTATTTCGGCCGCAACGCCAACGGCGCGGAGGTGGTGACGGACGCGGCCTGGACCCGCTTCCTGGACGAGGTGGTAACGCCCGCCTTTCCCGATGGCCTCACCGTGCTGGACGCCGCCGGCCAGTGGCGCGGCCGCACCGGCACCGTGGCGCGGGAGCGGAGCAAGCTGCTGGTGGTGGCCATCCCCGGCACCGACGCCGCCCAGGCCCACGCCCGCCTGGCCCCGGTCATCGCCGCCTACCGGTCCCGCTTCGGACAGGAAAGCGTGATGGTGACCACGGCGCCCGCCTGCCTGGGCTTTTGACCCACGGCGGACGCGCTACTGTCGGCTTCCGCCACACCAACGGAGGACCAGCCCATGCCCACCACCGTCAAGGACATGCTCGCCACTGCCAACGCCGCCGTGCCGCGGATTTCCGCCGCCGAGGCCCAGACCCTCGCCGCCCAGCCGCAGACCGTGCTGCTGGATGTACGCGACGCGGCGGAGGTGAAGGCCTCCGGCAAGGCCAAGGGCGCGCTGGCCGTCTCCCGCGGGCTGTTGGAGTTCCGCGCCGACCCGGACTCGCCGTTGCATGACGCCGCGTTCGACCGCGCCAAGACCATCATTGTCTACTGCGCCTCCGGCGGCCGCTCCGCCCTGGCCGGCAAGACGCTGAAAGACATGGGCTATGCCGATGTCCGCAACCTCGGCGGCTTCAAGGACTGGGTCGAGGGCGGCGGCGAGGTCGAGAACGCCTGACCTCAGCCACGCGCTTCCAGCTCCGCAATCAGCGCCCGCATCTCCTCGATCTCGCGCCGCTGCGTCTCGATGATGGTGTCGGCCAGGCGGCGCACCCGTGGGTCGCGCAAATCGGCCCGCTCGCTGGTCAGGATGGCAATGGAATGGTGCGGGATCATCGCGCGCAGCCAGGCGACCTCGTCCACCGTCGCCTGGCTCCGCACCAGCCATAGCGCGCCGGCGAAGACCAGCGCGCCGCCCAGCAGGATGCCGATGTTGGCGGCGAGGTTGCGGTACATGCCCCACATGAACGCCAGCATGATGATGGCCATGGCGCCGCCCATCACCAGCGCCATCCAGGCCCGCGTCTCGCTGAAGGTGACGTGGTCCATGGCGTAGGTGTTCAGGTACATCAACCCGAACATCACCACAGTCGATGTCAGGATCATCGCGCCGAAGCGGAGATAGCTCATCGCGGCCGCCCCTCCTGCCGCGGCCTCAACGGGCTGCGGCGCAGCCGGTTCACCCGAAGGCGCCGACCTCGTGCACGATCGCCGCCGAGCATTCCCGCACCAGTTGGAAGAACCCCGCCATCGGCTTGAACAGCGCCGCATGCTCGGCGGCGTAGGAGGCGCCACCGCCCTCCGCCCCGGGGCCCGGCGCCGGCTCGTGGAAGTCCAGCCCCGTCGCCGGGTCAGGCCGCGCCGGGAAGACCTCGGCCAGCAGCGCCAGCGCGCGCTCCACATCCAGTTGCAGAATGCCGCGCACCAGCGCCTCCCGCGTCGCGCCGTGGCGCGGGCTGAATTCCGGGATCTGCACGGCCAGCAGCCAGATGCGATGGATCAGCGCCAGGCGTAGCGCGTGCAGCAGCACCAGGCGGTCCGGCATCCTCGGCAGATCCGGCCAGGCTGCGCGCAGCGCCAGGTGGTCGGCCTGCAGCCGGCGGAACATGCGGCGCACGGCGGATGACAGGTCCAGCCGCTCCAGCGCCGCCGCCACATCCATCAACTCCTCCCGCCGCCCCGGCCGCGTCGTTGCGCCTGCGCGGTCGAGCCAGGGGCCGGGATCCAGCGTATCCACCCCGGCCCTCAGCACGCCGAGATCCGAACTCGCCGCCGCCCGCGCCGCCATCGCCACCGCGCGAGCGAAGCGCGGGCTGCGCGCCAGCATGTCCGCGAAGGCGTCCGGGTTGGCTGCGGCCGCGGCGCCCATGCCGTGCAGCGTGTTCGCCAGCCAGCCCATCTGGTGCAGGATCGCGTTGTTCGGGATGGCACGAAGCTGGGAGGGATGCGTGATCCGCGCCGGCCCGCCCATGTCGGATTGCCGCGCCGCCGGCCGTGACCCGGTACGGTCCAGCAGCCCTGGCCCGAAGGCGCCGAGCAGCGCGGCGTAGCCGGGGTCCTCCACCAGCACCTGCATCTCCCGCCGGATCGTGGCGAAGAAATCGGCGCCGTAGTCGCTCTCGGCATAGATCGGGTCGGGCTCGGCCGATGGCGTGGCGAAGGCGTGCTCAGCGATGCGGGCCACCGTTGCCGCCGCCAGGTCCGGCGTGCCGAACAGCAGGTAGCCGTCGCCGCCCTGGAAGCTGCTTTCCTCCCGCAGCCGCAGCCCGGCCTTCTGCAACGCCGCCCGCGCCTGCGGCGGCGAGAGGTAGTCCAGCCGGTCCGCCAGGCTGTCCGGATGCCCGCCGCGGCCGATGCTCTCACCATGCGTATCGAACAGCACCAGCTCGATGTCGGACAGGCCGTGCCGCTTCAACTGGTCCGCCAGCCGCAGCTTCAGGCGCTCCGCCAGGTAGCTGGCCGGAAGCTGGCCGACGTAGCGGCCGGAGTCGGAATAGCCGAACTGCAGGCACAGCCGGCCCTGACCGCGCAGATAGTCGCGGAAGAAGGGGCTTCGAAGCGCCTCCTCAACCACCTTGTCGCCACGCTCCAGCGCCTCCGCCGTCTCGAACAGCGGCGAGATCTCGATCAGCCGGTCGATGCCGAGCCGCTTCGCCAGCCACAGGGCGCCGAGCAGCGTGTAGCCGCTTTCGGTCTCCGCGATCAGGAAGCGCACCGGCTGGCTGGCATCCACATGCTTGGTGATCTGCGCCACGGTCATCATCAGCCGCACGGCGGAGGCCTGCTCGGCCAGCAGCGCGCCGAAATCCACCGGCTGTGTCACAACCTCAGCCAGCGCCGCGTTCATCGCCGCCAGCAGCCCGCGCCGGCTCGCCATGTCGTCGGGCGATGCCGTCAGCCCCAGCCGCTGCCGCAGCGCATTGTGGATCTGCGAGGCGTTGAGGCGGGTATGGGTATGCGCCAGGGCCAGCCCATGTGCCGCAAGCCCCGCCCGCGCCACGGCGAGCGCCAGGCGCGCCGCCTCGTCGGGCGCCCGCGCCATCGCCTCCGGGAACAGGTCGAGCACCGGCCGCGGCGAGGTCAGCGCCGCGTCGCGCTGGCCCACCAGCACGGCGGCGAAGGCCTGCACCGCCTCCGGCGCCGGCTGCTGCGGCAGCGCCTCCAACTGCCGCGCCACGGCTGATTCCGCCTGCGCGACGCGGGCGGCGACCGGCGCGGCGCAGTCGCCGATGGCAGCAAGCTGCGTGGCCAGCCGCTGCAACTGCAGCCGCTTCATGGTCAGGCGCAGCCCGATCGTGTCCCACCAGCCGATATCGGTGCGGCCATCCGTGTCGTAGCCGACCCAACTCGACAGGATCACCGGCGCCGGCAGCAGCGCCTGCCACCGATCCCCCCAGACGCCGCGCGCCGCCCGCAGCAGCGCGCCGTTCAGCGCGTCCAGCGCATCCCGCCCGCGCTCGATGGCGGCGACGGCCTGGACAAATTCCTCGGTCAAGGTCGGCGTCGCAGGGCGGTGCGAAAGCCCGGCGGGAAATTCGGCGCCGGCGGCCGCGGCGGCAACCGCGGCCCCGGTGGCCGGTGGCAGCGAGAAGGTAGGGTGCGCCGTGAACACCGCGGCGAAGCGCGGCCGCTCCACCACCTGGCGATAGGTCGCGAAGGGCACCGGGCTGTCCTGCGGGTCCGGCCGCACCAGCCGCGCCGCCAGCGCATCCAGGGTTCCGGCACCGCGGTCTAGCCCGACATAGGCGGCCAGCCGGCGCGCGCGCTCCCCTGCCGCCGTGTCGGCGATGCGCGCGATCAGCGCCGCCACCGACCCCGCATCCAGCCTTCCATCATCCAGCCGCCGGCTGATCGCCAGTGCGATCAGCAGGACGGGATCGCCGAAGGGATCTGTCGCCGCCGCCTCCCGCGCCTCACGCAAGCGCAGCATCAGGTCGGCGATGGTATCGCCGGTGGCATCGGCCGCGGGCGCGGCGGGGGAGGCATCGTTCATGCCGGCCATGCTGCATCTGCGAAGGGCGCCCGCGCCAGCAGAGTTTTGCAATGCGCCCACGCCGCCCCATGCTGGCGCCGGACCATCAAGGGATTCGTGCATGACCGCCTCAGCCGCGAACGGCCCCCGCATCGCGCTGGGCGGCTTCATGCTGGAAAGCAACGGCCACGCCCCTGTCGCCAGCCGTGCGGAGTTCGAGGCGACCTGCTGGCTGGAGGGCGACGCGCTTGCCGCGGACCTCGCCCTGCCTGCCCCGCGCGGACCGACCGGCCTGACCGGCTTCATCCGGGCCATGGATGCCGGCCGCCCCTGGCAGCCGATCTGTACCATCGCCGCCGGCGCCGGCGCCTCCGGCCCCATCGACCAGCCGGTGTTCCAGGACTACCTGGCGCGGCTGGAGGCGCTGCTGCGCGCGGCGCTGCCGCTGGATGGCGTGTTCCTGGCCCTGCACGGCGCCGCCACGGCGACGGAGGATGCGGACCCGGACGGCACGGTGCTGGAGCTGGTGCGCGGCGTCGTCGGGCCAGGCGTGCCGGTGCTGGCGACGCTGGACCTGCACGGCAACATCTCCTGGCGCATGACCCAGCACGCCGACATGTTTTCGTCGTTCCTGACCAACCCGCACGTCGACATGGCCGAGCGCGGGGCCGAATGCGCCGGGGTGATGCGCGCCATGCTCGGCGGGATGCGGCCACGGATGGCCTTCGCGAAACTGCCCTTCATCCCGCCGGCGACGAGCCAGAACACCGCCGCCGGCCCCTATGCCGACGCCATCGCCTACGGCCAGCGCTTCCTGGACCACGAGGTCCTGAACGTCTCCATCCTGTCCGGCTTCTCCCTCGGCGATACGCCGAAGAACGGACTCTCCGTCATTGTCACCACCCGCACGGATGCCGCCCGGGCGCAGGCGGTGGTGGCGGAGATCGCCGGCTGGATCTGGGACAGCCGACATCGCTGGGTCACCGACCTCACCAGCCTGTCCGACGCGACGGCGATGGCCCTGGCGGCCGGGCGCGACCCGGCGAGGCCGTCGCTGCTGTTCGCCGATGTCGCCGACAATCCCGGCGGCGGCGGCCGCGGCAACACCACCTATATTCTCGACGGCTTCCTGAAGGCCGGCGTGCAGGGTGCCGTGCTCGGCATGCACAACGACCCGGCCCTGGCGGCGGAGGCGCATGCGCTCGGCGTCGGCGCCCGTTTCACCGCCCGCTTCAACCGGGACGAGACCCACCCCCTGTCACACCGGCTGGAGGCTGAGGCGGTGGTGGAGGCATTGTCGGAGGGCGATTGCATCGGTCGCCGCGGCATCTATGCCGGCCGACAGGTCCCGCTCGGCCCCACCGCGCTGCTGCGCATCGGCGGGCTGCGCGTCGCCGTGGTGACGCAGCGCAAGCAGCTGGCGGAACCGGCGATGCTGGAGATGTTGGGCGTCGACCTGCGCGCGGCGCGGAGCCTGGTGGTGAAGTCGCGCGGCCATTTCCGTGCCGGCTTCGACGACATTTTCCCCAACGACCGCATCATCGAGGTCGATGTGCCAGGCCTGACCACGGTAGTGCTCGCCCGCGTGCCGTGGCGGCAGGTGCCGCGGCCGATCCATCCACTGGACCCGGACATGGAATGGATGCCGCCGCGCCCGGAGGATGTGCCCGTGCGCGGCGGATAGCCTGCGCTAAAGCGCGCGCAGTACCCGGCAGACGTGGTCGATCTGCGCCTCGGTCAGTTCCGGGAACATCGGCAGGCTCATCACCTCCCCCGCCGCCCGCGCCGTCTCGGCGCAGCCGGCCGGGCCGAGTGGCGTGCGGCCGCGATAGGCCGGCTGCAGGTGCACCGGCGCCGGGTAGTGGATGGCGGTCGCCACCCCCTCCGCCCGCAGCCGCGCCATCAGCCCGGCGCGGTCCGTCACGCGCAGCACATACTGGTGGAACACATGGCCGGCCTCGGCCCGGCGTACCGGCGGCGTATAGGGCCCATCGGCCAGCGCAGCGTCGTAGCGTGCCGCGATTTCTCCACGCCGCGCATTGGCGGCGTCCAGATGTGTCAGCCGCACCCGCAGGATGGCCGCCTGCACCTCGTCCAGCCGGCTGTTCACGCCGACAGTGTCGCTGATGTAGCGCTCCTTCCAGCCATATTGCCGGATGGCGCCGATGCGGTCGGCCAGCGCCGCGTCATCGGTCGACATCACGCCGCCATCGCCGAGCGCGCCCAGGTTCTTGGTCGGGTACAGCGAAAAGCACGCCGCATCCCCCATCGTGCCGACCTTGCGCCCGCCCAGCGTCGCGCCATGCGCCTGCGAGCAATCCTCGATCACCATCACACCGTGCTCGCGGCAGGCCGCCAGCATGGGTTCGAGGTCACAGGACTGACCGTACAGATGCACCGGGATGATCGCGCGGATCGGCGGCAGGCCGGGCGGCGGGTCGTTCAGGACCGCGACAAGCTCGTCCGGGTCCATCGTCATGGTGTCCGGGTCGATATCGACCAGCAGCGGGGTCGCGCCCGTCATCTCGATGGCCGCCACGGTGGCTACCGCGGTGTGGGACACGGTGACGACGGTGCAGCCCGCGCCGATGCCCATGCCGCGCAGGGTCAGCATCAGGGCGTCCGTGCCATTGGCGCAGCCGACGGCGCGGGCCGCGCCCTGCCAGGCAGCAAACTCCTTCTCGAAGGCAGCGCCTTCCTGGCCCAGGATGTACCAGCCGGAGCCGAGCGCGCGCAGCGCCGCGGCGTCGATCTCCGCCTTATGGGCGCGGTAGCCGGCGCCGGGGTCGGCCTGCGGCACGGTGATGGTGGTCGCGTTCATCTGTCGGCCCTCCCTCAGGCCACGTATTCGGCAAGGCGCGGCCGGTACCATTCCAGCGACCGACGCAGCCCTTCATCCACATCGACGCGCGGCCACCAGCCGGTGGCGGCGCGGAAGGCACGGTCATCGGCGGCATAGCTGCCGATGTCGATCTGCGCCCGGTCCGCCGGGAAGGTCCTGGTCACGTAGCTGCCCTGGCCGCCATTGGCCGCGATCAGCCGCTCCGCCAGTTCCGTCAGCGAAAGTGGCGGCGGGCCGCCGATGTTGAAGACGCGGCCATTCACCTCCGGCCGGCTCGCCTGCAGGCCGGCGCGCAGGAAAGCGTCGGTCACGTCGTCCAGGTAGGTCAGGTCGCGCAGCTGCTCGCCGCCCCAGACCTCGAAGGGCTCGCCCTCCAGCACCCGGCGGATCCAGATGCCGAGGAAGGTCTGCTTGGCATCCTTGATGCGCAGCCGCGGCCCGTAGCAATTGGTCAGCCGCAGGGAGACCACCGGGCGGCCATGCACGCGGTTCTCCAGCAGCCAGTACTGTTCGCCGGCCCATTTCGACACGCCATTGGCGTCCGGCGGGTTCACCGTGTGCTTCTCATCCACCGGCAGGTATTGCGGCCGGCCGTAGAACTGCCTTGTGGAGGCATGCACGACGGTCGCCTTCGGCGCCGCCTCCCGCATCACGCCGATCAGCCGCACCTGCGCCACGGCGTTGATCGCGATGTCGGAGACCGGGTCGCGCTGGCCGCCCATGTGGCTGGTCTGCGCCGCCATGTTGAACAGCACGTCGATGCCCTGGCACAGGCTGTGCAGTTCGGCGTCGCGGATGTCGCCGCGCACCAGCATGACGTTGCTGCCCTCCAGGTTCAGCGGGCTGGCGCCACCCTCCGGCTCCATCACGTCCAGCGCGACGACGCGCGCGCCTTCCGCGGCCAGGGCATGGCACAACCCGCTGCCGAGGAACCCCGCCCCGCCCGTCACCAACACGCGCTTGCCGCGCCAGCCGTCCATGGTCTTCTGCTTTCCTAGCCGGTCTTGTCTAGCCAGACTTGCCGAGCCGCTGCCCGGAATAGCGCGCAGCCCGGATCGGTCCCCACCAGGCCTCGTGGTCCAGGTACCAGCGCAGCGTGTGTTCCAGCCCGCTCTCGAAATCATACTTCGCCGTCCAGCCCAGGACCTTTTCGGCGCCGGACGGGTCCATGGCGTAGCGGAAATCGTGGCCGGGCCGGTCCTTCACATAGGTGATCAGCCGCTCCCGCGACCCCGCCGGGTCCGGCCGCAGCCGGTCCAGCACGGCGCAGATGGCGCGCACGACCTGAAGGTTGCTGCGTTCCTGCCGCGGCCCGATGCAGTAGGTGCCGCCGGGCTTGCCGGCGTGCAGCGCGGCGAGGCACAGCGCCTCCGCATGATCCTCCACATGGATCCAGTCGCGGATGTTGGACCCGTCGCCGTACACCGGCAGTGGCTGCCCGTGCAGCGCGTTCAGCGACACCAGCGGGATCAGCTTCTCCGGAAATTGCCACGGCCCGTAGTTGTTCGTGGTGTTGGAGACGAAGGACGGAAACCCGTAGGTATGCTGCCAGGCCCGCACCAGATGGTCGGACGCTGCCTTGGACGCGCTATAGGGGCTGCGCGGGTCGTACGGCGTGTGCTCGTCGAACGGCTTGTCCTCCGCCGATTCCAGGCTGCCGAACACCTCGTCGGTCGAGATGTGGTGGAACCGGAACCTGGCCTTCGCGGCCTCCGGCAGGGCGGACCAGTAGGCCCGCGCCGCCTCCAGCAGCACCTGGGTGCCGACCACGTTGGTGCGGATGAACTCGGCCGGGCCATCGATGCTGCGGTCGACATGGCTCTCGGCGGCCAGGTGCATCACCACCTCCGGCTGCCATTGCGCGAGCACCGCGGACATCGCCTCCGCATCGCAGATGTCGGCCTTCACATGGACATGGCGGGCATGGCCGCGCGCGCCGTCCAGCGCCTCGTGGCTCGCCGCGTAGGTCTCCTTGTCCACGTTCACCACCACATGATCCGTGGTGGCGATCAGGCGGCGGACCACGGCCGAACCGATGAAACCCAGGCCGCCGGTCAGCAGGATGTTCATGCGCACTCCTCGTTCGTCGCAATTGTTGCGCTCGATTGCGGCGGCCGCGCGGCCACCCTCGGGCACTGGCAAGGCTGCCCGCTAAATGCCTGCCCCGGCCGCCGCGGTCGAGGGGGATCTGTTGAGCGCGTTTTCCGACTCGTGCGGCGTGTTGCACGCCGGACTTGAAATGCTTCAGCCCGGCGCCTGCGCCACCCCGGTGATCTCCACCCTCCAGCGCGGATCGACCAGCGCCGCCTCGATCGTCATCCGCGCCGGCTTGGCCGCGGCATCCAGCCACGCATCCCAGGCCCGGTTCATCGCCGGCGCGTCGCGGATATCCGCCAGCACGATGGTGACGCTCAGCAGCGCCCGCTTGTCCGTCCCCGCCTCCGCCAGCAGCGCATCGATCTGCGCCAGGATGTCCGCCGTCTGGCCCTCGGCATCCAATGAGGGATCATCCGCCACCTGCCCGGCCAGCCAGACCAGCCCGCCCCCGACCACCGCGCCCGACAGGCGCTGTTCCTCCGCGATGCGACGAATCGTCATGCTTTCCTCCGGCCCCGCAACGGGGCAAATCGTGCCGATCGTGGAGCGTGACATGCAGTCCATCATCGACAAAGCCATCCTCGCCAGCCGCCATATGCTGGTGCTGTTCTTCCTCGGCCTGGCGGTCGCGCTGGCGATCTACGGCGTGGGCTTCGTGGTCAAGCTCTGGAAATACGCCGGCAATGCGCTGGACGGGTCGGACAACCAGCAACTGCTCGGGCTGCTGCACCTGCTGGATGCGGCGCTGGTCGCATCCCTGGTCGTCACCGTGATGATCTCCTCCTACGACAGCCTGGTGTCGCGCCTCGGCCGGCATGAGGATGCGGAGGGGGTGAACTGGGTCGCGAACATCGATCGCGGCAACCTCAAGATCAAGCTGGCCTCGGCACTCATTGCCATCTCCTCCATCCACCTGCTGCAGATCTTCATGGAGATCGGCAACTACGACGACCGCGCGGTGATGTGGGGCCTGGCGATCCACGGCATGTTCCTGGCCGGCGCGGTGGCGCTTGGCGTGCTCGACCGGCTGACCAAGAAATAGGCGACGTTACGATTGGTCACGCGGCGCTACGCTGCACGCGGGCTGGACCATGCTACCGATTGGTCAGGGCCCCTTGGCCCGGAGCCTTTCGTGATGACCCTTCCCCGCCGCGCCGCCTTCGCCACCCTGGCCTTCCTGCTCGCCGCCCCCGGCACCCGTGCCCAGGCCGCAGCGCCCGGCCGCGACCCGGTGCAGGAGGAACGCAACCGGCGGCTCGTCGTGGAATTCTATGAGGGCGCGTTCATCCACCGCGACTTCGGCGTGGTCCGGCGCCTGCTGGCCGAGGATGGCCGCGCCCGATTCGCCACCCTGTTCAACCGCATCCTCGCGACGGGACCCGAGGCACGCAGCCGGATCGTCCGCAGCGCGGCAGAGGGCGACCTGGTCTGGTTGCAGGTCCATGCGATTCCGGCGCCGGACGCCGCCGGCAGCACGATCGTGGATGTCTTCCGGGTCACCGATGGCCGCATCGCCGAACATTGGGACGTAGCCCAACCCGCCTGAACGCCTCAGCCTGCCAGATGCGGCCGGGCCAGCCAGCGCACCAGCAGCCCATCGACCGGCCCCGCGACCACGGACACCACCCACAGCACCCCCGCGGTCAGCACGATGGCGGGGCCGGAGGGCAGGTCCAGGTGGTAGCTCGCCAGCAGCCCGAACACGGCGGACAGCACCGCCAGCCCGACCGAGGCATAGGCCAGGCCAGACAATTCCCGCGCCCAATGCCGCGACGCCACCGCCGGCAGCATCATCAGCCCCACCGCCATCAGCGTGCCCATGGCCTGGAAGGCGGCCAGTACGTTCAGCACCACCAGCACCAGGAACAGCGCGTGCCACAGCCCGCCGCGCACACCCTCGGCCTGCGCGAAGCCCGGGTCGAAGCATTCCAGCGCCAGCGGCCGCCACGCCAGCGCCAGCAGCGGCAGGGTCAGCGTGGCCACCCCCGCCATCAGCAGCAGCGCCGGATCATCCACCCCGAGAACCTGGCCGAACAGCAGATGCGTGAGGTCCGCCGTATCGCCGCGCAGCGACACCAGCGTGACGCCGAGCGCGAGCGCGATGAGGTATAGCGCCGTCAGGGAGGCATCCTCCCGGCCTCCCGTCGCGCGCGACAGCGCCCCGGCGCCCACGGCCACCGCCAGGCCTGCGACCAGCCCACCGAGCGACATGGCCGGCACCGACAGCCCAGCGATGAGAAACCCCGCCGCGATCCCCGGCGTCACACCATGCGCCAGGACCTCGGCCGTCAGGGAGGTGCGCCGCAGCATCAGGAACACGCCGAGCAGCGGCGCCGCCACGGCCAGCGCCAGGCAGCCCACCAGCGCCCGGCGCATGAAGCCGAATTCCACGAACGGGCCGAACAGCCAATCCATGGCTCAGGCAGCGCAGGCGGGGGCGGCTTCGTCCCAGGCCTCGGCCATCATGCGGGCGCGCAGGCGGTTGCTGGCGGACAGCACCTCCGCCGTCGGTCCACAGGCGATCGCCTCCCGCGCCAGCAGCAGGCAGTCGGGGAATTCGCGCTGCACCAGGTCGAGGTCGTGCAGCACCGCCAGCACGGTGCGGCCCTCGCCATGCCAGCGCCGCAGCACGGCCAACAGGTCCGCGGCGGTGCGGGCATCGACGGCGTTGAACGGCTCATCCAGCAGGATCAGGTCGGCGTCCTGCACCAGCAGCCGGGCGAACAGCAGCCGCTGGAACTGCCCGGCGGACATCGCCCCGACCGGGCGTCGGGCAAATCCGCCCAACCCCACCGCCTCCAGCGCCGCCAGCGCCCGGTCGCGGTCCGCCGCGCCGGTGCCGCGGAAGGCGCCGAGCCGGGACCACAGCCCCTGCAGCACCACATCCAGGCACAGGATCGGAAAGCCCCGGTCCATGCCGGATTGCTGCGGCAGCAGGGCGATGCGCGGCTTCACGCCGGAAATGGCGACCCGCCCTTCATCCACCTTGTGCAGCCCGGCGATGGTGCGCAGCAGCGTGGTCTTGCCCGCCCCGTTCGGCCCGACGATCGCTGCCAGGCTACCCGGAGCGAAGCTTGCGGAGACGTGATGCACCGCCGGATGCCGCTGATGCGTCGCCGTCAGGTCGGCAAGCTCGACCGCCGGTCCCCTCAAACCAGGCCCCCTCATGCCGCCAACGCCCAGGCAACGGCCGCCCACAGCCCCGCCAGCACGCCGAGCGCCAGCAAAAGCCGGGCGCCGGCACCGGAGGACAGGGCGAGGGGATCAGAGAGCGGAATGCGCATGGTTACCTTATAACGTCGCATCCCTATAGCGGTTGAGAAGGTGCTGGGCAAAGCCCTCCCGGCGGACTACCTGCGCGCCTGATGCAGGACAGCCCCCCTCCCCCCTCGCCACTCGACCCCGACGACGCCCTGCGCCGGGGCCTCCGCCGCCACCGTACCGCTGCCACCGGCCTGCTGGCCGGCATGGGCGGCCTGCTGCTGGGCAGCTACGCCCTGCCGCCGGGCTACGGCACGGATCTGTTGCAGGCCGCCGCCAAGGCCGGCGTGGTCGGCGGCATCGCCGACTGGTTCGCGGTGACGGCCCTGTTCCGCCACCCGCTCGGCCTGCCCATCCCGCACACCGCCATCATCCCGATGCAGAAGGAACGGCTGGGCGCCGGGCTCGGCCGCTTCGTCGCCAACCACGTCTTCACCGAGGCCGAGGTCTCGCGGGTGCTGTCCAAGGTGGATCTCGCCCGGGTGCTGGGCGACTTCTTCTCGGACCCCGAGGCGGTGCAGCCGGCCGCCGCGGCGCTGGCCAATTCGCTGCCCCGCATCCTGGCGAGCCTGGAGGATGGCCGCGCCCGGCGCCTGCTCGCCCGCCTGCTGCCGCGCCTAGCCGGCGGCCCCGGCGCCGCCCGCGTCCTGGCCCGTGCCATGACAGCGCTGATCGAGGGCGGCCGGCACCAGGAGGTGTTCGACCTCGCCGTCGGCCAGCTCAAGGCCGTGCTGGCGGCGAAGGAGGACCAGTTGCAGGCCGCCATCGCCGCACGGGTGCGGGCGGAAGGCGGCGCCCTGGTCGGCTGGTTCGCCGGTGCCGGCATCGCGCGCCGCGTGCTGTCCGCCCTGAACGCGGAGCTGGACCGCGTGCAGCCCGGCGACAGCGACCTGCGCGCTGCCTTCGAGGCCTGGATCCGTGCCGAGATCCACCGGCTGGAAACCGACCCGGAACGCGCCGCCGCCGTCGGCCGCGCGCTGCGGGAGGCCGTGGCCCACCCCGCCGTCGCCGGCTGGCTGATGGACATCTGGGGCCGCCTGCGCACCGCGCTGGAAGCCGACGCCACCAACCCCAACGGCCGCACCGTGCAGGCGCTGCAATCCGCGCTGGCCAATATCGGCAGCATGCTGGAGGGCGACGAGGCCGCCCGCCTGCGCCTGAACCGCGGCGCCGAACGCGCCCTCATCGCCCTGCTGCCGCGCGCCCGCAGCCAACTTTCGGAGTTCATCGCGGGGGTGGTGCGGAACTGGGATACTGCGACGGTGACGGAGAAGATCGAGCTGCGGGTCGGCAAGGACCTTCAGTATGTCCGGATGAACGGGACGCTGGTAGGCTTCCTGGTGGGCGGGGTGCTGTATGCGGTGCTGACGGCGGTGTTCGGGCGGGTGGCGGGGTAGGTCCGCCCGTCAGTAGGCCACGCGGTCCGCCTTTTCGGTCCACTCGACGAAAACCTCCGCCGCCTCCGCCCCCAGCAGCCGCTTCATCGACAAGCTGCGCGCTGCGATCGGTTTTGCGACTTCCCGGTACAGAAACTCATCGTCGAAGCCGATCGCCGCCGCCTGCTGTCGGTCATTCGCGTAGACCACCGCGTCGCAGCGCGACCAGTACAGCGCCGCCAGGCACATCGGGCAGGGCTCGCAGCTCGTGTAGACCGTGGCCCCGCGCAGGTCGAAGCGCCCGAGTGCGGTGCAGGCCCGCCGGATCGCCACCACCTCCGCATGCGCGGTCGGATCATTGGTGGAGGTGACCTGGTTCCACCCCTCCGCCACCACCCGCCCGTCCAGTACCACCACCGCGCCGAATGGCCCGCCGGCGCCATCCGCCATCCCCTGGCGGGACAGCTCGATGGCGTGGCGCATGAAGTCCTCGTCTGTCATCCGGAACCTCGACCCAAAGCCTCGACGCGATGGGGCGAAGGCCCCACCTTGGTGGTTCGGAGGGTCCATCATGCCGCTCAGCCTGTCCATTCTCGACCAGTCCACCATCGCCTCCGGCCGCGGCGCCGACGAGGCGATCCGGGAAACGCTGGCGCTGGCGAAGCTCGCTGATGAATGGGGCTACCGCCGCTACTGGCTGGCGGAACACCACAACAGCGCCTCCCATGCCGGCACCGCGCCCGAAATCCTGGTCGCCGCCATCGCCGCCACCACGCAGCGGATCCGAATCGGCACGGCCGGCATCATGCTGCCGCACTACTCCGCCCTGAAGATCGCCGAGCAGTTCCGGGTGCTGGAGGCGATCGCGCCCGGCCGCATCGACCTCGGCGTCGGCCGCGCCCCGGGCTCGGATGGCCGCACCGCCTATGCGCTGAACCCGGATGCGGCGCAGGCGGCCGACCGCTTCCCGCAACTGGTGCAGGACCTGATGGGCTGGCTCGGCGATAGCCTGCCGGAAAGCCACCCCTTCCGCATGGTCACCGCCAACCCGGCGATCCCGACGCGGCCGGAGGTCTGGATCCTCGGCAGTTCCGATTTCGGCGCGCAGCTCGCCGCCTATTTCGGCCTGCCCTACTGCTTCGCCCACTTCATCACCGATGGCCGCGGCAGCGCGGAGGCCATGGCGCTGTACCGCGAAGGCTTCCGCCCGCATCCCGCCATGCCAGGCCGCCTCGCCGCGCCGAAGGGTGCGTTGGCCGTCTTCGCCCTGACCGCCTCGACCGAAGCCGAGGCGATCCGCCAGTTCCAGTCCCGCGCCCTTTGGCGCCTGTCGCGCGACCGCGGCATCTACCCGCCGCTGCCGAGCCTGGAGGAGGCCGAGGCCTACCCCTACACGCCGGACGACCTCGCCCGCATCGAGCGCATGCGCGCCCGCGCCCTGGTCGGCGCCCCGGAACAGGTGGTGGCCCGGCTGCGGGAGATGGCCGCGGCGCAGGGAGTGGAGGAGGTCGCGGTGCTAACGCCCTGCCACGATGCCGAGGCGCGCCGCGACTCCTACCGGCTGCTGGCGGAGGCACACGCCGCGCTGCCAATGGCGGCGGCCGCCTGACGAGACCCTACCGCATCGGAAAATTGGTCGGGCGGTTCCGATGCGACCGCCGCGCGCGGTGCCGCGCCGCCGCCTCGGACAAGGCCGGCAAGGCCAGCAGCGGCGCCGTCAGCACAGCCAGCAGCCCAAAGCCGGCGCCCCAGGCTTGGCCGCCCACCACCAGCGCCGCGCCGGCCGCCGTCCAGGTCAACGTGTTCACCACGATGCCGATGCCGAACAGCCAGCGCATCCGGCGCAGGCGCGCGGCGGCCTCGGCCGGGTCACCCTCGGTCCAGGCCGTGCCGCGCGCGGAAACCTCGTAGAGCCGGGCCGGTTGGACCCGGAACGGCGCCCGCGTCAGCGGCGCATCACGACGAAGACAGGCCGGCCCTGCTGCTTCGCCCGGCGCATGCGCCACCACAGCGACCCGGCGCCGATCAGCCCGGCCACCAGCAGCACCGGCAGGATCAACCCGACGAACACCACGGCCAGCGAAGCCAGCAGCAGCCCGCCGGCGACCAGCGCCACCAGGATCGCCACGCCGCCGACGCGGCCCAGGAAGCGGTCCAGCTTGCCGGGACGCGGCGGGGTCGGCGGCTGGCGGAAATCGCCCTCGGGCGTCATGTCGAGGACGGGCGGGGATCGGTGCGTTTCCATGGGACGTGATGTTGCCCCCGCGGGGCTGCCATTCAAGGCCGGCATTGTTACCGCCCGGTTTCACGCAACCGGGGCGGCGTCCACCACATGGAAGCTGGCCGTCACGCTGTCGTTCCAGCTTTCCGCCCGCAGATGCCCCGCCAGGTGCAGCGAGCCGCCGCCCAGCAGCGCCGCTGCCAGCGGGCCTTCCTTCGCCCGGAAACAGATCGCCTTCAGCCGGCCGCCGCCGCCCTCGCCTTCCAGGAAGGCGCGGATCGTGCCGCCCTCCTTCCCCACCCGGTCCGCCCGCACCACCCGGGCACGGGAGACGACGAAGACAGGTTCCTCGTTGCCCGCCCCGAAGGGCGCCAGCCGCGCGATCTGGGACGCGACGTCCACCGTCGCACCCTGCACCGCGAGCGCACCCTCCACCGCCAGATCCGCCGCCCCCGGCAGGTCCGCCGCATGCGACAGGCGCTCGTCCAGGAACGAATGAAACTCCCCTTCCCGCGCCACCTTGAAGGAAAATCCCGCCGCCATGGCGTGCCCGCCACCGGTCTCCAGCAGCCCCGCCTGGCGTGCCGCGATGATGGCGGCGCCGAGGTCGACCCCGGCGACAGAGCGCCCGGAGCCCTTGGCGATGCCCGCCGCCGCGCCGGCGACGCAGGCCGGGCGGTTGTACTTCTCCTTCATCCGGCCGGCGACAATGCCGACCACGCCGGGATGCCAGCCCTCGCCAACCACGAGCAGCACCGGGTGGCCGTGCAGCGCCTGGCGTTCGCATTCGGCGAGCGCCGCGGCCAGCACATCCGCCTCCACCTCCTGCCGGCGCTTGTTCACGGCATCGAGTCGCTCCGCCATGGCGCGCGCCTCCAGCGGGTCGTCCTCCAGCAGCAGCCGCAGGCCGAGGTCGCTCTCGTCGATGCGGCCGGACGCGTTGATGCGCGGGCCGAGCAGGAAGCCCAGCGTGTGCGCCGTCGGCGCGTCCTTTGCCATCGCGACTTCCAGCAGCGCGGCGATGCCGGCCCGGCCACGCCGCGCCATCACCTTCAGCCCCTGCGCCACCAGCGCCCGGTTCAGCCCGACCAGCGGCATCACGTCGCAGACGGTCGCCAGCGCCACCAGGTCCAGCAACTCCAGCAGCTTCGGCTCGGGGCGGGTCGCGAAAGCGCCGCGCCGCCGCATCTCCCGCACCGTGGCGACGGCGGCAAGGAAAGCGACTCCGGCGGCGCACAAATGGCCGAGGCCGCTGCTGCAATCCAGCCGGTTCGGGTTCACCGCCGCCCGCACCCGTGGCACCGGGCCTTCCGCCTTGTGGTGGTCCAGGATGACGATGTCGGCGCGGCCCGCCGCCGCCTCCAGCGCCACCTCCGCCGCGATACCGCAATCCACGGTCACGATCAGCGTGGCGCCGCGCTCGCACAGCTTCGCAATGGCAGCGGCGTTGGGGCCGTAGCCTTCGGAAAGCCGGTCCGGCACGTAGTGCACCACCTGCGCGCCGAGTTCGCGCAGGAAGCGCACGGTCAGCGCGCCGGAGCACGCCCCGTCCACATCGTAGTCGCCATAGACCACCACCTGTTCGCCACGCTGCGCCGCATCGGCGAGGCGGGCGGCCGCCGCATCCATGTCGCGCAGGGTGCTGGGGTCAGGCATCAGCGCCCGCAGCGTCGGCTCCAGGAACGTCGCCGCCGCATCCACCCCGACGCCACGCGCGGCCAGCAGCCGCCCGACCAGTTCCGGCAGTTCCAGCCGCTGCGCGATGCCGAGGCCGGTGCGCGCGTCACCCTGGCGCCAGATCCAGCGCCGGCCGAGCGCACTGCGCTGCACGCCCAGCGCAACCTCCGCGCCAGGTGCCCCCAGGATGAGCGCCGCTTCGCTCACCCCGCGAAGGCCGCGGGCTTCAGCGCGAAGTTGTGGTGCCCCTCGACATAGCGGACCGTGCCGGACTTGGACCGCATGACGATCGAATGGGTGATGGCACCCTTCCCGAAGTCGCGCACGCCGCGCAGCATCGGCCCGGTGGTGACGCCGGTGGCGGCGAACATCACGTCGCCCTGCGCCATGTCGGTCATCGAGTAGATCCGGCTGGCGTCGGTGATGCCCATTTCCCTGGCGCGCAGGATCTGGTCCTCGCTTTCGAAGATCAGGCGGCCCTGCATCTGGCCGCCGATGCAGCGCAGCGCCGCGGCCGCCAGCACGCCCTCCGGCGCACCGCCGCTGCCGAGGTAGATGTCGACGCCGGTGTCCAGCTGGGACACCGCCACCACGCCGGAGACGTCGCCATCCGGGATCATCATGATGCGGGCGCCGGCGGCGCGGCAGCGCTTGACGATTTCCTTGTGGCGGTCGCGATCGAGCAGGCAGACGACCAGGTCGTTGATGCTGCGCCCCTTGGCCTTCGCCAGGTTCGCCAGGTTTTCCTCCACCGAGGCATCCAGGTGGACCACGCCCTCCGGCAGCCCCGGTCCGACCGCGATCTTGTCCATGTAGACGTCGGGAGCGTGCAGGAAGCCGCCCTTCTGCGCCAGCGCAACGCAGGCCATCGCGTTGGGGCCGCCCTTGGCGGTGATGGTGGTGCCCTCCAGCGGGTCCACCGCGATATCGACCTCCGGGATGTTCGGCCCCTGGGCGTTGGCATACAGCCCGACCTTCTCGCCGATATAAAGCATCGGCGCCTCGTCCATTTCACCCTCGCCGATCACCACGGTGCCGGAGATGGCGACGGTGTCGAAGGCGCGGCGCATGGCCTCCACCGCCGCGCCGTCGGCGGCGTTCTTGTCGCCACGGCCCATCCAGCGGCTGGCGGCCAGCCCCGCCGCCTCCGTCACCCGCACCAGCTCCAGCGCCAGGTTGCGGTCGACATGCACCTGGCGGTCCATCTGGGCATCGGTCTCGGGCATGGCGGGCGTTCCTTCCGGGCGGGCGTGTTCGTCTGGGTCTTGTTGCCCGGAACGAGGCCCGGCGGGAAGGGGCTTGGCGGTACCAGGGTGGTGACCGGCGGCCCGGTCAGGGCCTGATCCGGCCGACCACCACCAACGCACCATCGCGCCGGTCCAGGACGATTCCCTCGCCGGAGGCCGGAAAGATGCCAGTCAGGGCGGTGATGTTCACCTGGTGGGTGCTGACGAACAGCGCCCCCGGGCCGGACCAGGCCAGCAGCCGTCGCCGCGCCGCCTCGGTCTGCGCCGGGCCGGCGGTGCGGTCGGCGAAGAAGGAATCGAAGTCGGGTTCGCGGGCGGCGCGACCCGGAAAGGCCAGGTCCGCCGTCTCCAGCGCCCGGCACCAGCCGGAGGCGAGCACGGCGCCCACCACGATGCCCCGCTCCCGGAATGCCTGCCCGATCCGCGCCGCCTGGGCGCGCCCCTCCGGGCTCAGGTTGCGTTGCGTCGCGCAATCCCCGAGCCGCATGCCCGGCGGATCGCCGCCGCCCGGCGCCAGGGCATGCCGGAACAGCACGATGCCGCCCTCCCGCAGAACGTCCCAGGCGGGCTCCGCCCGGGCTGGGGCGGCAAGGCCGAGCAGGAGGATGGCGAACAGGATGCGGCGCAGGATCATGCCCCCGCATCTGGCCGCCCCATCGCGGCTGTAAAGCTACAGCGCCTCGATCCGGATCAGCGCCGGCTTTTCCACCACCGCCTCCAGCGACTGGATGCGGGCGATGGCGGCGCGCATCTGCTGCTCCTCGCAATCATGCGTCGTCACCACCACCGGCACCGCCTCGCCCGGCGCCCGGCCGCGCTGCAGCATGGATTCCAGGCTGATGTGGTGGTCGCGAAGTGCCGCGGTGACGTCGGCGATGACGCCGGGGCGGTCCACCACCATCAGCCGCAGGTAGTAGGCGCCGACCCGCTTGCCCATCGGCACCGACGGCACCTGGGACAGCGCCGCACCCGCAACGCCCCAGACCGGCGTGCGGCGGTCGCGGGCGATGTCGATCAGGTCGGCGACCACCGCGCTGGCGGTCGGCCCGGCCCCGGCACCGCGGCCTTCCAGCACGATGCGGCCGCAGAAATCACCCTCCGCCACCACAGCGTTGAACACGCCGTCGACGCGGGCGATGGGATGCGCGATCGGCACCATGCAGGGATGCACCCGCGTCTCGACCCCGGCATCCGTGCGGCGCGCGATGCCGAGCAGCTTGATGCGGTAGCCGAGTTCCTCCGCCAGCTTGATGTCCAGCGCGGAGATCTCCCGTATGCCCTCCACATGCACGGCGGCGAAATCCACCGGCCGGCCGAAGGCCAGCGCCGCCAGGATCGCCAGCTTGTGCGCGGCATCGACACCGTCGATGTCGAAGGCCGGATCGGCCTCGGCGTAGCCGAGCTTCTGCGCCTCGGTCAGCGCCTCGGCGAATTCGCGGCCGCGCTCGCGCATCGTGGTCAGGATGTAGTTGCAGGTGCCGTTCAGGATGCCGGTGATTCGGGAGATATCGTTGGCGGCGAGACCCTCGCGGATCGCCTTGATCACCGGGATGCCGCCGGCCACCGCCGCCTCGAAGCCCAGCGCCACGCCCTGCGCCTCGGCGGTTGCAGCCAGTTCGGCGCCGTGCAGCGCCAGCAGCGCCTTGTTGGCGGTGACCACCGGCTTGCCGGCTGCCAGTGCCGCGCGCACCAGGGCCGCCGCCTGGCCCTCGCTGCCGCCGATCGCCTCGACCACCACATCCACATGCGGGTCATGCGCCAGCGCCACCGGATCCTCGTACCAGCGGAGGCCGGACAGCGAGACGCCGCGGTCGCGCGTGCGGTCGCGGGCGGATACGGCAGTGACGGCCAGCGGGCGGCCTGCACGGGCGGTGATGGTGGCGGCGTTGTCGCGCAGCAGCGCGAGGACGCCGGCACCGACGGTACCGAGGCCGGCGACGGCGATGGAGAGGGGCTTGGTCATTAAAGTTGCATCCATGTACGGCGGCGCGGCCCCCGCACCCAACCGTCTCCCCCAGGCGGGGGAGAGGGCTTTCGCGGCGGGGTGCGTCGGGGAGGAACTAGGCCGCGTCCACGGCACCTGCGGGCGCATCCACCGGGCCGGCATTGTCGGCTGCCAGGAAGCTGCGGATACCACGCATGGCCTGCCGGATGCGCTGGCTGTTCTCGACCAGGGCAATGCGGACATGGCCGTCGCCGTGTTCGCCGAAGCCGATGCCGGGCGCCACGGCGACCTTCGCCTTGGCCAGCAGCAGCTTCGAGAAATCAACGCTGCCGAGATGCGCGAACCGCTCCGGGATCGGCGCCCAGAGGAACATGGACCCTTCCGGGGATGGCACCTTCCAGCCTGCGCTGGCCAAACCCTTCACCATCACGTCCCGGCGCTCCCGGTACAGGTCGCGCATCTCCTGCACGCAATCCTGTGGCCCGTTCAGCGCGGCGGCGGCGGCGATCTGGATCGGCGCGAAGGCACCATAGTCCAGGTAGGACTTCACCCGCGTCAGCGCCGAGACCAGCCGCGGATTGCCGGCGGCGAAGCCCATGCGCCAGCCCGGCATGTTGTAGGTCTTCGACATGGAGGTGAATTCCACCGCCACGTCCTTGGCCCCCGGCACTTCCAGGATGGAAGGCGGCACGTTGCTGCCGAAGTAGATTTCGGCATAGGCGAGGTCGGACAGGATGAAGATCTCGTGCTTGCGCGCGAACTCAACGATCTTCCGGTAGAAATACAGGTCCGCCAGCATCGCCGTCGGGTTCGACGGGAAATTCACGATCAGCGCCGTCGGCTTCGGCACGGAATGGCGCACCGCACGGTCGAGCGCCGCCAGCATCTCGTCATCCGGCGTGCAGGGCACCGACCGCACGGAAGCACCGGCGAGCACGAAGCCGAACTGGTGGATCGGGTAGGACGGGTTCGGCACCAGGATGGTATCACCCGGGGAGGTGATGGCCGCGGCCAGGTTCGCCAGGCCCTCCTTGCTGCCCAGCGTCGCCACCACCTCCGTCTCGGGATCCAGCTTCACGTTGAAGCGGCGGTCGTAGTAGCCGGCGAGGGCCTTCCGCAGTCCGGGGATGCCCTTGGAGGCGCTGTAGCGATGCGTGCGCGGGTCGGCCACCGCCTCCACCAGCTTGGCCACGATGTGCGGCGGCGTCGGGCAATCCGGATTGCCCATGCCGAGATCCACGATGTCCTCGGCCGCCGCGCGGGCCTTGGCCTTGGCCGAGTTGACCTCGGCGAAGACGTAGGGCGGTAGGCGCCGGATGCGGTGGAACTCCTCGGTCATGGTCTCAGGGTCCGTGGGCTGGGTGCGGGTGTTGAGGATAGCGCAAGGGTTCAGTCGCGGCGAGGCGCCAGCAGGTCCGACCCCGGCGCCGGCGGTGGGCCGGACAGGTCCGGGGCGGCGGCGGGTGGCGCCAGCAGGCTCGGCGCCGGGGCGGCGGGCGGGCCGGCCAGGGGTGGCGCGGCCTCGGCGGCCGGCGCGACCACTGCCGGCACCGCGCGCGGCGCGGCCTGGGGGCGAGGCGCCGGCTCCGGGTCGAGCCGGATCGGCGGCACGGCAGCCAGGCGCGGCGGCGCCGGCGGCCGGGTGCCCCCGGGCAGGCCAGTGCCGGCCTGCGGCGCGCCGACGGGCGCCACGATCAGCGCATCGCTCGAGCCCTGGCGGTCCGCCGCCAGGGCCTCGGTGATGGCGGCCCGCGTCGCCGCATCCGGTGGCACCGGCCGCGGCGGCACGGTTGCCAGATTCGGATAGGGCGCGTCGCGGCCCGGCGGCGGCTCCCGCCCATCCAGGTAGCCGCCGCTCAGGTTGCGCCACCAGATGCGCGGGTCGGCGTCCCTCGGCACGCCGTCGCTGCACCCGGCCAGCATCAGCCCCAGCAGCACCTGGCCCAGCAGCACCTGGCCCAGAAGCACCGGGCCCAGCAGCACCGGGCCTGCGTTGCGCCGCAGCGCCCCGGCCGCTTGATCCGCAGGACTGCGGACCCTACTCTCGAGCAAATTCCCGTGGCGTCCGACGCGCGGGTGCATGGCTTCCCAATCCTTCGCGCCAATGTCTGCGCAAGGGGGTTACCCCGAACCACCCGCCGGCGAAAGCGTCCCGGGCGGTCGGAACGGGGGGAAGGATCACCCGGACCGGCGACGAACGGCAGCATGGGGCGGGGCAGGAAGCGCATGGCGCAGGATCAGGGTTCAGAACAGCGGGACAGGACTGCGGGGCAGGATGCCGCCGCCGAGGATGTTCGCTCGGCCCGCGCCAGGGCGGCGCAGGCGGCGACCGGCGCCCGCGCCGAGCCCGAAAAGGCTGCTTTCCGCCTGCCCGACCCTGAGATGGTCTCCCGCACCATGGCGGACGTCGCGGAACGCGGCCAGCGCATCGTCGGTGACTTCCTGAAGCGCCAGGCGGATGGCGCGCCCGCCACCGGGCCGGACCCGTTGCAGATCGGCTCTGCCTTCCTCGACATGACCACCCGCCTGATGGCGAATCCGGCCCGTCTGGTGCAGGCGCAGATCGGCTTCTGGCAGGACTACCTGACGCTGTGGCAGAACACCGCGCGCCGGATGATGGGCGGCGAGACAACCGACCCGGTGATCCACGAGCCCAAGGGCGACAAGCGCTTCAAGCATGAGGCGTGGCGGGAGAACGAGGTCTTCGACTTCATCCGCCAATCCTACCTGTTGTCCGCCCGCTACTTCACCAACGTGGTGCAGGGCGCGGAGGGCCTGGACAACAAGACGGCGCAGAAGGTGGATTTCTACACGCGGCAATTCGTCGACGCGATGAGCCCCTCCAACTTCCTGATGACCAACCCGGAAGTGCTGCGCCGCACCGCGGAGACAGGTGGCGAGAACCTGCTGAAGGGCCTGTCCAACCTGCTGGCGGACCTCGAGCGCGGCAAGGGCAACCTGCGCATCCGCATGACCGACGACAGCAAGTTCAAGGTCGGCGAGAATATCGCGGTGACACCGGGCAAGGTGGTGTTCCGCAACGCGCTGATGGAGCTGATCCAGTACACGCCGACCACCGAGAAGGTGCTGAAGCGGCCGCTGCTGATCCTGCCGCCCTGGATCAACAAGTTCTACATCCTCGACCTGCGCCCGAAGAACAGTTTCATCCGCTGGGCGGTGGAACAGGGCCACACCGTCTTCGTGGTGTCCTGGGTCAACCCGGACGAGACGCTCGCCGACAAGGGGTTCGAGGACTACATGCTCGAAGGCCCCTATGCGGCGCTGGAGGCAATCGAGGCCGCGACGGGGGAGAAATCCGTCAACGCCATCGGCTATTGCCTGGGCGGCACGCTGCTGGCCTGCACGCTGGCGCACATGGCCAGCAAGCGCGACACGCGGATCAAGACCGCGACCTACTTCGTCACCATGACGGATTTCGAGGAAGCCGGCGAACTCGGCGTCTTCATCGACGAGGAACAGCTGCTCGGCATCGAGGAGAAGATGTCGAAGAAGGGCTTTCTCGAGGGCCGGGAGATGGCGACCACCTTCAACATGCTGCGCGCCAACGACCTGATCTGGTCCTTCGTGGTGAACAACTACCTGATGGGGCAGGAGCCGTTTCCCTTCGACCTGCTGTACTGGAACGACGACAGCACCCGCATGCCGGCGAAGATGCACAGCTTCTACCTGCGGCGGATGTACCAGCAGAACGACCTGGTGAAGCCGGGTGCGATCGAGCTCGCCGGCGTGCCGCTCGACCTGCGGAAGATCAAGGTGCCGACCTACATGATCTCGACGCGGGAGGACCACATCGCCCCATGGAAATCCACCTATCGCGGCACCCAGATCTACGGTGGCAAGACCCGCTTCGTGCTGGCGGCGTCCGGCCACATCGCCGGCGTGGTGAACCCGCCCGATTCGGGCAAGTACAGCCACTGGGTGAACACCAGCCTGCCGCCGGAGCCGGATGAATGGTTCGCCGGGGCCACGGAACTGGCGGGGTCCTGGTGGCCGGATTGGCAGCGCTGGGTCCTGGCGCAGGACAAGGCGATGGTCCCGGCCCGCCAAGCCGCCGATCCGGGGCTGGGCGACGCGCCGGGGACCTATGTGAAGGTGATGGCGAAGGACTGATCCGGTTCGGGCTCCGAAACGCCGGGCCGAAGCCTCCGGTTTGCCTGGCTTCGCGGCATTTGCCGCGGCGCCCGTTCGGGCGCTTGGACCGGTGAAAGGACCACTCCGCTGACCTT
>NZ_JBNXUN010000018.1:0-89379 GCF_050563525.1 Falsiroseomonas sp. HC035
CCGGCGCCTCCGGCCCCGACGCCGGCTGCCCCGGCACCGCCACGTCCCGCGACACCGGCGCCGGCCGCGCCCGCCACGCCCGCACCCCCGGCGGATCGCCCGGTGCCGCTGCCACCGCCCGCCGCGCCACCCTCCACGCCGCAGGCCGCCGGCACCGGCACGACGCCGCCGGTGGCACGGCCGGAGGAGCGTTCGAACAGCGTGCTCAACACGCTGGAGCGCCTGCGCCAGCAGCAGGCCGCGAACCGTCCGCCGACCGCGCGCCCGACGCCGCAGCCCGGCCGCCCCGCACCGGCCGGCGGCGCCCCAACAGGCACGGACCTGCTGAATGCAGGGGAACGTGCCGCGGTAGGCGAACGCATCGCGGAATGCTGGCGCGTCGATCAGGGCATGCTCGGCCTGTCCGAGATGCGGGTCAGCCTGGTCGCCATCGTCGATCGCGCAGGCGTCATCCGGAATGTCGAGCCGGGGCCCGACGGGGTGCCGGGCGAACCGCGTGCGCGTGCGCTATATGAGCAGGCGCGCCGTGCGCTGCGTGACCCGGCCTGCAGCCCCCTGCCGGTGCCGCCGGGCCGCCTCCAGGCCGGTGAGAACCGGTTCCAGTTCAATTTCACTCCGAGGGGATTCCTCCGATGACACTGCCAGGCTTCGGCTTCACGCGCCGCACGGTGCTGACGGGTCTTGGCGGAACCGTGGTGGCGAGCCTGCTGCCCGATTCGCTTCATGCACAAGGTAGCGCCCAGACAACCGTCATCGACGTCACCCGTGCCCGCACCGACCCCGTGCCGATCGCGGTTCCGGACATGGCCGGCGCCAGCCCCGACGCGCAGCGCACCGGGCGCGACATCGCCCGCGTCATCCAGGCCAACCTGCGCAATTCCGGCCTGTTCCGCCCGGTGGACCGGCAGGCCTACATCCAGACGCCGGAGACCGCCGCCGCCAATCCACGCTTCCAGGATTGGCGCGTGATCGGCGCGCATGCCCTGACCACCGGGCGCGTCCAGGTCACCGGCGGCCAGGTGCGAGTGGAATTCCGGCTGTGGGACGTGCTCGCCGACACGCAGTTGCAGGGCACCGCCTTCACCGCCCCCGCCGCGCAGTGGCGCCGCATCGCGCATCTGATCAGCGACGTGATCTATGAGCGGCTGCTGGGCGAGAAGGGCTATTTCGATACGCAGATCGTCTATATCGCCGAGTCCGGCCCGCGCGACCGCCGCACGCGGCGCATGGCGCTGATGGACCAGGATGGGGAGAACCACCGCTTCCTGACCGATGGCAGCTTCCAGGCGCTGACGCCGCGCTTCCATCCGACGGCGCGGCAGGTCGCCTTCATGTCCTATTTCCGCAACCAGCCGCGCGTGTATCTGTTCAACCTTGACAGCGGCCAGCAGCAGGTGCTTGGCAGCTTCGGCGGCATGACCTTCAGCCCGCGCTTCGCCCCCGATGGTCGCAGCGTGATCCTGTCCGCCAGCCGCGGCGGCGATGCGAACATCTACGTCGTGGACATCGCCTCTCGCCGCGAACGGGCGCTGACTTCGGGCGGGTCGCTGGACGTCTCGCCCTGCTATTCGCCGGACGGCACGCAGATTGTCTTCAACTCGGACCGTGGTGGCGACCAGCAGTTGTACGTCATGTCCGCCGATGGTGGCGGGGCGCGGCGCATCTCCTTCGGTAATGGCCGCTACGCGACTCCGGTCTGGTCGCCGCGCGGCGACCTCATCGCCTTCACGCGCATCTCCGGCGGGCAGTTCGGCATTGGCGTGATGCGCCCGGATGGCTCCGGCGAGCGTATTCTCAGCGAGGGTTGGTCCATGGAGGGACCGAGCTTCGCGCCCAACGGCCGCGTGCTGGCCTTCTACCGGGAGACACCGTCGCGCGATGCGCGCGGCGGCGGCTATTCCTCCCGTCTCGCGCAGATCGACATCGCCGGCTTCAACGAGCGGCAGATGGTGACACCCACCGACGCCTCCGACCCCGCCTGGGGGCCTTTGCTTTCGTGATCACCCGATTGCCTTGTTGCCGCCACACGCAGTGTTGATAATGAGGCGTTGGGGCGTGTTCCGCATGGGCACACCCCAGACCCGACCTGAAGGATCCTGATCGCGATGAACACCAAGCTCCTCGGCGCGCTGGGCGCCGTGGCCCTGCTGGCTGCCTGCGGCAGCGGCACCGAGCAATCCTCCGCCGCGACCGGCGGCGGCGCCGAGACCACGGCCAGCGGCCCGCGCCCGGGCAGCCAGGAAGATCTGGTCGCCAATATCGGCGACCGCGTCTTCTTCGACACGGACCGCAGCAGCGTCCGCGCAGACCAGCGCGTGGTGCTGGATCGCCAGGCCGGCTGGCTGCAGCGCTACCCGCAGGTCCAGGTCTCCGTGGAGGGCCACGCCGACGAGCGCGGCACCCGCGAATACAACCTGGCGCTCGGCCAGCGCCGCGCCAATTCGGCTCGCGACGTGCTGGTCGCCGGCGGCGTTGCCCCGGCCCGCATCGAAGTGATCTCCTACGGCAAGGACCGTCCGGCCGCCCTCGGCTCGAACGACCAGGCCTGGGCGCAGAACCGCCGCGCCGTCACCGTCACCCGCTGACGCCACCAAGCCCTCTCCCCTTTTGGGGGAGAGGGTTGGGTGAGGGGGCCAGGCGCGCTACGAAGCCCGGGTCGGTTTGCCAGCCTCGGCACGACGCCCCAGGGACGACGACGAAGGAACCCATCATGCACCTGACCCGAGCCGTCCTGCTGTGGGCGCTGCTCCTGGCCGGCGCGCTGGCGCTGCCCGGGGCTGCGCGCGCGCAGATGGAAACGCGGGAAGGCATCGCCCTGCAGAACCAGATCCTGCAATTGCGCCAGGAAATCGAGATTCTGCGTCGTGGCGGCGCCACAACGCTGCCGCCGCCTAGCTCCGGTGGCTCCTCGCTCGGCGGCCGTCCGCCGGTGGCGGGCGTGGCGCCGCAGGGCGAGCTGGTCGGCGCGCTGCTCGACCGTGTTGCGCGGCTGGAGGAAGACCTCCGCATCCTGCGCGGCCGGGCGGAGGAAGCCGAGTTCCGCCAGCGCAGCCTCCAGGAAAGGCTGGAGAAGCTGGAAGGCGACATCGACTTCCGGCTGCGCCAGATCGAAGGCCAGCGCCAGGGCAGCGCGGCACCCACCGGCCCGGCCACGGCCGCCGCACCGCCCGCGGCCCGGCCTGCCACACCGCCGGCCACTACGCCCGCACAGTCCACGCCCGCACAGTCCACGCCCGCACCGGCCGCCGTCGCGCGGCCGCCACAGCGCGCGCTGGCCGAGGGCCAGGCGGCATTGGATCGCCGCAACTTCGCAGCGGCCGAGGCGGCGGCGCGCGAAGTGCTCGCGAGCCGCGAAACGGCACGCCATGGCGATGCGCAGATCCTGCTCGGCGGCGCCCTGGCTGGGAGGCGCGATTTTGCCGGTGCCGCGGTGGCCTATGACGACGCCTTCCGCCGCGCCCCGCGCGGCAGCCGCGCGCCGGAGGCGATGCTCGGCGTCGCCAATGCGCTGATCGGCCTGAACAACAACCGCGACGCCTGCGCCCAGTTGGCCGACCTCCGCGGCCGTTTCCCGGACCTGCGCGGCCCCGTGGCCGAACGCGTGGCCGATGCCCGCCGCCGCGCCCAGTGCCGCTGAGGCCCGCTTTCCCGACCTGACCCCCGGTGCCCCGGCCGCCGCCTTTGCGGAGGCGATGTCGCGCCTCGGCCCCTTCGGCCCCACCCCCGTCCTGATCGCCGGCGTTTCCGGTGGACCGCACAGCCTGGCGCTTGCGCTGCTGCTTGCGGCCTGGGTCGCGCCCTGCGGTGGCCGGCTGTTGGCCGGCATCGTCGATCACGGCCTGCGACCTGAGAGTGGCGCGGAGGCGGCGCAGGTCGCGGGATGGCTTTCGGCACGCGGTATCGACGCCCGGATCATCGCCCTCGGCCTGGCACAGGGCTCGGCTGCCCAGGCGCGGGCGCGGGCGGGCAGGCTGGAGGCACTGCTGCATTTGGCCCGCGAGCAGGGCGCGGGGTGGGTGGCGCTCGGCCAGCATCGGGGCGACCAGGCGGAAACCGTCCTGCTCCGGGCCTTGGCCGGTAGCGGCGCGTCCGGCCTCGCCGGCATGGCGCAGGACCGCAGCGCGGGCGACGCGCTGCTGATCCGCCCCCTGCTCGAGGCAAGCCCGGCGGCGCTGGAAGCGGTGGTGGCGCTGGCCGGACTCACCCCGCTGCGCGACCCGTCCAATGGGGATGCCCGCTTCACGCGCGTCCGCCTACGCGGGGCGCTGGATGACCGGGGCGGGCAGGGGACCGCTACCGAGGCCTTGGCCGTCGCCGCGCAAGCCTTCGCGCGGCGACGCGCGGATCTGCGGCGGGCCGTGGCAGCGCGGATTGCTGGCGCCGCCTGCATTTCGGAGGCTGGTTTCGCACGGCTGGACCTGCCGGCGCTTGGCCGGGACCCGGTGGCGTGCGCGGCGCTGGGCGCGCTGGTCCGCGCCATCGGCGGCGCCGAACACACGCCGGCCCCGTCGGCCGTGGCAGGTCTGCTGGAGCGTGCCGCCGGCAGCCTCGGCGGCGCTATTCTCGCCCGGGACGGCCTGCTGTTGCGGGAGGAAGCGGGGCTGGCGCCGGCGTGCGCGGCGCGGGATGGCGTGACCTGGGACGGACGCTTCCGCCTGTCCGGCCAGCCGGCGCCTGGCCTGCTGGTGGGCGCGCTCGGACCCGCGGCCGCCAGCCTGCCGCGCCCGCGCTGGCTGCCGGCCGCCGTGGCACGGACCCTGCCGGCTTTCTTCGCGGCCCATGACGGCGCGCTGGTCGCGGTGCCTTCTCTGTCCTATCCTTGGCCGGAATCCTGCCCTGGTGTCCGGCTGCGCTTCGCGCCGCGGGGCGGCGCGGTGGGGTAGCTGCCAGGAATATGCCGATCCCTGCCGTCACCGCGGCCGAATGGGATGGAAGCATGGCGCCGGGCACCTATGTTTGAAGTCGGAGCGGCCCTCCGTTGCGGGCTGGGTAGTGGCTCGGTCCAGCGGGGAAGCCCCAAAGGGATGCAAACGTGAACAATTTTGGCCGGAACCTGGCGCTCTGGGTCATCGTGGCGCTGCTGTTGGTGGCGCTTTTCAACCTGTTCCAACCGTCCGGCACCGCCACCCGTACGGCGCAGCAGGTCGCCTATTCGGACTTCCTGAACGAGGTCAACGCCGGGCATGTCCGGGACGTGACCATCCAGGGCCGCACCGTCACCGGTCAGCTCAATGACGGCCGCAGCTTCTCCACCTTCACGCCGGAAGACCCGCAGCTGGTCAGCCGCCTGACGGACAGGGGCGTGCGCGTCGTCGCGCGGCCGGAGGAGAGCGACGTCAACCCGCTGTTCCAGATCCTGATCTCCTGGTTCCCGATGCTGCTCCTGATCGGCGTCTGGATCTTCTTCATGCGCCAGATGCAGGGCGGCGGTGGCCGCGCCATGGGCTTCGGCAAGTCCAAGGCGAAGCTGCTGACGGAAAAGCAGGGCCGGGTGACCTTCGACGACGTGGCCGGGATCGAGGAAGCCAAGTCGGAGCTCGAGGAGATCGTGGAGTTCCTGCGTGACCCGCAGAAGTTCCAGCGCCTTGGTGGCAAGATCCCGAAGGGCGTGCTGCTGGTCGGCCCGCCGGGTACCGGCAAGACCCTGCTGGCGCGGTCGATCGCCGGCGAGGCGAATGTGCCGTTCTTCACCATCTCAGGCTCCGACTTTGTTGAGATGTTCGTGGGCGTCGGCGCCTCCCGCGTCCGCGACATGTTCGAACAGGGTAAGAAAAACGCCCCCTGCATCATCTTCATCGACGAAATCGACGCCGTGGGTCGCCACCGCGGCGCCGGCCTCGGCGGCGGCAATGACGAGCGTGAGCAGACGCTGAACCAGATGCTGGTGGAGATGGACGGCTTCGAGTCGAACGAGGGCGTCATCATCATCGCCGCCACCAACCGTCCGGACGTGCTGGACCCGGCACTGCTGCGCCCGGGCCGCTTCGACCGTCAGGTGGTCGTGCCGAACCCGGACGTGAACGGGCGGGAGAAGATCCTGCGGGTCCACATGCGGAAGGTGCCGTTGGCCTCCGACGTGGAGCCGAAGGTGATTGCGCGCGGCACCCCGGGCTTCTCCGGTGCCGACCTGGCCAACCTGGTGAACGAGGCGGCGCTGCTTGCGGCCCGTACCGGGCGGCGTACGGTCGGCATGGCGGAATTCGAGGCGGCCAAGGACAAGGTGATGATGGGTGCGGAGCGCCGCAGCCTGGTCATGTCCGAGGATGAGAAGCGGATGACCGCCTATCACGAGGCGGGTCACGCGCTGGTCGCGATGCACGAGCCGGAATGCGACCCCGTCCACAAGGCCACCATCATTCCGCGCGGCCGCGCGCTGGGCCTGGTGATGTCCCTGCCGGCCGGCGACCGCTATTCCAAGCACAAGTCCAAGATGAAGGCCGAGCTCGCCATGGCGATGGGCGGCCGTGTCGCGGAGGAGCTGATCTTCGGCCCGGACAAGGTTTCCAACGGCGCCTCGGGCGACATCAAGATGGCGACCGACCAGGCGCGCCGGATGGTGACGGAATGGGGCATGTCCGAGAACCTGGGCATGATCGCCTATGGCTCGAACGACCAGGAGGTGTTCCTGGGCCACAGCGTGACCCAGTCGAAGAACCTGTCCGAGGAAACCGCCCGGAAGATCGACGGCGAAATCCGCAGCATCATCGACGCCGCCTATGCCCGCGCCACCAAGGTCCTGTCCGAGAACATCGACGAACTGCACCTGCTGGCCAAGGGGCTGCTGGAGCACGAGACGATCTCCGGCGACGAGATCAAGCTGATCATCAAGGGCGAGCCCATCGTGCGGGTCCGCCCGGATGAGCCGGTGAACCAGGGCCGTGGCAGCGTGCCGACCAGCGGCCGCCCGAACCCGCGGCCGAGCGCCGGCCCCGGTCCTGGGCTGGCACCCGCGCCCGGAACCTGAGGTTCCGACCTGGCTTCGGAACGGCCCGCGCTGCAAGGCGCGGGCCGTTCCTGTTTTTGCGGCTTTGCCCGCCGACCTGGGCAGGGCATCGTCGCGGGTCATCGCAGCCGGGGGCCGCCGAGTCGTGACCGAAACCTGGGTCGAACCGCTCGGCCTGATGGGGGGCCAGGCCGCTGCCGCCGCGCTCGCCGCCGACCTCGCGCTGCCGCTGTCCGGTGGGCCGCTCGCCTTTTCCCTGGTCCGGCTGATCGGCCGCGATGCGCCGACCCTCCCCATCCCGCTCACCGAAGTGCCGGAGGCCTGGCAGCCCCAGGTGCTCGCCCTGACCCGCGCCCTGCCGCGCTTCGCCGGGCTGGAGATGCCGTGTGACTTGGGCCGGCCCCTGGTCATGGGCGTGGTGAACGTCACGCCGGACAGCTTCTCCGATGGCGGCCGCGGCATTGCCGAAAGCATCGCCGCCGGCCACGCGATGCTGGAGGCCGGGGCGGACCTGCTCGACATCGGCGGCGAAAGCACCCGGCCCGGCGCCACGCCGGTGGCGCCGGAGGAAGAGTGCCGGCGGGTGCTGCCGGTGATCCGCGAACTCGCCAAGGCGGCGACCATCAGCGTCGATACCCGCAACGCCGCGACAATGCTGGCGGCGCTCGAGGCCGGCGCCGAGATCGTCAACGACATCACCGCGCTGCGCCATGACCCCGCCGCCGCGCGCGTGCTGGCGCGGTCGGAGGCCAGCGTCATCCTGATGCACATGCTGGGCGAGGATCCCCGCACCATGCAGCAGGACCCGCGCTATGCCGACGTGGCGCTGGAGGTTGCGCAATTCCTGGCCGCCCGGGTGCAGGCGGCGGAGCGCATGGGCCTGCCGCGGGAGCGTCTCGCGGTGGACCCCGGCATCGGCTTCGGCAAGCGCCTGCCGCACAACCTGGCACTGATGGACCGCCTGCCGCTGCTGGCCGGCATCGGCTGCCCCATCGTCTTCGGTGCCAGCCGCAAGCGCTTCCTCGGCACGCTGGCGGGAATCGAGCAGGCCGCGGCGCGCGTGCTGCCTTCCGTCGCGGCCGCGCTGGCGGCGGCGGGGCAGGGGGCGGCCATCATCCGCGTGCACGATGTTGCGGAAACCGTGCAGGCTCTCGCGATCTGGAACGCGCTCGCCTCGGGCTTCGAGGCAGCCGACGAATCCTGAGGTCGTCGCGGCGTGTGGGGCCATCTGAAGCTTGACCTTGGCGTGCGCAAGGGCGGAGGCTTCGTGCAACCGCGGCCGTTCGTGCCGCCCGTCAGGGGAGAGAAACATGCACAACATGCTGTCGCGCCGGCTGCTCCTTGGCTCGGTCCTTGCCGCACCCGCACTGATCGCCCGCGCGCAGGGTCGCGGTCCCGTCGTCGGCGTCTCCTGGTCCAATTTCCAGGAGGAGCGCTGGAAGACGGATGAAGCGGCGATTCAGGCGGCGCTGCGGGCCGGCGGCGGCAGCTACCTTTCGGCCGATGCGCAATCCTCCCCGGCCAAGCAGTTGACGGATGTGGAAAGCCTGCTGGCACGCGGCGCCAAGGCGCTGATCATCCTGGCGCAGGATGCCGCCGCCATCCGCCCCGCGGTGCAGAAGGCGATCGACGAGGGCGTTCCGGTGCTGGCCTATGACCGCCTGATCGAGATGCCGGAGGTGTTCTACCTGACCTTCGACAATGTCGAGGTCGGCCGCATGATGGCGCGCAGCGTGCTGGCGCAGAAGGCCGAGGGCAACTACGCCTTCATCAAGGGCAGTTCCTCCGACCCCAACGCGGATTTCCTGTTTCGCGGCTCGATGGAAATCCTCAAGCCGCACATCGATGCCGGACGCATCCGCAACGTCGGCGAGGCCTATACCGATGGCTGGCTGCCCGCCAATGCGCAGCGGAACATGGAGCAGATGCTGACCCGCAACAACAACCGCATCGATGCCGTCGTCTGCGCGAATGACGGTACGGCGGGCGGCGCCATCGCGGCGCTGGCGGCGCAGGGCTTGGCGGGCAGCGTGCCCGTCTCCGGCCAGGATGCCGACCGGGCCGCGCTGAACCGCATCGCGCTCGGCACGCAGACCGTGACGATCTGGAAGGATTCGCGCGACCTTGGCAAGAACGCGGCCGAGATCGCGCTGCGGCTCGCCGGCGGCGCGCGTCTGGCGGATGTGCCGGGTGCGACGCAGTGGAACGAGGGCCCGCAGAAGCGCGCCATGACCGCGCGTTTCCTGACGCCCGTGCCGATCACGCGCGACAACCTCGGCACCATCATCGAGGCCGGCTGGGCGCCGAAGGATGCGGTGTGCCAGGGCGTCGCCGCGGGGCGCGTGCCGGCCTGCACCTGAACAGCGCGACGGCTTGAAGCCTTCGCCCCCAAGGGGGGAATCGGGTTGGGTGAGGGGAACTGCAGGATCTTGAACACGCTCGTCATCTGGCGCGGCCCTCCGCACCCGACCCTCTCCCCCCTTCGGGCGGAGAGGACGTTCGCGATCGGCTGCTGAGGGATGCGGCATCTCGAGGTCGATCCACGGCTGGTCGGCATGCTGGCGGCGCTGGCCGTCATCTGGGTGGGGTTCGACGTGCTGTCGGGTGGCGCCTTCCTGACGCCGCGGAACCTGTGGAACCTGTCGGTGCAGACCGCCTCCATCGGCATCATGGCCTGCGGCATGGTGCTGGTGATCGTGACACGGAACATCGATCTCTCGGTCGGCGCCATCCTCGGCTTCGTCGGCATGGTGGTGGGCGTGGTGCAGGCGCGGCTGCTGCCGGAGTTGCTGGGGCTGGAACATCCGGCGACGGCCTTCATCGCGGTCGCCGTCGGCATCGGCCTCGGCGGCCTCATCGGCCTGCTGCAGGGCGGGCTGATCGCCTATCTCGGCATCCCCTCCTTCATCGTCACGCTCGGCGGGCTGCTGGTCTGGCGCGGTGGGGCATGGTGGGTGACGCAGGGGCAGACGGTGGCGCCGATGGATGGACGCTTCCGGATGCTGGGCGGCGGCATCGATGGCGCCATCGGCGCCACGGCCTCCTGGGTCCTGGCCGCGCTGGCCTGCGCGGCCATCATCCTCGGCATGGTGATGCTGCGCCGCCGGCGCCTCGCCTTCGGGTTCCCGGTGCGCGCCGCCTGGGCGGAGGGCGCGCTGATGGGCCTGTTCTGCCTGACGGTGATCGGCGCCGTCGTGATCGCCAACGCCTACCCCATCCCGGCCGGCGTGGCGCGCCGCATGGCGGAGGCACAGGGCATCGCCTGGCCACCGGGTGGGCTGTTCATCCCGCATGGCCTGGCGCTTCCGGTGATCGTGGCGCTGGCCGTCGGCATCGCCATGACGGTACTGGCGACGCGCACGCGCTTCGGCCGCTACGTCTTCGCCATCGGCGGCAATCCGGAAGCGGCGGAGTTGTCCGGCGTCAACACGAAGCGCACCTTGGCCATGGTGTTCGGCCTGATGGGCGCGCTCGCGGGCCTGTCAGCCTGCATCGCCACCGCCCGGCTGAACGCCGCAACCAATGCCGCGGGCACGCTTGATGAGCTGTATGTCATCGCCGCAGCGGTCATCGGCGGCACCTCCCTCGCCGGGGGCCTCGGTTCCATCGCCGGCGCAATGCTGGGCGCGCTGGTGATGCAGTCGTTGCAATCCGGCATGGTGCTGCTCGGCGTCGACACGCCGTTGCAGAACATCGTGGTCGGGCTGGTGCTGGTGTTCGCCGTCTGGCTTGACGGCGCCTGGCGGAGGCGGCTGAAGTGAGCGCACCCCTCGTCGAGCTGCGCGACATCTCCATCGCCTTTGGCGGCATCAAGGCCGTTGATGGCGTCTCCATCGACCTGATGCCGGGCGAGGTCGTGGCCCTGCTCGGCCACAACGGCGCCGGCAAGTCGACCTTGATAAAAATCCTGTCGGGGGCCTATCGCGCCGATGCCGGGGAGATTCTGGTGGATGGCCAGAGGGCCGAAATCCACACGCCGCGCGACGCCAAGACCTACGGCATCGAGACGATCTACCAGACGCTCGCCTTGGCCGACAACGTCGATGCCGCCGCCAACATCTTCCTGGGGCGGGAGATCACGACGCGCTGGGGCATGCTGGACGATGCGGCGATGGAGGCCGAGACGCGCAAGGTGATGGCGCGCCTCAATCCACATTTCCGGCGCTTCAACGAACCGGTGCGCGCCCTGTCCGGCGGCCAGCGGCAATCCGTCGCCATCGCGCGGGCCATCCACTTCAACGCCCGCATCCTGATCATGGATGAACCCACCGCGGCGCTCGGCCCGGCCGAGACGGCGCAGGTGGGTGAACTGGTCAAGCAGCTGAAGGCGCAAGGCATCGGCATCTTCCTCATCAGCCACGACATCCACGACGTCTTCGACCTGGCGGACCGCGTCAGCGTCATGAAGAACGGACGGCTGGTGGGCACGGCGCCGACCAGTTCCGTGACCAAGGACGAGGTGCTGGGCATGATCATCCTGGGCAAATGCCCGCCGGCCGCGGTGCGCGGGCCGGGCGCCATGGCGGATTAGGCCGGCGGGAGGGAAGCCGGCGCGGCGTCGTTGCCCGTGGCCATGCCGCTCATCCTGCCCCCGCCTGCGCCACGCGGCCCTGCGCCAGTCGGACCGCGCGGCGATCAAGGGCCGCCCTGGGTCGTCACCGGTGCGTCCTCCGGCATCGGCCGTGGCGTCGCGGAACGCGCCGGGCAGATGGGTGCCAGCGTCGTGCTCGCCGCCCGCCGGGCGGAGGCGCTGGAGGATGTGGCCCGGACGATCCGCCACAATTGGCGGCCACGCCCTGGTCGTGCCCACCGATGTCAGCGACGCTGGCCAGGTCGCGGCGCGGGCCGAGGCCGCCCGGCGCCGCCCAGGGTCGAGAGCGGCTTCGTAGATCCCTGATGATGCAACAGGCGTCGCTGACGCAGGGTTGAGCGGCGCGACCGTGGACCCGATCGTTGCGCTGCGGTAGATCACGCCAACCGGCATCGGATTTGCCCGCCATGAGCACCCCTTCACGCAAACTCTTCGGCACCGACGGCATCCGGGGCACGGCGAACAAGCCACCGATGGATGCCGGCACGGCGCTGCGCCTCGGCCAGGCCGCCGGCAAGTTCTTCAACCGCGGCAGCCATCGGCATCGCGTCGTCATCGGTAAAGATACGCGCATTTCCGGCTACATGCTGGAACCGGCGATGACGGCCGGCTTCGTCGGCGCCGGCATGGATGTGATGCTGGTCGGCCCGCTGCCGACACCGGCCATCGCGATGCTGACCCGCAGCCTGCGCTGCGACCTCGGCGTGATGATCTCGGCCAGCCACAACCCGTTCGAGGACAACGGCATCAAGCTGTTCGGCCCGGACGGACTGAAGCTGTCCGATGCGCAGGAGGCCGAGATCGAGGCGCTGATGGAGGAGCCCAACTTCGCGACCTCCCTCGCCGCGCCGAAGAAACTCGGGCGCGCCAGCCGGCTGGACGATGCGCCCGGCCGCTACATCGAGGCCGCCAAGGCCGCCTTCCCGAAGGGCCGCAGCCTGGAAGGCCTTCGCATCGGCATCGATTGCGCGCACGGCGCCGCCTACAAGGTGGCACCGACCGTACTGTGGGAGCTGGGGGCGGAGGTGGTGTCCACCGGCGTCTCTCCGGATGGCTTCAACATCAACCACGATTGCGGCGCCACCGCCCCGGGCCGTCTGGCGGAGCTGGTGCGGGAACGCCGCGCCGATCTCGGCATCGCCCTCGATGGCGATGCGGACCGCGTGGTGCTGTGCGACGAGCGCGGCCGGATCATCGACGGCGACCAGATCCTGGCCGCCATCGCCGGTGCCTGGCACCGCGAGGGGCGGCTGACCGGCGGCGGCGTGGTGGCCACGGTGATGTCCAACCTCGGCCTGGAACGGCATCTGTCCGGCCTCGGCCTGGCGCTGCACCGCACCAAGGTGGGTGACCGCTATGTCGGGGAGAAGATGCGCGAGGCGGGCTGCAACCTGGGCGGCGAGCAGTCCGGCCACGTCATCCTCTCGGATTTCGCCACGACGGGAGACGGCCTGGTGGCGGCGTTGCAGGTGCTGGCGCTGCTGGTCGAGGAACGCCGCCCCGCCAGCGAGGTCTGTCGCCGCTTTGCACCGCTGCCGCAGCTGCTGGAGAATATCCGCTTCACCGGCAGCTCGCCGCTGGCGGATGCCGAGGTGACCTGCGCCATCGACGCCGCCGGCACCCGCCTCGGCACCCGCGGCCGCGTGCTGGTCCGCGCCTCGGGCACGGAGCCCCTGATCCGGGTGATGGCGGAAGCCGAGGACGAGGCGGAGATGCGGGCGACGGTCGCGGACCTATCCGCGCTGATCCGGGCGCGCGCCGCGGCGGGGGCGGTGAAGAAGGCGACCGCCGCCGAATGAGGCCGCAGGGCCGGGTCCTGGTCTGCGCCGGCTCCGATTCCGGGGGCGGCGCCGGCATCCAGGCGGATATCAAGACGATCACCGCACTCGGCGGCTATGCCGCCACGGCCGTCACGGCGCTGACGGCGCAGGACACGCGGGGGGTTCAGGCGGTGATCGGCGTGCCGGCCGACTTCATCCGGCTGCAGATCCGCATGGTGCTGGCCGATATCGGCGCGGATGCGATCAAGACCGGCATGCTGGCCGATGTCGCCACCATCATGGCCGTTTGCGACGCGCTTGCCGAATACGCCCCCGGCATTTCCCTCGTCGCCGACCCGGTGATGGTCGCCAAGGGCGGCCACCGGCTGCTGGCGGAGGATGCCGTCGCGACGCTGTCCGAACGCCTGCTGCCCATGGCGGCCCTCATCACCCCAAACCTGCCGGAGGCCGAGGCGCTGGTCGGCTTCCCGGTGGTCGATGTGGCGTCGATGCACCGCGCGGCGGAGGCGTTGCTGCGCCGCGGCGTGCGTGCCGTGCTGCTGAAGGGCGGGCACCTGGATGGAGCCCTGCTGACGGATATCCTGGCGACGCCGGATGGCACCGAGACCTTCGAGAGCCAGCGCATCGCCAGCCGCAGCACACATGGCACCGGCTGCACCCTGGCTTCCGCCATCGCCTGCGGCCTGGCGCAGGGCATGCCGCTGCGGGACGCGGTGCGGCGCGGCCGCGCCTATGTCCGGGCTGCCATGCTGGCCGCGCCGGGCCTCGGCCACGGGCATGGACCGCTTGGGCATGGCGTGACATTTGACCCCGCGCGACTGCGGGAGTTGGACGGGTGCGACGCTACGACTTCGTGACGGTGGACGTGTTCACCGACCGCCGCTTCGGCGGCAATCCACTGGCCGTCTTCCCCGATGCGCGCGGCATGACGACCGCCGAGATGCAGGCGCTGGCCGCCGAGTTCAACCTCTCCGAGACCACCTTCGTGCTGCCGCCGGCGGATCCCGCCAACACCGCGCAGGTCCGCATCTTCACCCGCACGCGGGAGATGCCGTTCGCAGGCCACCCGAATGTCGGCACCGGCTTCGTTCTGGCGGACCGTGCCGTCAGCGGTGTCCTGCGCTTCGAGGAGATCGCGGGGCTGGTCGAAGTCCGGCTGCAGGATGGCATCACCACCATTGCCGCGCCGCAGCCCTTGACGCTCGGCGCCGAGTTCCCCGCCGCCACCATCGCGCTGTGTGCCGGGCTGGAGCCGTGGGAGGTGGTGACCGACCGCCACGCGCCGGTGCTGGCCTCCGTCGGCAATCCCTTCGTGCTGGCGGAGGTCGAGCCCGCCGCGCTCGGCCGCGCCGCGCCGGATTTCGCCGCCTTCCGCGCCGCGCTGGCCGCCGCGCCGGCGCTGGAGGGGCGGCTCGCCCTGTACCTCTACGCCCGCGAAGGTGCCGGCGTACGCGCCCGCATGTTCGCACCGCTCGGCGGCACGCTGGAGGACGCGGCGACTGGCAGCGCGGCGACGCCGCTGGCCGCGCTGCTGCTGCACCTGTCCGGTGAGGCCGAGGGCTCCTGGGACATCACCCAGGGTGTCGAGATGGGCCGCCCCAGCCTGCTGCGCACCACCGCCCGCCGCGGTCCCGACGGCATCCGCGCCACCGTCGGCGGCGGCTGCGTGCCGGTGCTGCGTGGGGAGGCGCTGCTGTGAGCGGTACCCGCAAGCCGCGCGCAGCGAAAAACAACGCGAAGCCGCCGAAGCGGGTCGTGGCGGTCCCGGCCGAGGCCGCGCCGATCGACGCCGGTGCCCGCCCCGCTGTCGCCATGCCGACGCCTCCCTTGCCGGCGCCCGCGCCCATCGCCGCCGTTCCCGTGCCCGCCGCGCCGCCCGGCCTGGCCCACCTTCCGATGCCGCTGCTGGTGCTGCCCATGGGCCTCGGCGGTGCCGGCCTGGCCTGGCGCGCGGCGGCCACGACGCTCGGCGCGCCGAGCTTCGTGGGAGAGGCGCTGCTGCTGCTGACGGCGCTGGCCTGGTTGGTGCTGGTCGGTGCGCAGGTGCTGCGCGGCCTGCGCCATCCACAGGCTGTCCTGGCGGAGACGCGGCACCCGGTGCGCGTCGCCTTCGCGGCCGCGCCGACCATCGGCCTGATGATCCTGGCCTCCGCCGCCTTTCCCTACTGGCCGACCCTGGGTGCCACACTTTGGTGCATCGCGGTGCCTCTGCACCTGGTGTTCGCGATGCTGCTGCTGCGCCGCCTGCTCGCGGGCCGCGGCGAGGCCGCAATGTTGGCGCCGCCGCTGCTGATCCCCTTCGTCGGCAGCATCCTGGCGCCGGCGCTCGGCGTGCGGATGGGCTTCGTCGAGGCCTCCTGGATGATGTTCGGCGTCGGGCTGGTGATGTGGCTGGTGCTGCTGCCGCTGCTGTTGCACCGGCTGGTGGCCGGGCCGCCGCTGCCGGGGCCGATGCGGCCGAGCCTCGCCATCTTCCTAGCCCCACCGGCTGTCGGCGCGCTGGCGCTGCTGGAATTGACCGGGCAGGCCAGCGGCTTCGCGCTCGCCCTCGTCGGCGTGGCGCTGTTGGTGGCGGCCACGCTGCTGTCCCTGGCGCGGGAAATCGCGGCGACGCCATTCAGTCTCTCCTGGTGGGGCGTCACCTTCCCGAGCGCGGCCTTCACCGTGATGGTGCTGGATTTCGGCTTCCACCCGCTGCTCGGCTGGCTGGCACTGGCGCTGAACGCCGCGCTGACGATCTGGGTGGCCTGGCGCACCCTGCGCGCCGCGCGGGCGGGCATCTTCCTGCGGCCCGAGGCGGCCTGACCGGGCCGCTTCACCGGGCCGCTTCACCGGGCCGCTTCACCGGGCCAATTTACCGGGCCGCTTGCAGCTTCCGTGACGCAGGTCTAACCCTTCCGGCGGGCCACGCCCCCCCACCGGGGCGCATCTGCTTCTGGAAGGGAGCCGCTTATGACCGCCAAGCCGGACCTGCGTCCGCACAATCCCCGCTTCTCGTCTGGTCCCTGCGCCAAGCGTTCCGGCTGGACGCTGGCGGCGCTGGAGGGCGCCGAACTGGGTCGCAGCCATCGCGCCGCCAGCCCCAAGGCGCGGCTGAACGAGGTCATTACCAGGTCCAAGGCGATCCTCGGCATGCCCGCGGATTGGCGCCTCGGCATCGTCCCGGGCTCCGACACCGGCGCGGTCGAGATGGCGATGTGGTCGCTGCTTGGTGTGCGCGGCGTCGAGATCCCGGCCTGGGAATCCTTCTCCGCCGACTGGGCGGCCGATGTGGTGAAGGAGTTGAAGCTGGCCGATGCGCGGGTGCTGAAGGCGCCCTACGGCCAGTTGCCGGACTTGGCCGGGCTGGATTGGTCGCGCGATGTCGTCTTCGTCTGGAACGGTACCACCAGCGGCGTGCGCGTCCCGAACGCGGACTGGATTCCGGCGGACCGCGAGGGCCTCGCCATCTGCGATGCCACCAGCGCCGCCTTCGCCATGGACCTGCCTTGGGACAAGCTCGATGTGGTGACCTGGTCCTGGCAGAAGGTGCTGGGCGGGGAGGCGGCACATGGCATGCTTGCGCTGTCGCCGCGTGCCGTCGCCCGGCTTGAATCCCATACGCCGCCTTGGCCGATGCCGAAGGTGTTCCGCCTCGCGAAGGGCGGCAAGCTGGCGGAGGGCATCTTCAAGGGCGAGACCATCAACACGCCCTCCATGCTCTGCGTCGAGGACGCGCTCGACGGGCTGCGCTGGGCCGAAGGCGTCGGCGGCCTGAAGGGGCTGGTCGCACGTTCGGAAGCCAACCTCGCCGCCATCGCCGCCTGGGTCGCGAAGACGCCTTGGGTCGACTTCCTGGCGGAGGATGCGGCGACGCGGTCCTGCACCTCGATCTGCCTGAAGATCGTGGCGCCCTGGTTCCAGGCGCTGGACGCCGAAGGGCAGGCCACGGCCGCGAAGAAGCTTGCGGGGCTGTTGGAAAAGGAGGGCGTGGCGCTCGATGTCGCGAACTATCGCGATGCGCCGCCGGGGCTGCGCATCTGGGGTGGTGCGACCGTCGAGACCAGCGACATCCAGGCGCTGCTGCCCTGGCTGGACTGGGCGTTTGCGGAGATCGAGACCGCACAGAACAAGGCCGCCGCCTGATGCCCCCGAAGGTCCTGATCAGCGACAAGCTCTCGCCCGCCGCCATCGCGATTTTTCGGGCGCGTGGGATCGAGGTCGACTTCAAGCCCGGAATGAAGCCCGCCGAGTTGCGGGAAATCATTGGTGGCTATGACGGCCTTGCCATCCGCAGCGCCACCAAGGTGACGCGGGAGGTGCTGGATGCCGCGCCGCGCCTGCGCGTCGTGGGCCGCGCCGGCATCGGCGTCGACAATGTCGATGTCTCCTCCGCCACCGCACGCGGCGTCGTGGTGATGAACACGCCATTCGGCAACGCCATCACCACCGCCGAACACGCCATCGCCATGATGTTCGCCCTTGCCCGGCAGATCCCGGAGGCCTCGGCATCCACCAAGGCGGGGAAGTGGGAAAAGAACCGCTTCATGGGCGTCGAGCTTTCCAGCAAGACGCTCGGCCTGGTCGGTGCCGGCAACATCGGCAGCATCGTCGCCAACCGCGCCATCGGCCTGCACATGAAGGTCATCGCCTTCGACCCCTTCCTGTCCGAGAAGCGCGCGCTGGAGATCGGCGTGGAGAAGGTCGACCTCGACGCGCTGGTGGCGCGCGCCGACTTCATCAGCATCCACGCCCCGATGACGGAGCAAACTCGGGGCATCCTGTCGCGGGAGCGCATCTTCGCCATGAAGAAGGGCGCGCGGCTGATCAACTGCGCCCGCGGCGGCCTGATGGACGAGGCGGCGCTGCACGATGCGCTGGTGCAGGGCCACCTGGCCGGCGCCGCGCTCGACGTCTTCGAGACGGAGCCCGCCACCGACTCGCCGCTGTTCGCGCTGGAGAACGTGGTCTGCACACCGCATCTGGGTGCCGCGACGGCCGAGGCGCAGGAGAACGTGGCGTTGCAGGTGGCCGAGCAGATGAGCGACTTCCTGCTGTCCGGCGCCGTCTCCAACGCCATCAACATGCCCTCCGTCACGGCGGAGGAAGCACCGCGCCTGCGACCCTACATGGAATTGGCGCGGCAGCTCGGCGCGCTGGCCGGGCAGCTCACGGTGGAACAGGGCGCCGCCATCAAGGCGATCCGCGTGGAGTATGAAGGCCAGGCGGCGGAGCTGAACCAGCGCCCGCTGACGGCCGCGGCGCTGGCCGGCGTGCTGACGCCGATGATGGGCGCGGTGAACATGGTGAACGCGCCCGTGGTGGCGCGCGAGCGTGGCATCGAGGTGGCGGAGACGGTGACCGAGCGGCGCGGTGACTACGCCACGCTGGTCCGCGTGACGGTGGTGACGGAGGGGCTGGACCGCAGCGTCGCCGGCACGCTGGTCGGCACCGGCCGCCCGCGCCTGGTCGAGATCAAGGGCATCGCGGTGGAGGCCGATTTCGCGCCGCACATGCTGTACGTCACGAACCAGGACAAGCCCGGCTTCATCGGCCGCTTCGGCACGACGTTGTCGGAAGCGGGCATCAACATCGCGACCTTCCACCTCGGCCGCGACAAGCCGGGCGGCGATGCGATTTGCCTGGTCGGGCTGGATGCGGCCGTGCCGGATGCGGTGCTCGCCACGGTCCGCGCGCTGCCGCTGGTGGTCCGCGCCGTCCCTCTGGCCTTCTAAGACAACGCCCTCTCCCCCGCTCGGAGGGAGAGGGCTGGGTGAGGGGGGCCTTCAGGCGGCCGCGTTGTTCAGCGCCTCGCCGAGTTCCCTGATCTTCTCGGCCTTGGCGCCTTCGCTGCGGCCGGCCATCGTCACCGTCTCCTTGCCCAGCTTGGCCACCACGGTCTTCACCGCCTCGCCGTCGATCTCCTCGGCCTGGAGGAGCTTCTTCAGGCGTTCCAGGTCGCGCACCATGGTCTTGGCGCCGGTCACCTCCATCTTGCCGAGCGTCTCCTCCCAGCCTTCGATGTTCTTCACCGCGGCGCTGATCGTGAAGCCCTTAACGCCTTCCTTGATGTGCTTGATGGTGGCTGCAAATTGCGGCATCTGCGTTCCTCTCCGTGTGACGCGGGCTGCGTCGTCCTGCGGGGAAAAGCGCCGCGTTGCCGGGCTGGTTGCGGAAGTTTATTTCGCAACGTGCCATCTTGCGGGTTGGCGCGGCGGCCCACGCGAACGAACGTCACGCTTCGTGACGTGACGCACGGCCGCGCCCGCGCCCAGATGCGCCGCACTCCGGAGGTTCGCATGCTCCTCATCCCGCGCCGCGGCCTGATCCTCGCCGCCCCCGCCTTGCTGCCCGGCCTGGCCTGCGCGCAGCCGCTGGTTCAGGGCACGCCGTCGCAGACGGAAGGCCCCTACTACCCCGCCGCCATCCCGCAGGACGCCGATGCCGACCTGCGCCACGTCGCCGGCGCGGCGCGGGAAGCGTCCGGCCGGCCGCTGCTGCTGACCGGTCTCGTGCGGAACCTGGACGGCGCGCCGCTGCCCGGCGCACGGGTCGAAATCTGGCAGGCGGACGAGGCCGGCATCTACCTGCACCCGCGCGACGGGCGCCAGGCGCAGCGCGATACGGGCTTCCAGGGCTATGGCCGTGCCGTTGCCGATGCCGGGGGGCGCTACGCCTTCCGGACCATCCGGCCCGGTCGCTACCCTGGCCGCACGCCACACATCCACCTGCGCGCCCACCCGCCGCGCGGCACCGCGCCGCTGACCACGCAGGTGTATTTTCCGGATGAGCCGCAGAACGCCCAGGACGGCCTGCTGCGCCGCGTGGCAGAGGCGCGGCGTGCCCTGCTGCTGGCACGGCTGTCGCCAACGGACGAAGGCCAGCGCGCGGAATTCGACGTCGTCCTGGCGTAAAGCCCCGCAGGGGTTGCCCCGGGAGCGCCCCCCTGCCACACACGCGCCCGTCACGCGCCCAGACCCGCATGCGCTCCAGAACCGAATGACCGACGATCCTCCGAATCCCGCCCTGCTGCCCGCCGGCCTCATCGATGTCCTGCCACCCGAGGCGGAGCGGGAGGCGATGCTTGTGGAGGTGCTGGCGGAGACCTTTGCCCGTCATGGCTATGAGCGGGTGAAGCCGCCGCTGCTGGAATTCGAGGATTCGCTGCTGGCCGGCTCCGGAGCCGCCGTCGCCGACCAGACCTTCCGGCTGATGGACCCGGTCAGCCATCGCATGATGGGACTGCGCGCGGACACCACGCCGCAGGTCGCCCGCATCGCCGCAACCCGTCTCGCCCGCATCCCGCGCCCGCTGCGGCTGAGCTATGCCGGCCAGGTGCTGCGGGTGCAGGGCACGCAGTTGGCCCCAGCGCGGCAATTGCCGCAGGCGGGCATCGAGCTGATCGGCCCGCAGAGCCCGGAGGCTGATGCGGAGGTCGCCGCCGTGGCGGCCGAGGCGCTGGCCGCCGTCGGCATCACCGAGGCCTCGCTCGACATCACCCTGCCACGCCTGGCGCCGGCCTTGCTGGATGCCGCCGGCGTGCAGGGCGAGGACCGCCGCCGCCTGGCCCGGGCGCTGGACCGCAAGGATGCCGCCGCCGTTGCCGAACACGCGACCGCGGCCGGTGGCGCCGCGCTGCTGCTGCCTGCGCTGCTGGCGGCCGCCGGCCCTGTCGATGCGGCGCTGGCCGTGCTGCATGCGGAGGCGCTGCCGGCCGCTGCCCGGACCATCGCCGACCACGCCGCCGCCGTGGTGGTCGCGATCCGCGCCCGCGCGCCGGGCCTCCGCATCACGCTGGACCCGCTGGAGTTCCGCGGCCTGCGCTACCACACCGGCGTCGCCTTCACGATCTTCGGCGCCGGCCGCACCGGGGAACTGGCGCGCGGTGGCCGCTACCTGTCCGGCGAGGAGCCCGCAACCGGCATGACGCTGTACCCGGACGCCGTGCTGCGCGCCGTGTCGCCGCTGCCGCAGCGGCTGCGCGTGTTCCTGCCGGAGGGCGCCGATGCCGCGCAGGCCGCGGCGCTGCGCGCCGCCGGACACGCCACCCTGGCGCGGCTCAGCCCCGCCGATACCGCGCAATCCCTGCGCTGCACGCATGTCATGGACGGCACCGGCGCACCGGTCCCGGTTGAGGAGCAGTAGCGATGGCCAATGTCGCCGTCATCGGCGCCCAGTGGGGCGACGAGGGCAAGGGGAAGGTCGTGGACTGGCTCGCCAGCCGGGCCGACATCGTCGTGCGCTTCCAGGGGGGCCACAACGCCGGCCACACGCTGGTGGTGGGCAACCAGACCTACAAGCTGTCGCTGCTGCCCTCCGGCGTGGTGCGCGGCAAGCTCGGCATCATCGGCAACGGCGTGGTGCTGGACCCGGACGCGCTTTTGTCCGAGATCGCCCGCGTCACCGCGCAGGGCCTGTCCGTGACGCCGCAGAACCTGCGCATCGCGGAGAACGTGCCGCTGATCCTGCCGGTGCATCCGGCGCTCGACATCGCGCGGGAAAAGGCGCGCGGCGCCAGCGCCATCGGCACCACCGGGCGGGGCATTGGCCCGGCCTATGAGGACAAGGTCGCCCGCCGCGCCATCCGCCTGTCGGACCTCGCTGAGCCGGAGGTGCTGGCGCACAAGCTGGATGAGCTGCTGCTGCACCACAACACCCTGCTGCGCGGCCTCGGCGCCGAGACCTTCGAGAAGCAGGCGCTGCTCGATCGGCTGCTGGAGTTGGCGCCGAAGCTGCTGCCATTCGCCGAGCCGGTCTGGCAGTTGCTGGACGCCGCGCATCACGAGGGCAAGCGCGTGCTGTTCGAGGGTGCGCAGGCGGTGATGCTGGATGTCGACCACGGCACCTACCCCTATGTCACGTCATCGAACACCGTCGCCGGCAACGCCGCGGCGGGGGCGGGCGTCGGGCCGAAGCAGATCGGCTACGTGCTGGGTATCGCCAAGGCCTACACCACCCGCGTTGGCAGCGGCCCGTTCCCGACCGAATTGTCGGACGCAACCGGGCGTCTGCTGGGGGAGAAGGGGCGCGAATTCGGCACTGTCACAGGGCGTCCGCGCCGCTGCGGCTGGTTCGATGCCTGCATGGTCCGCCAGGCGGTGAAGGTCGGCGGCGTGGAGGGCCTGGTGCTGACCAAGCTCGACGTGCTGGACGGGCTGCCCGAACTGCGCATCTGCACCGGCTACCGGGTGGATGGCGAGTTGCTCAACCGCCTGCCGGCCTCGATCGCCGCGCAGCAGAAGGCGGTGCCGGTCTATGAGGTGCTGAACGGCTGGCCCGGCTCGACCAAGGGCGCCCGCAGCTATGCCGAACTGCCGGCCGAGGCGGTAAAGTATGTCCGCCGCATCGAGGAACTGGTGGAGGCGCCGGTGGTGCTGCTGTCCACGAGCCCGGACCGCGACGACACGATCATGCTGCGCGACCCCTTCGCGGGGTGAAGCCCGCGTAATACGTCTAGACGTCTGGTTGTCTGACAAGCCGCGGCCTGTCACAGTCGTGACATGCCGAAGCTCCGCGACAGCCGCCCGGACGACATTCCCGCCATCACGGCGATCTACGGCCACTGGGTCACCCACGGCCTCGCCAGCTTCGAGCTGGCGCCACCCGACGCGCCGGAGATGGCGCGGCGGCGCCAGGCCGTGCTGGACGCCGGTTATCCGCATCTGGTCGCAGTGGATGCGGCCGGCCGCGTACTCGGCTACGCCTATGCCAGCGCCTATCGCCCGCGCACGGCGTATCGCTTCGCGGTGGAGAACAGCGTCTACGTCGCCCCGGACGCCGGGCGCGGCGGCATCGGCCGGGCGCTGCTGGCCGGACTGATCGAGCGCTGCACCGCCAGCGGGCACCGGCTGATGGTCGCGGTGATCGGCGATTCAGCCAACGCCGCTTCCATCCGTCTGCATGAAGCCGCCGGCTTTACCCGGGCCGGGCTGATCCCCGCCGTCGGCTGGAAACACGAGCGCTGGGTGGACAGCGTGCTGATGGTGCGCCCGCTCGGAGAGGGCGCCGCGACGCCACCCACACCATGACCCGCGCCGAGGCCGATCGCGCCTCCCGCGACGCGTCCATCGTGCTCGGCCTGACCCTGCCGGGCGACACGGTGCTGTACCTGCTCCTGCCGCTGCACGCCGCGGCCTTCGGTGTCTCGCTGGCCGAGGCCGGGTTGCTGCTGGCGGCGAACCGGCTGGTGCGCATCATCGGCTATGGCTGGGTGGCCCGCGCGTACGAGCATTTCGGGCCACGCCGAGCCTGCCTGGTGGCGGTGCTGGCGGCCGCCTGCGCCACGGCAGGCTATGCGGTGCTGCCGGGGGTCTGGTGGCTGCTGCCGGCCCGCCTGCTTTGGGGTCTCGCCTTCGCCGCCATGAATATCGCCACCCAGGCACTGGCCACAGCGGAGACGGGCGGGGCGGCCCGCCGTAGCGGCACCTCCCGCGCCATCATCGCGACCGGGCCGATGCTCGGCCTGCTGGCTGGCGCGGTGCTGGCGGAATTCGCCGGGCCGCGCGTGGTGTTCCTGTGCCTCGGCGCCGTCTCGCTGCTGGCGCTGCCCTTCGCCTGGCGGCTGCCGGACGAGGAGGGGGCCAGGCTGCGTTCCGGCGGCCCGCGATTCGCGCTGCCGAAGCCGCTGGATGTCTGGTCCTTCGTGCAGGGGCTCGCGCTGGATGGGCTGTTCGTGCTCGGCCTTGCCTTCCTGGCCGCCGCCGCCCTGCCGGAGGGAGCGGCGCTGGCCGCCGGCGCGGCGCTGGCGGCGCGCTACCTGGCGGAGGTGCTGCTGGGCCAGCCAGCCGGGCGCCTGGCGGAACGCTTCGGCGCTGCGCGGGTGCTGCTGCTGGTCTCACTCGGCTCGGCGGTGGGGCTGGCGGTGATTGGCGTCGGGTGGCTCTGGGTCGGCAGCCTGCTGGTGGTTGGGCTGCGCGGTCTGCTGCAGCCGCTACCGGCGCCGGTGGCGGCCGCTCGTGCACCGGTGGAGGAACGTGTGGCGGCTTTGGCGCGGCTCGCCACCTGGCGGGACATCGGCGCCGGCGTCGGGCCGCTGGTGGCGGGCGTGCTGCTGCCGCTGGTGCCGGCGGTGGTTCTTTATCTTGGGGCCGCCGCCCTGCTGGCGGCGGCCTCGATCGTGGCGCTCAGCCCGCCTCGGCCAGCAGCGCCCGCAGGTCCAGGCGCTTCGTGACCATGGCAAGGGTGCCGTCCGGCTGGCGCGGCCAGTCGGCGCGTGGCCGGTCTCGGTACAACTCCACACCGTTGCCGTCCGGGTCACGCAGGTACAGCGCTTCCGACACGCCATGGTCGGAGGCGCCTTCCAGTGGCCAGCCGGCCTCCGCCAACTGCTTCAGGGCGCGCGCCAGGGCCCGGCGGTCCGGATACAATAGCGCCACATGGTACAGGCCGGTGGTGCCGAAGCCGGGCGGGCTGCCGCCGGCGCTTTCCCAAGTGTTGAGCGCGATGTGGTGGTGATAGCCGCCGGCCGAAAGGAACACCGCCTGGTCGCCGATGCGCTGCTGCACCTCCAGCCCGATCAGGTCGCGCCAGAAGGACAGGCTGCGCTCCAACTCTGCCACCTTCAGGTGGACATGGCCGATCCGGGTTTCCGCGGCGACGGTGTAGGGCGCGGCGGGAGCCGGCGCTTCGATGGTGGCCGACATGGCGAGTCTCCTCGTGTTCGTGCCACCAAGATGCGGAGTCGGGCCGTCCGGTTCCAATCCGCGCTTCGGATACGCCTCATGGTCCCGGCTGATGACGCGAAAAGGGCGCCCACCCTGCGGTGAACGCCCCTTCCAAGCTTCAGGCTGACAGCATCAGGCGACGCCGAGGCGGCGCTCCACAATCTGTGTCTTCATGCTCTTCTGCAGCTTCTCGAAGGCGCGGACCTCGATCTGGCGCACGCGCTCGCGGCTGATGTTGTACTGCTGCGACAGCTCCTCGAGCGTGGTCGGCTCGTCCTTCAGGCGCCGCTCGATCAGGATGTGGCGCTCCCGATCATTCAGCGTCTTCAGCGCCTCGCCGAGCAGCTCGCGGCGGTTGGTCATGTCCTCCCGCTCGGCCAGCTCGGTTTCCTGGCTCTCGCCGTCATCCACCAGCCAATCCTGCCACTCGCCATCACTGTCCGCGCGAACCGGCGCGTTCAGGCTGTTGTCGGGCGAGGCGAGGCGGCGGTTCATGGAGATGACGTCGGCTTCCGGCACGGCCAGGACACGGGCGATCTTCTCCACCTGCTCCGGCTTCAGGTCGCCTTCCTCCAGCGCCGCCATCTGGCCCTTCAGCCGGCGGAGGTTGAAGAACAGCTTCTTCTGTGCAGCCGTCGTCCCCATCTTCACCAGAGACCAGCTGTGCAGGATGTACTCCTGGATCGCGGCACGGATCCACCACATGGCGTAGGTCGCCAGGCGGAAGCCACGGTCCGGGTCGAAGCGCTTGACGGCCTGCATCATGCCGACATTGCCTTCGGAGATCAGCTCGCCGACCGGCAGGCCGTAACCGCGATAGCCCATGGCGATCTTGGCAACCAGGCGAAGATGCGACGTGACCAGACGATGGGCGGAGGGCTCGTCACCCTCGTCCTTCCAGCGCTTGGAGAGGTTGTACTCCTCATCCGGCGTCAGCATCGGGAACTTGCGAATTTCCTGAAGGTACCGGGACAGGTTGCCCTCGGGCGCCATCGGGATGGACATGGTGGAAGCCATGATGAGAACTGCCTCCTTCGTCGCCTGGTGCCCCCCGTGACGGCGGAGCCCGTGGCGGCTGTGCTGTTCTGCCAACGTCGACCGGGCCCTCCCTTTCCATGGACACCCCGGTCACGACGGCGTGAGGCATGGTGGGCGCTCTCGTTCCGGATCTTGAAATCCGAGGAGCGAGGGTGCGAAGCGGCACCCGACCGATTCTGGCTTGACGCTTTTCTAGGACCAATCCAGGCCGGGATCAAGAGAAACCCGACCTGCAAGGTAGGTTTACGTTTGGTTACCTCGCTGTAACACCCGCCTCCAGAAGCCGCAGCAGCGCAATCATATCGGGCGGCAATTCCGCCGAGAAGGATAGCGCCTCACCCGTTACCGGATGGCGAAAGCCCAGGGTTGCCGCATGCAGCGCCTGCCTGGGGAATGCGAGGAGTGCTTCGCGCGGGGCCTCGGGAAGGTTACGCGCGGCGGCAGGGGTGCGGCGCAGATACACAGGGTCGCCGACCAGCGGGTGGCCCAGATGCGCCAGGTGGACGCGGATCTGGTGGGTCCGCCCGGTCGCCAGCCGGCAGCGCAGCAAGGCGCAGGCAGCGCCGAAGCCGCGTTCGGTGCGGTAGCGGGTCAGCGCGTGCTTGCCGTTGCGCGCCACCACCGCCATCCGCTTGCGGTCCATCGGGTGGCGGCCGATGTCCCCCTCGATCTCGCCGGCCGCCGGTGCCGGCAGGCCCCAGACCAGGGCGAGGTATTCCCGGTCCAGGTCGCGCGCGGCGAAGGCTTCGGACAGCGCCGTGTGCGCCCGCTCCGACTTCGCGACGACCATGACGCCGGAGGTGTCCTTGTCCAGCCGGTGGACGATGCCCGGCCGCTTCTCCCCGCCGATTCCCGTCAGATCCTCAGCCGCATGGGCCAGCACGGCATTCACCAAGGTGCCGTCCCGGTTGCCGGGGGCGGGGTGCACGACAAGGCCCGCGGGCTTGTCCAGAACGATCAGGTGCCGGTCCTCGAACAGCACCGTCAGCGGGATGTCCTGCGGTTGCGGCACCGCATCTTCCGGCGGTGGCAGGTGCAGGGCGTACAATTCGCCCGGCCGCACCGGCTCCGCCGGGTCGTGCACCCGCACGCCAGCCCGGCTGGCCTGGCCGGCCTCAATGAGAGCCTTGACCCGGGACCGCGACAGCCCGCCTATCGCATCCGTCAGGAAGCGGTCGGCGCGCAGGCCGGCAGCCTCGGGCGGGGCGAGGATTTCGCGGGTTTCGCCCAAGGGATGGTCCTGTGCATCGGCGGAAAGGGGAGTTTGCGTGGCGGCGCTCAAATGGTTGGTTGGCGTTATGGGGGTTCTGATCGTGCTCGGCACGGTGGGCCTGGTTTTCGTCCTCGTCCAGCGCCTCGGTGGTGCGGCGGGCGAAGTGGCGCTGCCGCCGGCCTCGCTCGGGCAGCCGGCGGGGACGCGGATGCTGTCGCTGGCGACGGTTGAGGGCCGACTCGCGGTGCTGGTGGCGCGACCGGATGGCACGGAACGCGTGCTGCTGCTGGATGCGCGGCGCAGCCGGGTGGTCGGCGAAGTGCGGGCCGCCGATTGATGGCGCACAACAAGGCGACGCTGCCCGAGAAGATCTGCGCCGCCTGCGCCCGGCCCTTCGCCTGGCGCCGGAAATGGGCGCGGGACTGGGACCAGGTCCGCTTCTGCTCCGACGCCTGCCGCAGCGGCCGCCGCGATGTGGCGCTGGCCGAGAAAACCGCCAAGGGGCGTCTTGATCCGGCGGCCCGGGGGCGCTAATCAGCCCGCCTCGCGACGTTCCAACGTCGCGGGTTGTCTGGGTCCCCTTCGTCTAGAGGCCTAGGACACCGCCCTCTCACGGCGGTAACAGGGGTTCGAATCCCCTAGGGGACGCCATCGACTCTCGATCGCGCTCACGCAGTGGCTGCGTCAACATGCGGTCGATCCGCAATTCGCGTGGATCGCGGAATTGCGCGATTCCCACCGTCATCGCCGCGTGCCCCGCGGCTGGCTGCGCGCGGTAGGTGCCGAAAAGCCGGTCCCAGAATGCCAGGTTGAAGCCGAAGTTGCTGTCGGTTTCCTGCGGCAAGACGGAATGGTGCACCCGGTGCATGTCCGGTGTCACCACAACCAGGCGCAGCCCGCGGTCGAGCCAGGCGGGCAGGCGCAGGTTGGCGTGGTTGAACATTGAACTCGCGTTCAGCAGCACCTCGAAGACCAGCACCGCGACGGCGGGCGCGCCCAGCGCCACCACCACCATGAGCTTGATGATCGTGGACAGGATGATCTCGACAGGGTGGAAGCGCAGCCCCGTCGTCACGTCGAAGTCGAGATCCGCATGGTGCATGCGATGCAGGCGCCACAGCGCCGGCACGGCGTGGAACAGCACGTGCTGGAGGTAGATGGCGAGGTCGAGCAGGACCACCGCCACCAGCACCGCCATTGGCTGCGGCAGGTTCATCCAGGGCAGCAGGCCAAAGCCCTGAGCCTCCACCGCCAGGGCGACGCCGACCGCCGCGGTCGGGAAGAGAAAGCGGACGACCAGCGCGTCAAGGGCGACTACGCCAAGGTTGCTCGGCCAGCGCCGCAGCCGAGCGAAGGCGCGTGCCCGGCGCGGCAGGCCTGCTTCCAACCCCGCCATCACGGCCAGCACGCCGGCGAAGACGCCGAGGCGGATCAGGGGCTCGTTGGTGAGCAGGGCATCCATGCTGCGCGTCCGGCGGCTTAATGCGAGGTTTGGCTGACGCTGCCGGCTCAGCGCAAGCCGAACAGCGGCCGCAGCCGGATGCCGACCCAGCAACCCGGCATTGCCGCCAGGACCCAGACGAAGCCATGCAGGCTGCCGGAGGACGCGCCGCCGAGGAACGCGCCGACATTGCAGCCGAAGGACAGCCGGGCGCCCACCCCCATCAGCAGACCGCCGATCGCCGCGCCGGCCGCGCCGCGCCAGCCGATTGGCGTGCCGTGGCGCAGCCGCCCCTGCGCCGCCGCCGCCAGCAGGGCGCCGAGCACCAGGCCGATGTTGGTCAACGAACCGTGCAGGGCCAGCAACGGGCCCTCCAGCGCCTCCCGCGTCCAGCCGCCCGCCCAGAATTCGAAGCGCGTCAGATCAAGGCCCAGCGCCTGCACCGCCTGGCCGCCCCACAGCGTCAGCCCCATGGTGATGCCCCAGGGCATCCCGGAGACCAGGAACAGCAACACCACCACGACGCCGACCGCGAGTCCGGCCAGCACCTTGTCCCGCTGCGGCCGCGCCCCGCGCAGGACCAGCAGCGCGCCCGCCAGCAGCAGGCCCTCCGTCACGGCAAGCCCGCCCCAGGTTCCGAACACAGCCGGCAGGTCGACCGCGCCCAGGTTCGGCAGGCGCAGCGCCGCCGGCAGCACCAGGCTGCCCAGCACGCCGCCCAGGCAGAAGAACGGCAGCGCCACCCACATGCGGCGCGATCCCTGTCCCATCGCGACCAGCGTGCCGGAACCGCAGCCACTGGCGATCTGCATGCCGATGCCGAACAGCGCCGCGCCGACCACCAATGGCGGCCCGATCGGCGCGACGAAGCGGCCAAAGCCCTCGACCAGCGTCCCAATCGGCAGGATCGCCAGCGCCGCCACCGCCGGCACGATGAAGCTGGCGCCGAGGGTCCGGCCATCCCGGTCCACCAGCAGGCGGCGGAAGCCACCGGTGAAGCCGTAGTCCAGCACCACGAACATCGCCCCCAGCAGCATCGCCACTGCCAGCAACGGCAGCAGCGCCGCGTCGCCGAGGCCCAGCACGGCGAGGGCCGTTCCGACGACGCCCAGCAGCAGGCCCGGCAGGTGCGCCCGCGGCGGTGCGGCCGCGAGCGCGCCCGCCATGCTAAGCCGCCGCCTTGCGCACCAGCCCTGCCAGGAAGGTCTCGGTGTTGCGCTGGCCCTCCGGCGGAACCGTCACGCCGTGGCGCGCGAAGACCCGCGCTGCGAGGTCGGCGCCGGTGCTGCGGGTGAGGAAGGTGCGGCCCTGCTCATCCTCCCACACCAGGATGCGCATCGGCAGGTCCAGCGCCAGCGTCGGGTTGGCGGCCATGCCTGGCGTGCCCGCGCGCGGGCTGCCGAACAGCAGCACGGTGCGCGGCCGCAGCGTCATGCCGACCTCGCGGGCGGCGGCGAGAAGGAGGCGGCGGCGCATCAGCCTGCCCGTCGGTGCGGCCATGATGGGCGAGGCGGCTTCGACATTGCGGGGTCCTCCTCGGGATGAAGGCGCAGCCGGATGCGTCGCCACCAGCGCCGCCAAGGTTACGGTACCTCGCCCGGCACCATGACCATGAAGGGCTGAACCTCCACCGCCGCGCCGGGCCGTGCCACCAGCACATGGTTGGCCGCCACTGGCTGCCAGCCGGCGTTGCGCTCATCCACCGGCTCCGACACCACCAGCACGTTGCCGCCGACGCGGCGCCAGTACAGCGAGGGGGGCCTGTGGTCCGACGACCAGCGGAAGCAGGTCAGGGTGGTGCCATCGCTCTGCGCGGCGGCGAAGCGCAGCGGCTGTGTGCTGCCGGCCTGGCGCATCAGCGCCAGCACGCGGCCGAGGGTGCGGGACAGGGCGCCGACCGGGTCCTCCGCAAGCCCATCCGCCATGGCGGCCAGGAAGATCGCCTCGGTGTCGCCGGTGCCCAGGCGGTGCTCGTACAGCCGGTCGGGGATCAGCTCCTCGATCCGCCGCTTGACGCGGGCATAGTCGCCAACCTGGCCGTTGTGCATGAACAACTGCCGGCCGAGGCCGAAGGGATGGCAGTTGGCGCGGGTGGTGGAGGTGCCGGTCGAGGCGCGGACATGCGCGAAGAACAGGCGCGAGCGCACCTGCTCGCACAGCGAGCGCAAATTCTCATCCGACCATGCCGGGCGGATCTCCCGGTACAGGCCGGGTTCCTCCCGCTCGCCGTACCAGCCCAGGCCGAAGCCGTCGCCATTGGTCGGCGCCTTGCCCTCGTCGGCATGCATGGATTGGTGGATCAGCGAATGCGCTGGGGCGCAGACCAGGTCGGACAGGAAGATCGGTTCGCCGAGATAGGCGAGGAAGCGGCACATCGTGGCGTGGTCCGGAGGGTGGCAACGCCGCAGGTTGCGACCGCCCCGAGGCGGGAGCAAGGCCTGGAGTCAGCCCCCGCGTAGCGGCCATCCCCAATGCGGCGGCGGATGGCCGGCGACCGGCATCGGCGTGCGCATGATGCGGTCCGCCAGCAGGCAGCCCAGCCAGGCTTCCCGCCGCCCCGGCCCGGCGAAGGCGAGGGAGGAGACGTTGGCGAGCGGGCTGCCGCCGGCCTCCGCCATGTCCTGCGGCGCCAGCGTACCGGCGGCGCTGCCGCGCGCGATGCGCGCGATGTGCTCGGGCACGCCGGCATCGAGGTGGCGGGTGACGCGGCCTGTGGTGGGGTCCACCCGCAGCAGGCGGTTGGCGACGATGGCGGTGACCCAGACCTGGCCTTCCTCGTCGAAGGCTAGGCCGTCCGGATATTCACCCGCTGCGAATTCCGCCACCACCTGCTTCGGGCCGAGCGTGCCGTCCGCGCGCAGCGGGAACCGCGACAGCTTCTGCGTGTAGGTCTCGTTCACATACAGGTAGCGGCCATCGGGGGAGGGCATGCACTCATTGGTGTAGCCCAGGCCATCCGCCACGATGCGGCTGCCACGCTCGTCCTGCAGCACGATGAAGCCGGTGCAGGCGCGCGGCGTCCAGTCCAGGTGCCGCGGCGACAGGCGGGTGGAGACGGTGGCCCAGAGCCGCCCTGTGGCATCGCGCACCGCGTAGTTCGTCGGCGGCAGCGCTACGCCATCGACCTCGCGCAGCAGCGGGGTCACCTGGCCGTCGCGCGCTAGCCGGAACACGCCGCCCTCTGCGTTGCCGAGATGCGCCAGGATGAAGGCACCATCCGGCTCGAAGGCGATGCCGTTCGGCTTCAGCCCATCCGGCAGCTCCGCCGTCTCGCCGCGGATGAGCCGGTGCGATCCATCCGCCGCCAGTGCTGCAACGCCGCCCCGGAAATCCGCGCTGAACACCGCGCCGTCCGGCGCCACCAGCACGCATTCCGGGCGCACCAGCCCACTGCCGTGAAAGGAGACATCCTGCATCTGCATCAGCGGAACCATGCGACGGGGGCCATGACGAAGGCGGGGAAGTAGGTGACGATCACCAGCACCAGGCAGCACAGCGCGAACATCGGGCCAAGCTCCTTGGTGATGCCCCACATGCGGGCATCGGCGATCTTCGCCGAGACGAACAGCGTGCCACCGACCGGCGGCGTGAACAGCCCGATCGCCAGGTTGCACACCATGATGAGCCCGAGATGCACCGGGTCGATCCCGAGGTCGCGCGCCACCGGCAGCAGCAGCGGTGCCGTCAGGATCAGCGCCGGCACCGGCTCCAGGAAGATGCCGAGCAGCAGCAGCGCGATGTTCACCACCAGCAGGAATTCCCACTTGCCGAGGTCCCAGGCGCGCAGGATCGCGACCAGGTCCATCGGCACACCCTCCATCGTCATCACCCAGGCAAAGGCGGTGGTGGCGCCGATGACCAGCATGACGGTGGCGGAGGTGATGAAGCTGTCGCGCAGGATGCGCGGCACATCGGCCAGCGCCAGTTCGTTATAGACGAAGCGGCCGACCAGCAGCGCGTAGAACACCGCAACGGCCGCGGCTTCCGTCGGGGTGAACACGCCGCCGAAGATGCCGCCCAGGATCACCACCGGAAACAGCAGCGCCGGGATGCAGCCCTTGAAGGATGTGATGAGTTCGTCGGCGGAAGTACGCTGCCCGCCCGGGTCCCAGCCGCGGGATTTGCCGACATGCATGCACCACAGGATCAGCGCGCCGCCGAACAGCAGGCCGGGCACGAAGCCGGCCAGGAACAGCTCCTTCACCGAGACATTGCCCATGAAGGCGAAGATCACCATCGGGATGGAAGGCGGGATGATGATGCCGATGGTGCCGGCCACCGCGACCAGTGCCGCGGCGAATTCCTTCGTGTAGCCGCGCTGCTTCATGCCCGGGATCATGACGGAGCCGATCGCCGCGCTGTCCGCGACCGCGGAGCCCGAGACACCGGAGAACAGCATGGAGGAGGACACCGTCACCACGCCCAGCCCGCCACGCAGGAAGCCGAGCGCCTTGGAGGCAAAGTCGATCATCCGCCGGCCGACGCCGCCGGCCACCATGATCTCGCCGGCCACGATGAACATCGGCACGGCGAGCAGGTGGAACGGCTCGACGCCGCCGATGAAGGACAGCAGCATGCCCTCCATCACGTAGAAGTTGTCCGACATCTGCATGTAGGCGAAGGTCGCGATCAGCATCGCCCAGACCAGCGGCACGCCGAGCATGGCGATTGCCATGAACAGCGCGAAGATCGTCAGGAACAGCGACATCAGGCAGCCCTTTCCCGCACCGGGCCGCACAGCAGGCGCTGCGCGATGAACAGCAGGCCGAGCACCGATCCCACCGGCATCGCGGCATAGGCCAGGCCCATCGGGATGTAGGTGACCGACAGCGTCTGCTGCATCATCTGCGCCGACAGGCTCCAGCCATAGACCAGCAGCGTGACCAGTACGCCCGCCGCCGCGGCGTCGGCGATCCAGCCGAGCAACCGGCGCAGCCTGGGCCCGGCGGCATCCACCATCTCCGTGATCGAGAGATGCGCGCCAAGTTGCAGCGCCCGCGCACCACCCAGGAAGGTGAGCCACAGGAAGACGAACTCGCCGATCTCGTTCACCCAGGCGAGCGACAGGTTGAAGACGTAGCGGGCGATGACGTTGACCAGCACCACCAGGCACAGGCCACCACCGCCGATGGCGAGGAACAGATCCAGCGCGCGCCCGAGCAGGGCACAGCCGCGGTCGAGCGCGCGCATCCCTCAGGCCCGCGCGCGCAGTGCGGCGGCTTCGGCCATGAAGGCGTCCACCTGTTCCTGGCCGTATTCCTGCCGGGCCCGCGCGATAGCGCCCTGCGAGGCATCACGCCACGGGCCGAGCTCCGGCCGCGCGATGGTGGCGCCCTTTTCCGTCATCTGCCGCAGCAGCGCCTCGTCATTCGCCGCAACCTGCTGGCGATTGTGCTGGCCGCTTTCGCGCCCGGCCTGCATCAGCGCCTCGCGCGCCTTTTCCGGCAGCGACTGCCAGACGCGCTCCGAGGCACAGAGCCACAGCGGGGAGTAGATGTGGTTGGACAGCGTGATGTGCTTGGCGACTTCGTGGAAGCGCTGGCTGAAGATGGTGTCGATGGGGTTTTCCTGGCCGTCCACCGTGCCCTGCTGGATTGCGAGGTAGACTTCCGTCACCGGCAACACCACCGGGTTCCAGCCCTGACTTTCCATGATCCAGCGGATCATGTCGACCGGCGCGATGCGCAGCTTGCGGCCGCGCACCGCAGCCGGGGAGGGCAGGGCGAAGGTGGTGGAGAAGCAGCGGAAGCCGGCTTCCCAGTCGCCCACGATGCGCATGCCGCGGCCGATCAGTGCCTGCTTCTGGGACGCGATGAAGCGGCTTTCGTCGTAAAGCCGCCAGCCCTGCTGGTAGTTCTCCGCCAGGTAGGGCAGCGCGATCAGGTTCAGCGGGCGCGTGTGCGTGGCGTAGGTGACGACGCCGGTGATGGCGAGGTCGATGGACCCCACCGCGACCTGTTCCAGGCTGCGCGCGTCGTTGGCGAGCTGTCCCGAATGGAACACCTGCACACGGTACTGCCCCTCCGTCAGTTCCTGCACGCGGCGCCCGAACAGCAGGGCGGCTTCCTGCCGTGCGCCGATGTCGGTGTCCGTGTGGTTCAGGCGCAGTGTGCGGACACGCCCCTGCGCCGTTGCGATGGCGGGCGCCGCGAGCAGCCCCGCGGTGCCGAGCAGCGCGATGCGCCGCGTGGTCCTGATCTGGTCCATTGTTGCTTCCTCCCCTTCTATTGCGTGGCAGGCTAGACAGGCACGAGACGACCCTCCGCGGCGGAGCGGTAGATGGCCTCCTCGATCTCCATGTTGCGTAGCCAGGCGCGGCCGGTATTCGGCACCGGTGCCTGCTTCGCCACATGCGCCAGCGCGGCGCGGGACTGGCGGAACACGCAGTCCCCGCCATAGCCGCGGCGTTCCCAGGCGTAGGCGTGCTCGGCTTCCGTACCGCCATGCGGGCGCAGGAACAGGCGGCCATGGCCATCCAGGCGCAGCTGCCCGCCGGTGCCCTCCACCAGCAGCACGCCGTTCGTCATGCGCGGGTCGTCGCTCGGGTGGTCGATCAGGCGGTTGCCGTCGACGATCCCGCTGCGGCGCGGCTCCGCGAAGCTGAACAGCACGGTCGCCGCGTCCTCGCCGACGATGGCCGGGTTCAGCGTGCGCAGCCGCGCGAACACGCCGGCAACCTCGCCGAACAGCAGGCGGAACACGTCGATCAGGTGGATGATGGTTTCATGCACCAGGAAGCGCGGCATCGTGCGGAAGTAGGGCTGGCGGGACAGGTAGGCGTCCGGTCCCTGGCCGTCCCCGGAGCGCAGGCGGAAGGACAGGTCCAGCGGCTCGCCAATGGCACCGGCCCGCACCAGCCGCGCGGCTTCTTCGAACCATGGCATGAACCGGAAATTCTCATGCACGATCAGCGGACTACCGGCCTGCTCCGCCTGCCGCACGATGGCCAATGCCGTTTTGTAGTCCGGCGCCAGCGGCTTCTGGCAAATCACCGGGATGCCGCGCGTGGTGCACAGCCCCACCAGCGCCGCATGGGTTTCGGGCGGCGTCACGATATCGACCAGCCCCGGCCGCACCGCATCCAGCATCTCCGCCGCATCCGTGAAGCCACGGGCCGGCGGGAAGCGCGCCGCTGCTTCCTCCGCCTTGGCGCCGGCCCGGTCGCAGATCGCGGCAAGCTCCACCGGCAGCCGCGACCACGCATCGTGGTGGAACTGCGCGAAGTAGCCTGCCCCGATCACGGCGACCTTCATGCCGGGATCTGCGCCGCCACGGCCTTCGCCACCTCCATGGTGCCGACGCCGCCGAACTCCGCTGTGCGAAGGCCCTGGGCGAAGGCGGCATCCACCGCCGCCTCCAGCTCCGTCGCCGCATCGGACCACGCCTGCCCGGCGCCGCGCGTGCCCAACCAGTCCAGCATCAACGCGGCCGACAGCAGCATCGCCGTCGGGTTCGCCACGCCCTTGCCGGCGATGTCCGGCCCGGTGCCGTGGCTCGGCTGGAACACGGCGTGCGTGTCGCCGATATCGGCCGAGGGCGCGTAGCCCATGCCGCCGACCAGCCCGGCGCCGAGGTCGGAGATAATGTCGCCGAACATGTTCTCCATCGGCAGCACGTCGAAATCCCAGGGCCGCCGCACCAGGTCCAGCGCCATCGCGTCGATGTAGTGGTGGCCGGAGGGTACGCCGGGGAACTCGGTCGCCACTTCCTCGAAGATGCGGCGCATGAAGGCCATGCTGAGGAAGACGTTCGCCTTGTCCACCAGCGTCACCTTCTGCGGCCGCCGCAGTCGCTCGGCGCGGCGCTCCGCCAGGCGGAAGGAAAAGCGCGCCAGGCGTTCGGTGGTGGCGCGGGTTATGACCATGGTGTCGCGCGCCTCGCGATCCTCGATCATCTCGCCGCGGCCGCGCGCCCAGAACAGGCCCTCGGTGCTCTCGCGCAGGATCACCAGGTCGATCTTTTCCGCGCGGGGATCACGCAGCGCCAGCGGCACGCCGGGGATGGCGCGGATCGGGCGCACGCCGGCATAGAGGCCGAGGCGAAACCGCAGGTCGAGCTGCGGCGCGATCTCGGTGCCATCGGGGTAGCGGATGCCAGGCCAGCCCATGGCGCCGAGCAGGACGGCATCGGAGGCTTCCGCCTGCCGGAACACCTCCTCCGACATCGCCGTGCCGGTCTCCTTGTAGACGAAGGCGCCGGCGGCGAGCGTTTCCGTCCGCAGGCCGAGCCCGTGCCGGCGTACCAGCTTCTCCAGCACCGCCGTGGTGGCGTCCGTCACTTCCACGCCGATGCCGTCCCCCGGCATCACGGCGATGCGGACGGCGTTCGAGTTCATAGCCATGCAAGGCCGCTCCGTTCGATCAGGGCAATCAGTTCGGCACCGCCACGGCGGCGGTGCTGGCGGTACAACTCGCGGGCGCCATCGGCGTCCCCGGCGCGAATCGCGACCAGCGTCGCGCGGTGCTCGGCGGTGGACCGGGCGGGCAGGGGGCGCATGTTCAACGTGAACATCCGCGCGCGGTGGGACTGGTCCCACACCTGCATGACCATGGCCGACAGCCGCCGGTTGCCGCAGCTTTCGGCGAGGCCGAGGTGGAAGGCCTCGTCCGCCCGCGCCCAGCCGGTGCGGTCCTCGGCGGCGATCGCCGCCTCCATCGCGTCGCAGGCCTCCGCCAGCGGGCGCAGGGCGAGGTCGGACAGGCGGCGGCGGGCCAGCAGTTCGGCCGCGGTCGGCTCCAGGCTTTCCAGGACGTCGTAGATGTCGCGCATGTCGGCGGTCGAGATAGCCTGCACGCGCATGCCGTGGCGCGGCGTCACCGTCACCAGCCCGTCCTGCTGCAACCGCAGCATCGCCTCCCGCACCGGGGTGCGGGACAGGCCGAGCTGGACGGCGAGTTCCGCCTCCAGTCGCTGCTCGCCGGGGGGCAGCAGGTTGTCGAGGATCATCGCCTTCAGCCGCAGGTAAGCGGTCTCGGCGGCGGTCACCTGGCGTGGGGGAGAGGCTTTGAGGGCGTTCACTCATGCATTAGCGCATACGCTATTGCGTGCGGCAAGTGGTGTCCTGGTCGTCGTAACCGTGTTCGCCGCCGTGGCGAAGCCCCCGCAGCAGCCACAGGATGACCGATGACCAGCCCAAAGGACGGTCCGCCCGCACGACGCCCGGAACTGCGCGGCGGAGCCCTGCACGCCGACCTTTGCATCATCGGCGCGGGTTCCGCCGGCCTGTCGGTTGCCGCCGGCGCCGTGCAGATGGGTGCCTCCGTCGTGCTGGTCGAGAAGCACCTGATGGGCGGCGACTGTCTGAACACCGGCTGCGTGCCCTCCAAGGCGCTGCTGGCCGCCGCGCACGCCGCTTCGGCGGTGCGCGAGGGCGGCCGCTTCGGCGTCAACGGCCACGAACCCGCCATCGATTTCGCGGCCATCCACGCGCATGTGCACGGCGTCATCGCGGCCATCGCGCCGCATGATTCGGTGGAGCGGTTCGAAGGCCTCGGCGTCACCGTCCTGCGCAGCGCCGCGCATTTCACCGGCCCGGAGGAACTGGAGGCCGGCGGCCAGCGCATCCGTGCACGGCGCTTCATCCTCGCCACCGGCTCCTCCGCCGCCGTGCCGCCGGTGCCGGGCCTGGCGGACGTGCCGTTCCTGACCAACGAGACGATCTTCGGCCTGACCGACCGGCCGAACCATCTGGTCGTGCTCGGCGGCGGCCCGATCGGTGTCGAGATGGCGCAGGCCTTCCGCCGCCTCGGCGCCGCCGTCACCCTGGTGGAACGCGAGCACATCCTGCCGAAGGACGAGCCGGAGGCCGTCGCCATCCTGCGCGCGGCCCTGCTGCGGGAGGGCATTGCCCTGGAGGAAAAGGCCGCCGTCACCCGCATCGACCGTGCCGGGAACGGCGTGGAACTGACGCTGGAGGGCCGGCCGCCGATCCAGGGCAGCCACCTGCTGGTCGCCGCCGGCCGCAAGCCGAACATCGTGGGTCTCGGGCTGGAGGCGGCCGGCATCGAGGCGACGCCGCGCGGCATCACGGTGGATGCCGGGCTGCGCACCAGCAATCGCCGCGTCTTCGCCATTGGCGATGTCGCGGGTGGCCCGCAATTCACCCATGTCGCCGGCTATCACGCCGGGCTGGTGATCCGCGCCGCGCTGTTCGGCCTGCCGGTGAAGACCGATTACGCCGCGCTGCCCTGGGTGACCTATGCCGACCCCGAACTTGCCCATGTCGGCCTGACCGAGGCCGAGGCACGGCAGGCCGGCCACCGAGTCTCCCTGCTGACGCGGCCGCTGTCCGGCAACGACCGCGCGCAGGCGGAAGCGGCGACGGAGGGGCTGATCAAGGTCGTGCTCGGCCGCCGCGGGCGCATCCTGGGCGCCACCATCGTGGCCCCGCGCGCCGGGGAGATGATCGGGATGTGGGGTCTTGCGATCCAGAAGAAGCTGGGTATCGGCGCCATCGCCGCCTCGCTTGCGCCCTATCCGACCATGTCAGAGATCTCCAAGCGCGCTGCCGGCGGCTACTACACGCCAAGCCTGTTCGGGCCGCGCACGCGCCGGCTAGTCGGCCTGATCCAGAGGGTGCTGCCGTGACCCTGTCCCGAATCCTGTCCGACCGGCGCCTGTGGATCCTGCTCGCCGTGATCGCCCTGATCCTGGCGATCCGCGCCACCGGCCTGTCCGATCACCTGTCGCTCGACACGCTGGCGGCCCACCGGGAAACACTGGTGGGGCTGGTGGCGCGCCATGCACTGCTGACCGGGCTGGCCTATGTGCTGGTCTATGTGGCGGCTGTGGCATTCTCCCTGCCTGGGGCTGTGTTCCTGACGCTGGCCGGAGGCTTCCTGTTCGGCGCCGCGCTGGGCACCGCGCTGACCGTCATCGGCGCGACGCTCGGCGCCACGTTGGTCTTCCTGTTCGCGCGCGCGATCTTCGGCGCCGATGCGCTGGACCGGCTTGGCGCCACCGCCCAGAAGCTGGCGGAGGGCATCCGGCGCAACGCGGCCTCCTACCTTCTCGTGCTGCGGCTGGTGCCGCTGTTTCCGTTCTGGCTGGTCAACCTGGTGCCGGCCTTCGTCGGCGTGCGGCTGCCCGTGTATGTGCTGACCACGCTGTTCGGGATCCTGCCGGGGACCGCCGTGTTCAGCCTGGCCGGCGCCGGCCTTGGCGATGTGCTGACCGTGGGCGGTGCGTTCGAGGTGCGGTCGGTGCTGACGCCGCAGATCCTCGGTGCGCTTCTGGGCCTGGCTGCCCTGTCGCTGGCTGCCATCCCCCTCAAGGCGAGGTTTGCCCGCGCATGATCACCCGCCGCTTGCTGCTCGCCACCCCCGCGCTCGTCCTCGCCCCCGCCGCCCAGGCCGCGGAGCCGGCCCTGGATGCCCTGCTCGCCCGCCATGTCGTGCCGCATCCGGATGGCGTGAACCGGGTGCGCTATGCCGCCTGGAAGGCCGCGCCGGCCGATTTCGCGGCGCTGCAGGCCTGGATCGGCGAGGCCGCCGCGCGCCGGCCCTCCTCCATGCCGCGGGACGAGTCCTTCGCCTTCTGGGCCAACCTGTACAACGCCCTGACGCTGAAGGTGGTGCTGGAGGCCTATCCGGTGCGCTCCATCCGAGACATCCGCTCCACCGGCGTGCCTTTCGACCCGAAGGGCTGGTTCGGCCCGTGGCGGACCCGGCTGGTGACGGTGGAGGGCCGCCGCCTGTCGCTGGACGACATCGAGCATGAGGTGATGCGCCCCACATTCCGTGACCCGCTGGTGCACTACGCCGTGAACTGCGCCTCCATCGGCTGCCCTAGCCTGCCGCCGCGCGGCTGGCGGGTGGCGACACTGGCCGCCGACCTCGCCACGGCGGCCGCCGCCTATGTGAACCACCCGCGCGGCGCCACGGTACTGCCGGATGGGTCGCTGCGCGTCGCCTCCCTCTACACCTGGTTCCGCGAGGATTTCGGCGGCACGGAGGCCGGGGTGGTGGCGCATCTGCGCCGCCATGCCGCGCCGGCGCTGGCCGCCCGCCTGCGGCCGGAGTCGCGGATCGCCGAGGATGCCTATGACTGGGGGTTGAACGACGCGGTGGCCTCCATCGGCTGAACCACGCTTCCGGGGGCTTGCCAGCGTCCCCGCCGCCTTACATGACAAACCCATGTCACAAGTATTCGACCTGCTGGTCATCGGCGGCGGCATCAACGGCGCCGGCATCGCGCGCGACGCGGTGGGACGCGGGCTGACCACCTGCCTGGTGGAGCGCGGCGACCTTGCCGGCGGCACCTCCTCCAACTCCTCCAAGCTGGTGCATGGCGGGTTGCGCTACCTGGAACACTACGAGTTCCGCCTGGTGCGGGAGGCGCTGGCGGAGCGCGAGGTGCTGCTGCGCATCGCGCCCCACATTGTCTGGCCGATGCGCTTCGTGCTGCCGCATCGCGCCGAGATGCGGCCGCGCTGGCTGATCCGCGCCGGCCTGTTCCTGTATGACAACCTGGCACGCCGGGTCAGCCTGCCGGGGGCGGAGAGCCTGGATTTCCGCAGGCACCCCTTCGGCGCGCCACTGTCGCCGGCCATCGCCAACGGCTTCGCCTACTCGGATTGCTGGGTCGAGGATTCGCGCCTGGTGGTGCTGAACGCCAAGGACGCGCAGCGCCGCGGCGCCGAGATCCGCACCCGCACCGCCTTCATTGGCGCCGATCGCCGGCCGGACGGCTGGGATGTGCGCCTGCGGGACGAAGCCGGCGCCGAGACCACCCCGCGCTGCCGTGCCCTGGTCAACGCCGCCGGCCCCTGGGTGCTGGCGGCGCAGGATTCCGCGCAGGCCAAGCGGGCCGGCAGCGTGCGCCTGATCCGCGGCAGCCACATCGTGCTGCCGGCGCTTTACGAGGGCGAGCAAGCCTACATCCTGCAGAACGACGACCGCCGCGTGGTCTTCGTCATCCCCTACCAGGGCCGCTTCTCCCTGGTCGGCACCACCGACGTGCCGCATGAGGGCGACGCCGCGACCGCGCACTGCACGCCGGAGGAAGCGGCCTATCTCTGCGCCGCGGTCTCCCGCCAGTTCCGCAAGCCTGTCACGCCGGACCAGGTGGTCTGGTCCTACTCCGGGGTCCGTCCGCTCTACGACGATGGCTCGGACGACCCCTCCGCCATCACGCGCGACTATGTGCTGAAGCTGGACGAGGCGGCGGCGCCGCTGCTCAGCATCTATGGCGGCAAGATCACGACGTACCGCCGGCTGGCGGAGGAAGCGGTGGAGCGGATCGGCAAGGCGCTGGGGCGGGAGGCGCCACCCTGGACCGGCAACCAGCCGCTGCCCGGTGGCGAGTTCGGCGGCCGCGACCTGCCGGGCTACGAGGCCGACTTCGCCACTCGATTCCCCTGGCTGCCCGCGCCGCTGCGCGCCCGGCTGCTGCGGGCCTACGGGTCGGAGACGGCAGCACTGCTTGGCGACGCCGCCTCGCTGGCGGACCTTGGCCGCGACTACGGCGCGGGGCTGACGCAGCGCGAGATCGACTGGCTGGTGCGGGAGGAATGGGCACGGACCGCGGACGACGTGCTGTGGCGCCGGTCCCGCCTCGGCCTGCACATGACGCCGGCGCAGCGGGAGGCCGTGGCGGTGGCGATGGGCTGGAACCCGGCCTGCGCGCCGCCAGGGCCGGGCGCCGTGGCGGCCATCAGCCCTGGCGCCGGGGGCTGACAGGCCGCGACAGCGGCCATGGCTACCCCTGCGCGATCACCTGCATCACGCCCGGCACCGCGAGCGCCGCGAAGTGCTGCGCGGTGGCGATGTCGCCCTCCTCATACCAGCCGGCCTGGTGCAGCAGGTTGATGGTGCCGATGCTGCTGCCGTTCCAGCGCACCGGCACGTTCAGCACGCTTTCGCAGCCGAGGCTGCGGATCAGCTCATGGTCGTAGAAGACATCGGTGATGTCGGCATAGTCGCGGCCGATATAGGGCACGCCGTCGCCCAGCACCTTCTGGAACCAGTGCGTCGGGTTGATCGGCTTGCGGCCGCCGACCGGGTATTCGTCCGGCATGTTGGAGTAATAGCGCTGGCTTTCCTGGGCGCCGGGATGGATCACCAGGATGGTGAACAGCTTGTGGCCGATGGCGTGGCCCATGGCGGCATCGAGCGCGGCGAACAGAGCCTGCGGCTGGCCGGGCGCGGCGCTGGCGGCGACGACGGGGGTATAGTCGGGAGCAGGCCGGTTCATGGGGTCGCCTTGGTACGGGTTTTCTCGGGGATCAGGCCCTGCGGCCGGAAGCGCAGCAGCAGGATCAGGCTCAGCGCAATCGCGCCTTCGCGCAATGCCGCCTTCTGCACCGGGCTGACGCCGGGGATGGTGGCGGACAGAAAGCGGGTGCCTTCAAGCAACGCGATAACGAACAGCGCACCGATGATCGCGCCGCGCATCGCGCCAACGCCGCCTGCGGTCAGCGCCAGGACGATGTAGATGGTCAGCAGCGGCGCGAAGCCATCGGGGGCGATATACGCGTTGCAATGCGCATACAGCGCGCCGGCCCCGCCGAGCACCGCGGCGCCGATGGTGAAGGCGCGGACCTTGAACCACAGCACCGGCTTTCCGGCGACGGCGGCGATGTCCTCATCCTCCCGGATCGCGCGCAGCACGCGGCCGAAGGGCGAATGCGACAGCCGCGCCAGCAGCACGAAGACCACCGCCACGGCGGACCAGACGATGCCGAGGTAGATCAGGTTGAAGTCCTGCGGCGAAACCTCTCCGCGCCAGGGGCCCGGGATTCCGGAGATGCCGTCCGTGCCGTTGGTCAACCAGATCTCGTTGGCGGCGACCAGGCGGATCACCTCGGCGAAGCCGAGTGTGACGATGGCAAGGTAGTCGCCGCGCAGCCGCGCCACGATCAGGGCCATGATGCCGCCCGCCGCCGCCGCCAGCACGGCGCCTGCCGCCCAGCCCAAGGGCATCGGCCAGAACAGCTTCGTGGTCAGCAGGGCGGAGCCATAGGCGCCGACCGCGAAGAAGCCGACCAGCCCGAGGTTGACCATGCCGGTCAGCCCCCAGATCACGTTCAGCCCCAGTGCCATCAGCGCATAGATGCCGGCGAAGACCAGCATGGCGACCAGGTAGGCATCCATCAGCTTCGTGCCCCGAGCAGGCCCTGCGGGCGAAACATCAGCACCAGCAGGATGGCCAGGAAGGCGGTGACGGTGCGGTAGGCGGGCGAGAGCAGCACGCCGGCGAATTCCTCGCCTACGCCGACCACCATTGCCCCCAGCGCCGCGCCGGGGATCGATCCAAGTCCGCCCACCACCGCCGCGGCAAACACGGACAGCACCACGCGGAACCCGGTCAGCGGGTCGATCGAGGTATCGATGCCGATCAGCATGCCGCCGCAGCCGGCCAGCCCGCCGCCGATGAACACGGCGACGCGCGCGATGCGGTTGGGATCGACGCCCTTAATATCCGCCAGCACCGGATTATCCGCGACCGCCCGCATCGCGCGGCCCAGTCGCGAAAACCCCAGCAGCAGGAACAGCCCCCCCGCCGCGACGATGGCATAGCCTGTATTCGTCAGTTGCTGCGGGTTCACCCGGATGCCGTCGAACCGCCAGTCGCGCAGGATCGGCAGGTCGTAGCCGCGCAGGTCGTTGCCGAAGCCGAAGCGGATGACGTTCTCCAGCAGGATGGTCATGGCGACGGAGGCGATGGCGACGGTCAGCGGCCCGGCCGGGCGCAGCGGCCGGAAGGCAATCTCCTCCGCCGTCAGGGACACCAGCCCCGCCACCAGGAAGGCCAGCGGCAGCGCCAGCCCCACCGGCCAGCCATAGACCACGTTCGCCACCCAGCCGGCGAAGGCGCCGACGGTGGCGAAGCCGGCGATGGCGAAGTTCGGGTACCGCAGCACGGCAAAGATGCAGTTGAAGCCGATGGCGGGCAGCATCAGCACGCTGCCCGCCATGACCCCATTCAGCAGAACCTGCGCGAGGTCACGCCAGTCTTCCATCATCGGGCCGGCATTACGCCAGTTCGAGCATCCGGAACCGGCCGCCCTCCGCGATGTCGTAGCGGAACTTCGTGCCGCGGATGTCGCCGCGCTCGTCGAACTCGCAGGGGCCGGAGGCACCCTCGAAGTTCACCGCGCGACCGGCGGCGATCAGGCGCAGCCCGTCCGTCACGTTGTCCACCTTCTCCCCGTCGCCCTGGCAAATCTTGCGGACGTTGTCGCGGATCGCGGTGCCCGTCACCTCGCCGGCTTGCGCCGCGGCCAGGATCGCCATGCTGGCGTGGTCGTGCACCTGCGCGGAGTAGGGATCGACCTCGGCATTGCCGAACGCCGCCTTCAGGCGGTTGAAGGCGGGGCTGTCGAGGTCGGGGCTCGGCTGGAAGGTGGTCAGCCCGTTGGTCACCTCGTTCGGCAGCGACTGGAAGACGCTGGGCGGCGCGGCATAGGCGAAGGTGAAGCGGCGGCCGTCGAAGCCGGCACGGAACAACTCCCGCAGCAGGATCGTCACGTCCGGCAGGTAGCCGTTCAGCATCACGGTGTCGGAGCGGCTGCGCATGATTTGGTCGACCTCCGACCGGAAGGCCGTCTTCTCCCGCTCATAGACGATGAAGCCGGAGACGGCGCCGCCACCGGCCCGGAAGCGCTCGGTCATCACGTCCTGGCTCGATTGCGCGAAGGGGCTTTGCGCGGCCATGTGGAAGACGCGCTTGGCACCCTTGCCGATCAGCCAGTTGCTCGCCGTCTCGATCTGCAGGCGGCTGTTCGGCTGGGTGCGGAAGATGTGGCCCTGGTGCGGCAGCAGCGTGATGCTGTCGGCACCCGAGACGGTGAACAGCGGCACCCGGTTCTCCCAGCACAGCGGCGCGACCGCGGTGGTGACGGAGGACGCCCAGGTGCCCATCAGCGCCGAGACGCGGTCCACGTCGATCAGCTTCCGCGCGCCACGCACGCCGGCATCCGGATTGGTCTGGTCGTCCTCGAACACCAGGCGGATCTGGCGGCCCTTGATGCCACCGGCGGCGTTGGCCTGTTCGACCACGCCCTGGATGGCACGCAGCATGGCCGGGCCATAGGGCCCGCCGGCGCCGGTCAGCGGCGGCAGCGCGCCGAACACCACCGGGTTGGACTGGGAGAACGCCTTGCCGCCGATGGCGAAGCTGGAAACGGCGCCCGCCGCGCCGAGCAGGGCGCCGCGGCGCCCGATTGTGATGCCTGTCATTTCTTTGAAGCCCCCATGATTGGTCACGAACTATCCGCCGAGAAACAGCCGGCGCACCTCGGGATCACTGGCCAGCACCGAAGCCGGCCCGGTGCGGGCGACGCGGCCGTCGACCAGCACGATACCGTCCTCCGCAATCGCCAGCGCCTCCAGCGCATTCTGCTCCACCATCAGGATGGCGGTGCCCTCGGCATGGATGGCGGCGATGCCGTCGAACAGGCTTTCAGCCGCCTTCGGGCTGAGACCCGCCGAAGGCTCGTCCAACAGCAGCAGCTTCGGGTCCACCATCAGTGCCATGCCCATCGCCAGGATCTGACGCTGGCCGCCGGACAGCGTCCGCGCGGCGCGGCGGCGCTTTTCGGCCAGCATGGGAAAACGGGTGAATAGGCCCTCGACCCGCCGGATGACGGTGGCGCGAGGCTCCAGGTAGCCGCCCATCTCCAAATTCTCCCGCACCGAGAGGCTCGGGAAGATGTTGGCCTCCTGCGGCACGAAGGCGACGCCCCGGGCGGCCACGCCACGCGGCGGCAGCCCGGTCAGCAATTCACCGGCCATCCGCACGCTGCCGGATTTCGGGCGGAGCAGCCCGGCGATGGCCTTCAGCAGCGTGGATTTGCCGGCGCCGTTCGGCCCGACGATCGCCGCCATGCGGCGCGGCGCCAGCGCCACGGTGATGCCTTTCAGGATCTCATCCGCGGCGCCATAGCCGCCGACCAGGGCCTCGACTTCGAGAAGCGCGGTCACGCGTGCACCCTGCGGCCCATATAGGCCTCCTGCACCCGCGCATCCTCCGCGACTTCGGCGAAGCTGCCCTCGACCAGCTTGCGGCCCTCCGCCATGACGATGACGGGGTCGCAGAGCGACGCCACGAAATCCATGTGGTGCTCGACGATAAGCACCGTCATGCCCTCGTCGCGCAGGCTCGCGATGTGGCTGGCGATCTCGGCGGACAGGCTGGGGTTCACGCCAGCCACGGGTTCGTCGAGCAGCAGCAGGCGAGGCTCCGCCATCAGCGCGCGGCCGATCTCCATCAGCTTCTTCTGGCCGCCGGACAGCGCGGCGGCCTGGTTGTCCAGCACGCGCGTCAGGTTCAGCCGCGCCGCGACCACCCGCGCCCGCTCCCGCAGCACCTCCTCCCGCGCCCGCATCTGGCCGGGGCGCAGGATGGCGGGCAGCACGGATTCGCCGGGCTGGGCCTGGCCGTACAGCAGCAGGTTCTCCAGCACCGTCAGACGCGGGATGCCGCGGGCGATCTGGAAGCTGCGCACCAGGCCGGAGGCGGTGATGCGGTCCGGTCGGCGGCCGGTGATGTCCCGCCCGGCGAAGGTCACCTGGCCGGAATCGGGTGCGATGACGCCGGAGATGCACTGGAACGCCGTGGATTTTCCTGCCCCGTTCGGGCCGATCAATGCCGTGACGGTGCCTGGCCGCACCGCCAGGTCCAGCCCATCCAGCGCCACCACGCCGCCGAAACGTCGCCGCAGGCCCCGGACTTCGAGGATCGGCGCGCTGGTCGCGGCGGCGGGCGGGGCGTTCATCTCCGAAACGCTACACCGCACGACGCGGCGCCGGAAGCGGCTTGTGACGCGGGATTATTGCGTCGCAGCAGATAACCGAAAGCTATCGGGCGAGGCTGCCGACCGAGGCCGGGGCACCGTCTCGGCGCGGCGGGCGGCGGCGCGCTGCTCCGCCGCGCGTGCCTCCATCACACGCGCCAGGGCTGCCGCCTCCTCTGGCGATGCCTCCCGCAACAGGCCCGAAGCGAGCAATCGCTCGCGCCGGAACGCCTGGTCCTCCATGACAACCTCCATCGATCCCGAAAGGGATGATCCTCGTCCATCCTGGGCACGCCTTAGCTGGCCATCGCGTCAGCCATCGGGCAGGGGCATGACGTACCGGTGACACGTTCTCGGTTAAGGCCCCCTGAAGCGGAACCTATTCCGTCCAGCCATGCGGCTCACCGGCCAGCCAGCGGCGGCCGGCGGCGTACAGCGCCTGCACGCGGTCGCCCTTCAGACCCGGCATGTCCGTCTTCACCTCGTAGCCGATGCCGGTCTGCAGGTAGGCGAGGTGGCGGTAGCCCTCGGGGAAGCGCGCCAGCAGCGCCGGATCCAGCGCCAGCTTCGCGGCCGGGTCCACCGGGTCCATCCGGTCCTTCTCGTAGATCGGCTGGCGCAGCACGATGCCCCACTTGGGTCCATTCTCGCTTGGACGCTGCTCGATGAAGTCGTGGAAGCGGCCGGTGCAGACCACGTCCACCAGCACGCCATGCACCTCTGCCCGCTGGCTGATGGTCATCTTGGTCTGGGCGATGGCGCGGTTGCCGGAAAGATCCACCGCGCACCCCCCGAGGAAATGCAAGATCGAAACACCGCGCGCCCAGCCGGCCTTCGATGCCGCAATAAAATCCGTGGCGGAGGCCTGGCACCAGGTGGCCATCATGCGCCCGTCCTCGTGCCAGCAGGTGGCGAAGCGGTCCCAATCCCCGGCGTCGCGCCACACCGCCCAGTTCTGCACCAGCTCGGAGACCTGGAGGCGGCGGAGGAACTCGGCGTCGGACATCGGGATTCCCGTTTCTTTCTCGGATTTGCGCGGCGGGTAGACCAGCCGGCGCCGCGCCGCAAGCAGGCTTGACCTGCCATGCGGCTGCGGTCAGGGAGAACGCAACGAACGAGCGCAACGGGAGAACGTCGTGATGCCAGCCCTGACACGCCGAGGCGCGCTCGGCGCCGCGCTGATCCTGCCGATGGCCGCCCAGGCCCAGCCAGCCTGGCCCGACCGCCCGGTGCGCTTCATCCAGGGCTTCGGCGCCGGCGGCACCACGGATATCGTGGCCCGGCTGATGGCGCCGCAGATGTCGGCGGCCCTCGGCCAGCCCGTGGTGGTGGAGAACCGGCCGGGCGCCGGCGGCACGCTGGCGGCCAACACGCTGGCCCGCGCCAATGACGGCCACACGCTGATGCTGCTGAACAACGGCTTCGCCGTTGCCGCCGCGCTGTACCGCACGCTGCCCTATGATCCGCGCACGGACATCCTGCCGGTGGCGATGGTCGCCCAGACCGGCCTGGTGATCCTGGCGGGGCCGCAGGGTCCGAAGGACATGGCCGAGCTGGTGGCGCGCGCGAAGGCGCAGCCCGGAGCCATCAACTTCGCCACCGTCGGCGTCGGCAGCACGCAGCATTTCGTGGCGGAGGCGGTGCAGACCGCCGGCGGCTTCCGCATGACCCACATCCCCTATCGCGGCACGCCCGCCGCCATCATCGCGCTGCGCAACGGGGAGGTGCAGGTGGTGGCCGAGACGGCGTCGGCCGTGCTCGGCCAGATCCGGGGCGGTGAGGTGCGGGCGCTCGCCATCACCTCCGGCACCCGCTCCCCCCTGCTGCCGGAAGTACCGACGGTGGCCGAGGCGCTGGGCCAGCCCGGCTTCGACATCGTCACCTGGTATGCCATAGGCGTCCCGGCCGGCACGCCGCCCACCGTCGTGGCGCGCATCACGCAGGTGGCACAGGCCATGCACGACAACGCGGAACTGCAGGGCCGCCTCGGCGCGCTCGGCCTGACGCCGCGCGCGCCGGGCACGCCGGCCGAGACCCGCGCCGCCGTGCATGCCGAGATGGCCCGATGGGCCGAGATCGTCGAGCGGACCGGCATGGAACGCCAATGAAGGATATTTGCGAGTGACCGAGAAGACCGCACCCACTGCCTACCCCATCCACCCGCTGCTGGCCGCCCGCTGGAGCCCGCGCGCCTTCACCGGCGCGCCGGTGACGGCCGAGCAGGAAGCCAGCCTGCTGGAGGCTGGTCGCTGGGCCGCCTCCTGCTTCAACGAGCAGCCCTGGGTCTTCGTGACCGCCCGCAAGGAAGCCGAGCCCGAGGCATTCGCAAAGCTGCTGTCGCTGCTGTCGGTGAACAACCAGGCTTGGGCGCCGGCCGCTGGCCTTCTGGTGATCGGCTTCGCGCGCACGAAGTTCGCGGCCAACGGCAACCCGAACGCAGTGGCGTACTACGACCTCGGCCAGGCCGTGGCGCAGATGGCGTTGCAGGCGGTGGAGCTCGGCCTCGGCAGCCACCAGATGCGCGGCTTCGACGTGGAGCGGGCCAGGGTGGAACTCGGCGTGCCAGCGGACCACGATCCGGTGGTAGCGGTGGCCTTCGGCGTGACCGGAACACCGGACCTGCTGCCGGAAGCACTGGCGGCGCGCGAGAAGGCGCCGCGGGTGCGTAAGCCGATCACCGAATTCGCCCATGTCGGCGCCTTCGGCACGCCCGTGAAGGTGTAGGCTTCAGTCCACGATGAACAGCCGCGCCCCGGTCGGGGTGCGGCTGCGATGCGGCTCGGCGTTTTCCGCCACCTGGTAGGAACAGCCCTGGGTCATGGTGAAGACCCGGCCATCGGCCAGTTCGGTCTCCAGCGTCCCCTCCAGCACCAGCAGCACATGGCCGCGGGAGCACCAGTGGTCCGCCATGTAGCCGGGCGAGTACTCGACCATCCGCACGCGGATGTTGCCGACCTCCAGCGTCCGCCACAACGCGTGCCCAGTTTCGCCTTCATGACGGGTTTCCGGCCAGCCGGACCAGTCGGCGACCTGGAACGGGACGCCCTCGATGATCATGCGGGTTCGCGGTCCCGGTCCGCCATCATCCGCTTGTAGGCCGGCCGCGCATGGCAGGCGGCGAGCCAGGCCTTCAGGTTCGGGTTGTCCGCGAACAACTCCGGCGCCGGCAGGGCGTAGCGCACCACCTCCGCCACGTTGATGTCGGCAACCGTGAAGCGCCCACCGACCAGGAAGCCGGTTTCCGCCACCGCCTGATCCAGGACCGCAAAGGGTGCACGCAGCGCGGCGATGGCCGCGTCCGCCTTCGCCGCGTCACGCTCCGCGGGTGGCTTGCCGACCCGGTTGTACAGCACCTCGATCGTGTGCGGCTCCGCCTCCGTCGCCGCCCACAGCGCCCACATGCCCATCAGCCCGTCCTCGGCCTGGTTCGCCGGCCCGAGGTCGGCGCCGTAGGCCCGGGCGAGATACAGGTTGATGGCGAGGCTTTCGTGCAGCACCAGCGCATCATCGACCAGCGTCGGGATGTGCCCGTTCGGGTTCACCTTGAGAAACTCCGGCGACCGCGTGTGCATCGGCGCATCCGCCGCGGCCGGATCTGCCACGCGGTAGTGCTGCAGCACCGGCACGTGCCGGAAGTCCAAGCCCGCCTCATGCGCCAGCCACACATTGCGCGAGGCCCGCGAGCGCAGGCAGCCATAGATCGTCAGCATCGGATTCAGTCCCTCCCGAACGGATCATCGACGGATTTCGCCGGCGGCGTAAGCCAGGCGGCGCCGGTCTCCGTGATGACGATGTGGTCCTCCAGGCGGATGCCGAACTCGCCATAGATGGCGATGGTCGGCTCGATGCTGCCGGTGACGCCGGCGGCCAGAACCTCGGTGCCGCCCTTCACGAAATAGGGCGCCTCATGCACGTCCATGCCGATGCCATGCCCGGCGCGGTGCGGCAGGCCGGGAACCTTGTGGCCCGGGCCGAAGCCGGCCGCGACCACCACGCCGCGCACCGCATCGTCGATCGCGCCGCCGGTGATGCCGGGCTTCGCCACAGCGATGCCGGCCGCCTGCGCCGCGTGGTCCAGGTTCCAGATGTCGCGCTGGCGCTGGCTCGGCGTGCCAAACACATAGCTGCGCGTGATGTCGGAGACGTAGCCGTGCAGCGGCGCGCCAGTATCGATCAGCACCACGTCGCCGTCGCGCAGCGTCTGCGGATAGGGCACGCCATGCGGGTAGGCACTGGCCTCGCCGAACAGCACCAGCGAGAACATCGACCCGGTGTCGAAACCCGCCTTGCGATGCGCGGCGTCGATGAAGGCGGCAACCTCCGTGGTGGTGACGCCTTCGCGCATGCATCGCGCGGCCGCCGCCTGGATTTCCAGCGTCATGCCCATCGCCTGGCGCAGCAGCGCGACCTCGTGGTCCGACTTGCGCTGGCGCAGGTGGCTGGTGACGGGGCCGCTGGCGATGAAGTGGTGGTTCGGCAGTGCCGCGCGCATCCCCTCCGCCACGAACATCCGCGCCATGTCGTCCAGCGCCACGGTGCCACCGGCGACGTCGGTGGCCCGCAGGATGTCGGAGAACAGCGCATAGGGGCTCTCGTCTTCTTCCCAGCCGCGCACCTCGCCGGGAATCGCCAGCATCGTCTTCAGCTTCTCCACCTCGAATTCCGGGCAGAGATAGGTCAGCGCACCGCGCACCGGCAGCACCGCGCCGACCGGGCGTTCGGACTGGCCGTGCCGCAATCCGGTCAGCCAAGCGAGGTTGGTGGTGCCATCCAGCCACAGCGCCGCGATGCCGAGTTCAGCCATCCGCGCCTGCGCCGCCGCGACGCGCCGTGCATGCTCCTCCGCCCCGATCGGTGGCACCGCATCACGCTGGCTGCGAATCGTCGCGAGTTCCGTGGCGAAATCCGATCCGCCGACGCCGATGGTCATCCCTCGATCTCCTCACGCAGCATTTCCAGGCGCAGCCAGTCTTCCTCGGCGGCGTCGCGTTCCGCCTGCTTCTTCGCCAGCAGGTTCGAACGCGCCGTGAATCCCGGCGGGTCGCTGGTGTAGAGGTTCGGGTCCGCCAGCGCCTTCTGCAGCACGGCGATCTCGCGGTCCAACTGGGTGATCCGCTTGGGCAGCGTCTCAAGCGTATGCTTGTCCTTGAAGGACATTTTCGGCCGCGCCTCGACGCGGGCGCCGGCGGGCCCGCGTTCGGCGACCGCCGCTGCGGCGCGCGTCTTGGCCTGCACGCCGCGGCCGCGCTGCGCCACCGTGTCCGAATACCCACCGGCATAATCCTGCCAGTGGCCGTTGCCTTCCGAGGCGATGATGTTGGTGGCGACGCGGTCCAGGAAGTCGCGGTCGTGGCTGACGACGATGACGGTGCCGGAATACTCGGACAGCAGTTCCTGCAACAGGTCCAGCGTCTCCAGGTCCAAATCGTTGGTCGGCTCGTCCAGCACCAGCAGGTTGGATGGCGTCGCCAGCGCACGCGCCAGCATCAGCCGCCCGCGCTCACCGCCGGACAGCGCGCCCACCGGCGTCCGCGCCTGTTCCGGCAGGAACAGAAAGTCCTTCATGTAGCCAACGACGTGCTTCGCCTCGCCGCCGATCCGCACCACGTCGCCGGACCCGCCGGTCAGCGCGGATTGCAGCGTCGTCGTCGGGTCCAGGCTTTCGCGATTCTGGTCCAGCGTCACCATTTGCAGGCTGGCCCCCAGCCGCACCGTACCGGAATCCGGCGGCAGCGCGCCGGTCAGCAGGTTCAGCAGCGTGGTCTTGCCGGCGCCGTTGGGACCCACGATGCCGACCCGGTCACCCCGCATGATCCGCGTGGTGAAATCCCGCACCACCGGCTCGGCCCCCGGATAGCCCTTGGTCACACCCTCCAGCGCCGCGACCAGGCTGCCGGAGGCATCGCCCTCGCTCGCCGCCATCCGCACCGTCCCCGGCGCCGTCACCCGTTCCTTGCGGCGCTTGCGCAACTCGTGCAGCCCGGCAAGCCGCTTCACGTTGCGCTTGCGCCGTGCGGTGACGCCGTAGCGCAGCCAATGCTCCTCCCGCACGATCTTGCGGGAGAGCTTGTGCGCCTGGGTTTCCTCTTCCTCCAGGACCTGGTCGCGCCAGGCTTCGAACTGGCCGAAACCTTGTTCCAGGCGGCGCGTGGTGCCGCGGTCGAGCCAGACCATCGCCTTCGACAGACGCTCCAGGAAGCGGCGGTCATGGCTGATCAGCACCAGCGCGCTGCGCAGCGGGCCGAGTGCCTGTTCCAGCCATTCGATCGCCGGCAGGTCCAGGTGGTTGGTCGGCTCGTCCAGCAGCAGGATGTCGGGCTCCGGCGCCAGGGCGCGGGCCAGTGCGGCACGGCGGGTCTCGCCGCCCGAGAGGTTCTCCGGCGATTCCTCTCCGGTCAGCCCCAGCCCCTCCAGCAGCACCCGCGCCCGGTGCGGGTCGTCGCCAGGTCCGAGGCCCGCCGCGACATAGGCGCCGGTGGTGGCGAAGCCGGAGATGTCCGGCTCCTGCGCCAGATAGCGGATGGTGGCGCCGGGCTGGATGAAGACGGTGCCCGCATCCGGCTCGATGATCCCGGCCGCGATCTTCAGCAGCGTGGATTTCCCCGATCCGTTGCGCCCGACCAGCGCCAGCCGGTCCCCGGCCGAGACGGCGATCTCGGCGCCGTCCAGCAACTGGGTGGAACCGAGGCGCAGGCGGATGTCACGCAGGTGCAGCAGGGGGGGGAGGGCCATGGCCTGGGATTGGGGGCGCCCGCGTCCTGCGTCAAGCGGCATGGCTTGCCCGCCGGCCGCATCGCGTGTCCCTTTGGACGGAGATCGCAACGGACCCTACGGATGACGCAAGCGGATTACGGAGCCGGGGCCAATCCGGACCTGCTGTCCCGCATCCCCTTGGATGCGCGGCTGGTCCTCGATGTCGGCTGCGGCGCCGGCGGGCTTGGCGCGGCGTACCGGCGGCGCAATCCTGCCACGCGCCTGCTGGGGATCGAGTCCGATGCGGCGCTCGCAGACCGCGCTGCCGCGCATTACGACGCGGTGCATCGCCTGGATATCGAGGCGACGCCGCCGCCGGTCGCACGTGGCAGCCTGGATGCGCTGGTGTTCGGTGACGTGCTGGAACACCTGCGCGACCCTTGGGCCGTGCTGGCGCGCGACGCGCCGCTGCTGGCCGAGGACGGCGTGCTGCTGGCGTGCGTGCCGAACCTGGAGCACTGGTCCTTCGCCGCGCGCCTGCTGACGGGCCAGTGGCGCTACGAGCCGATGGGGCTGTTCGACCGCACCCACCTGCGCTGGTTCACCCGCGACGGCATGAAGCAGGCGCTGGAGGGGGCCGGGCTGATCCCGCTCGACTGCACGCCGCGCATCTTCGGCCGCGACAAGGCCGAGGAATTCGCCCGCCGCATGGAGCCAGCGCTGGCCACGATGGGCGTGACGCGGGAGGATTGGCTGCGCCGCTCCGCGCCGCTGCAATATGTCTGGCGCGCCACGCGCAGCCCGCCGCGGCCACTGCTGCTGGCGGCGCGCACGCTGCGGCCGGTCGGGGGCGTCAACGATGTCCGCGTCCTGCAACCCCTTGCGGCGCTGGCGACCCGGCCTGGCGTGGCGGCTTTCGCCGGTCCGAACGTGGCCGGTCCGAACGTGCAATCGCCGCAGGCCGAGGTTCCGCGCGTGCTGATCCTGCAGCGCCGCCTGCTCGACAGCTCGGAGAGTCTCGCCTGGCTGCGCGCGCTGCGCGCCACCGGCGCGGTGCTGGTGCAGGAATTCGACGATGACCCCGCGCGTTGGCCCTCCATCGCCGGCAGCGCGCACCTGGCCTTTCGCGGCGTCCATGCGGTGCAGACCTCCACCGCGCCGCTGCGCGACCTGCTGGCGCCGTTCAACGACGAGATCGCCATCTTCCCCAACGCCCTGGCCGAGCTGCCAGAACCCGTGAACTTCGCCAGCCCGGAGCGCCTGACGCTGTTCTTCGGCGCGCTGAACCGGGAGGCCGACATGGCGCCGTTCCTGCCGGTGCTGAACCAGGTTCTGGCCGAGGCTGGCGGGCGCCTGGCGGTGGAGGTGGTGCATGACCGCCGCAGCCATGACGCGCTGGAGACGCCGCACAAGCGCTTCACCCCGACCACCGACTATGCCGGCTACCGCGCCATGCTGGCGCGCTGCGAGCTCGCCTTCCTGCCGCTGGCCGATACGCGGTTCAATCGGATGAAGTCGGACCTGAAGGCGGTGGAGGCCGCCGGGCATCGCCTGTGCTGCCTCGCCAGCCCCGTGGTCTATGCCGGCAGCCTGCGGCACGGCGAGACTGGCCTGATCGTGTCGGACCCGCAGGCGCTCGGTGCCGAACTGCGCGGCCTGCTGGCCGAACCGGCGCGCGCGCTGGCGATGGCGGAAGCCGCACGCGGCTGGGTTCGTGCGGAGCGCCTGCTGGCGCGCCAGGTGGCACCGCGGCTGGAGTGGTACCGCAGCCTCTGGGCACGACGCGCGTCGCTGGACGCGGCGCTGCTGAAACGCGTCCCGGCGCTTGCCTGATCCCGCAGCGCCGTGAGGATGGTGAAGTCGCTGCCGATCGTGCCGTTCGCCATCATCTCGTCCTCGAGGTCGAAGATCCGACGCAGGTGGGCGACATCCTCCGCATTGTTCTCGTCGAAGTTCTGCGCGATCTCGGCGAGGCCCATATGCAGCAGGGTGCCGCCGTACGGGCGCTCCTCGATGATGGTGAAATGCCGGCCGAGGACCTCCCGGATGTCGGCGGACCGAACCGCTTCGGTCGGGTCCATGGCCAGCATGTGTTCGATGGTCGGCCGCACGACCGGATACTTCCGGCCGGCAGGCGTCTGCCGGAGATGATCGGGCAGGGAGTCCAGGTAGCCGTTGATCAGTCGCAGCTGGTCGTCGGTCCACTGGAACCGGTTCGGGCCGACATATTCGTTCAGATGGAACAGGCCGCCCGGCCGCAGGGCGCGCCGTACGGCGGCGAACAACTCGTCCAGCCGCTCGACATGGTGGACGGAGCTGTGGGCGAACACCACGTCATGGCTCGCCTCCCCCAGATCCCCAGTCTCCAGGTCGGCGACATGGTACCGGATCCAGCCGCAGCCGGCCTCCTCGGCGCAAGACGTGGATAGCCATCCACCGCAGGCCTGCCGGAGACGAGGATGTTGATCCTCTCGCATACCATCGGATGCGCCATCCAGTACCAGCCCGCGGCCTCCGCCTTCGCCTCGGGCGAGACCGAACAGACCTCGTTCACCTTGTCGTGGCGGATGTCGGCAGCGGGTGCGACAGCGGGCGTGCGCGTTCCGCGAACCGGGTCGAGCAGGCGTCGCAAGGGCCCGGTGACCCGCCAGCTCGTGCTGTTGCGGAGCGCCGCCAGTTGCGCCGTCGTCGCCTCGAGCTCTTGACGTTACGCGGCGATGGTCGCGGCGGCCTGCGCAAGCTGTTTGGCGTGGTCATCATTACGCATCTCAAGCTGTTGGACTTGGCGCTGGAGAGTCAGCGTGTCCTGCGCCGCCACGGCACCGCTGGGCCGGGCAGCGTCGTCGGTCGCGGAGCCGGCGTCCTGCACCATCGAATCCCGCTCGGGCATGGGCCAGAAGTCCTTCAGCGCTGATCTATTGGGCAGGTGCCGGTTTCATCTCGGGTCGGATCAGGCCGAGTGTGCCACCAAATGCCACCGCCGCGCCACGTCCAGGCCGCGTCCTGCGCCCTGCTAGCGCCCCCACTGGAACTCATAGGACAGCCCAAGCCGCTCGCCCGCCTCCCGGTCGCCGGTCTCGGCTTCCAGCTTCAGACGAGGCGTGAGGTCCACGCGGACGCCGACGCGGGAGGAGCCGGATTCGGTGCCCTGCCGCACGCCGACATAGACGCCATCGGCGACATAGCTGCCCGCCTCCAGGCTCGGCCCCGCCCGCTCTCGCGCCGCTGTGCCGCGCGCCGCGGATTCGCCGCCGCCGCCGACCGAAAGCCGGTCCAGCCCCAGCCCCTGCCGCACCCGGTCCAGCACCCCGGTCGCGCCGCCGCCGACCAGGCCGGTGGCGCCGGCGATGGCCTGGGCGATCTGTGCGATCTCGAAGGGCGAAAGCTCGCTCACCGGACGGTCGAACAGCAGGCGCGCCAGCACCTCATCCTGCGGCAATTCGGGCGTGGAGGAGAAGGTGATGACCGGCTGGCTCGGGGGGCCGCTGACATTGGCGCGCACGGTGGTGCCGCCGGTCTGGCTGGTCGCCTCGAAATCCAGGTCCGGAATCAGGCCACCCGTGAAATCCAGCCGACCGCGGCTGAAGGTCAGCCGGCGGGCCAGGATCTGGAACTCGCCGCGGATCAGGGCGAGTCCACCGGTGATATCCGGCGCGTTCAGCGTGCCGCCGATCTGCAGGTTGCCGCCGAGTTCCGCATCCAGCCCGCGGCCGCGCACGAAGACGCCGCGCGGCGCTTCCAGCCGCAGCGCGAGCGCGATGGGGGCCGAGGCGCTGGCGGAAGCGGGTTGCGCCGCCGGACGCGGCGCGGCGGCGCGGCGCGGTGCCGGCCTGCCCGGCGCGCGGCCGACTTCCGTCACCTCGCCCAGGCTGCGGACCGAACTCGGCAGTTGCTCCGGCACGCGGATATCCGCCCGCCGCAGCCGCACCACGCCGCCGAGGCGGGCACCGGTGCCGATGGCGCCGGTCAGCGCCAGCTCGGCATCCACCGTCGCCCGCACCAGGTCGGAGGACACAGGCTGCGCGCCATCCGCCCGCAGTGCCAGGTCAACCGGGATGCCGGCAGTCAGCGGGTCCACCGTGCCGGTCAGCGCGATGCGCCCCTGGCCGCCGGCCTGCCCGGTGAGGTTCACGCGCAGCCGAGGTCCTTCCGCAGACAGCGTGCCGGCGAGTTGCGACAGCGCCACGCCGAGCACGGCGTTGCGGTAGGATCCATTGGTCAGCCGTGCCTGCCCGCCCAGCACCGGCGCCGCCACCGTACCGGTGGCCCGTAACGCGACGTCCAGGCGCCCCGTCACCCGGTCCGCGCCCGCCGCCAGCAGCGGCGCGGTCAGCGCGCCAAGGTCCGCCTGGCCATCCAGGGCGCCCTCCAGCGGACCTTCCGGCCCGCGCGGCAGGTTGGCGGTCGCAGTCAGGCGGGTGGCGTTGCCGGCATTGGCGGTGGCGCGTCCGGTGATGGCGCCATCGCCGGCGCGACGCCCCTCCGCCTGGATGTCCAGCGCCGGCAGTCCGCGCGCCCAGGCGGCGGAGGAGCGCAGTTGCGTCGCGTTCAGCGTCGCGGCGATATCCGGCGCTGTGCCGGGGCCGGTGATGCGCGCCTCCGCCGTCACCCGTCCGGTCGGCGCCACATCCGGCAGCAGCGGCGCCAACCCGGCGAGGTCGGGCAACGAGAGGTTGGCCCGCAGATCGGCCCGCGCGCTGGACCAGTTTCCGGCGACGGTCAGGTTGCCGCCTCGGCCGCTGGTCAGCGCCAGTTGTTCCACCTGCACCGCGCCATCGGCGCGCAGCACCACGCGCGCCGGCGCCGTCAGGCGGATGCTCTCGCCCTGGCCACTGGCGCGCAGCGTGGCGAGGTCCAGGCGGCGGGCGCCCTCCGGCTGCTCGGTCAGGCTGCCGCGCGCCTCGATCTCGTTGCCCGCCACCAGGCCGGTGAGGGCGAAGTTGAGCGCGGCAAGGCTGCCTTCGACGGTGGCCGCGATGTTGCGGAGCTCGGTGCCGGAGGCGACCAGCCGTGGCGTGGTCAGGCGGAGATCGGCGCGCTGCTGGCCCTCCCGCCCTGCCAGCGTCGCCTCCAGTCGCAACGACCCGGCGAGCGGGGTTCCGGCGATCGCCGAGAGTGGCGCCAGGTCCGGCACCGCCAGTCGTGCGCTGCCGTCGAAGATGGTCGTCGAGGGGTCCAGCACGCCCTCCGCCTGCAAGGCGGCCGGGCCGAGTCGGGCGGTGGCGGCTTCCAGCCTGATGAGCCCATCCGGCTGCGGGCCGCCGCGCACATCGAGCGCCAGGGGCTGGCCCTGGAAGCGACCCTCGGCCTGGGCATTGACGGCCGGCGCACTGGCCGGATTGGCGATGCGGGCGGTGAGCGACAGCGCCTCCAGCACCTGGCCCGCCATTTCAAGCCGTTCGGACCGGGCATCCAGAGTGAGCGTCGGATCGGCGACCGGGCCGCTGGCAGTACCAGTCAGGCGCAGCGCGCCGGAAAGCCCCGGCGCGGCGCCCTCGACGGAGGCGAGGTCGAGCCCGAAGCGCAAGTCCAGCGTATCTCCGACACGACCTTCCGCCCGCGCCTGGATTGCCGCGCCGATCAGCGCGACCTGCTCGATCCGGTCCGGCCCGGTGGCGCGGAGCGTCAGGCGCGGCGTCGCGCCAAGCACCGCCATCAGCGGATGCTGGTCGGACCGGAAGCCGCGCGCGGCCAGCGTCGCATCGATTCGTGGCGCCGTCAGCGGGCCATCCACCGCGGCGCGCAGGTCGAGACCGTCCCACCCAACGATCCCCGGCGGCAGCAGCGCCGTGAAGGTCTCCGAACCCGCCAGCGCCGCCTCGGCCCGGAGGGCGGCGGTGCTGAAATCGGCGGCGATGCGGCCGCTGGCGGCGATCTGGCCGGCGAAGCCGGAGATGCGCAGGGCGCGAAGATCGAAGAACCCGTCCGGCATCCGCTGCGCATCGAGCGCCAGCTCCAGCGGCCCGGCCAGCGGCGCCAGCGGTCCCTCGAGCAGCCCGGAAGCATTCGCCGTACCGCGCAGATCGGCGCCCAGCCCCTGCATGTCAGGCGCCCGAAGCGTGCCTGCCACATCCAGCGCAAGGTCTTCGCCCGCCGCGGCGCGCAGGGTCAGCGCGGCCGAATCGGGCGGGCCATCCAGCGTCAGGTCCAGCGAGAGCGGCCGGTCGGGGAGCCCGAGCAGGCGCGGCAGCGGGCCGCCGGCGGCATCGCGAACCTGGATCTCGGCCGAAAGCCGGCCGGTCTCGGGCCGCAGCGCCGCCTGCAAGGCCACCGCCGTGGCGCCCTCCGGATCGCGCAGATCGAGCGACGTGGTCAGGCCGGCAGCATCCAGCAGCGCCATGCCTTCCGCCCGCAGCACAGCCGCCTGGCCCAGCACCGGCTGGCCGAGCTCGATCCGTGACACCTCCAGCCGGTCTAGCCGCAGCGCCACCGGAAGGTTGGGCAATTCGGGAAGCAGCGGCCCGCCGGGCTCCGGCGGCGGCTGGTCCGGGGCGGCGGGTGGCAGGCGGTGCAGCGCCAGGCGTTCGGCGGACAGCAGGTTGATATGCGCCTCGCGCCGGAACAGCGCGCGCGGGTCCCATTCCAGCCGGGCGTTCGCGATCTCCAGCCAGATGCCCTCGTCGTCCGCCAGCGCAATGCGGTCGATGGCCAGGCGGCCGGGCAGGGGACCGCTCAGGCCCTCCAGCGTCAGGCCCGGGACGAAGGATTCCGCCAGCCCGGCCAGCCGTGCCCGGCCGCCCTCCGTGTTGGCATAGAGCAACGCGCCGCCGACCAGCAGCGGCGGGAGCAACAGCAGCACGAGCACCAGGCCAAGCAGGACCTTCGGCCAGCGCCGCCGCTGCGGGGCGCGGGGCTCAGAAGGCTTGGCCAAGTCCGACATACAATCCGTACCCGTCGTCACCATCCTGCTTTTGCAGCGGCAAGGCGACATCAAGTCGCAGCGGCCCGATGGCCGTCGCGTAGCGCACGCCGAGCCCGGCACCGTAGCGCACTTCGTCCAGGCTCGGCGTCTCAGTCTGCCCGACCGAACCGGCATCGAGGAAGGCGACCATGCCGATGTTGCCGGTGATGCGCTGGCGCAGTTCGATCGAGCCCTCCACCAGGCTCGATCCGCCATTCGGCCGGCCCTGCGCATCGCGTGGCCCGATCGACTGGTAGGCGTAGCCGCGCACGGACCCGCCGCCGCCGGCGTAGAAGCGCTTGTCCAGCGGCACGCTGCGATCCGCGCCGACCAGGCTGCCGACGGATCCGCGCAGCGCCAGCACGGTGCCGCCGCCGCCGGTCAGGTCGAAGTAGCTGCGCAGCGTGCCCACGGTGCGGACGAAGCCACCGCCTTCCGCGATGTCGGCATAGGGCACCACGATCAGGCTGGCCCGGTAGCCGCTGCGCGGGTCGAGCGAGGCGTTCGTGGTGTCGAACCGCGCGCCCATGACGAAGCCCGCCAGGGTGAAGGGATCGAAATTGCCGTCGCGCCCGATCTGGCCTGTCTCGAAGGTCGGCCCCGCCTGCAGCACCCAGCGCTCGCCGAACGGGCGTTCCAGCAAGGCGGAGGTGGTGACGGCGTCGCGGTCGTAGGCGTCCAGCCTTTCGCGCACCGTCGCCACGTCCAGCACGAGCGTTGTGCGGCCATCGATCAGCCCTGGGCGGCGCAGATTGGCGCCAAGCCGCAGATTGGCCTCGTCAGTATCCGCGCCGAGCCGCGAGGCGACCAGTTCCAGCCGCAACAGCTCCGCATTGCCGAACAGGTTGCGCCGTTCGTAATAGAGGCTTGTGGAGGGGCCGTAATTGGTCTCGTAGGCCACCGTGGCGCCCAGCGCGTTGCGCGGCCGGTCGGAGACGGTGAAGGTCACCGGCAACTGGCTGGCCTCGTCCAGCCGGTCCCCGGCGCGGGCGCGGACGCTGTCGAAGACGCTGAGGCGCAGCAACTCCCGCCGCGTACGCTCCAGAGCCTCCGGCGCATAGGGCTCGCCCGCCAAGCGGTTGGTGATGCGCGCCAGCAGGCGCTGGCTGACGGCGGTATCGCCGGCGATTTCCGGCTGCGCGAAGCGGGCGGCGGGGCCAGGGGCGAGGGTCCAGGTGACGTCCATCGCCTGCATCTCGTGGTTCACCAGCACCTCGCGGTCCACCACGCTGGCCAGCGGGAAGCCAGCGATGCGCAGGCGGCCCAGCAGGGCCGTCTCGGCATCCAGCACGGGCCCGGCGCGGGCCGGGTCGCCGACCGCGATGCCCGGTGGATCGCCCAGCGCCCGCACCGCCTCCGCGCCCTCCGCCGTGTTGGGGCGCAGGGTGATGCGGCGGTAGCTGTAGCGCGGGCCGGCTGTCACGCGGACCTCGACAGGAACCTCGGTGCCGGGGCTGACGGTCGCGGCCAGGCGCTGCGCCAGGCCCGGCGTGTCGGCGGGCTCGCCGGCGATGCGGACGGCGATCTGCCCGGCCCAGTAGCCCTCGGCGCGCAGCACCTCGTCCAGCAGTGGCGCCTCTCCGAGTGCGCGGGAGACCAGGCCGAAGGCATCCACCAGCGCCTCGCCGGCCAGGCGCCGGAGGCGCGATGCCTCGGTGAGCGGACCGTCCAGCGCTTCCGTTCCGGTCGGCACGATGGTGGTGGTGTAGGGCAGCGTCCCCGGCGCCGGGTCGGCCTGCTGCGCCCAGGAGGAGGGCGCAAGCACCAGGGCCAGCAGCAGGAGGAAAAGTCGCAGCGTCTGTTTCACCTGACGGTAAAGTCCTGGGTGCGGGAGAAAGTTGCATCACCGGTTGCGATCTTCCGGCAGGCCCCGATCGCGCGGCAGCCATGGAGCCATTCGGCCGGATGCGCTAGTCTCATGCCATGGACACAGTCTTTGCCGAAACGCTGACGCGTTGGCGCCGCCACCTGCACGCCCATCCTGGCTTGACCCTGCACGAGGGCGTCACCGCCGCCTTCGTGGTGGAAAAACTGCGGGAGATGGGCGTCACCGAGATCGCCGAAGGCGTCGGCGGCCATGGCGTGGTGGCGACCCTGCGGCGCGGAGGCGGCAACCGCAGCGTCGGCCTGCGCGGCGACATGGACGCGCTGCCGATCCAGGAGGTGAACGCCGACCTGCCGTACGCCAGCACGGTTCCCGGCGTGATGCATGCCTGCGGCCATGATGGCCACACCACGGCGCTGCTCGGCGCGGCGCGGCTGTTGCTCGACGACAAGGGTTGGAACGGCACGGTGCATCTGGTGTTCCAGCCGGCCGAGGAGGGCGGCGGCGGCGCCCGCAGCATGATCGCGGAGGGGCTGTTCAGCCGCTTCCCGATGGACCGCATCTTTGGCTGGCATAATTGGCCCGGTCTTCCGGCCGGCACCGTCGCCGTTCATGACAAGGCCGTGATGGCGGCCGGCGCCCGCTTCGACATCACCTTCGAGGGCCACGCCGCCCACGCCGCCCTGCCGCATCTGTCGCAGGACCCGATGGTGGCCGCAGGGCACTGCATCGTGGCCCTGCAGAGCATCGTGGCCCGCAACCTGGACCCGTTGGCCGGCGGCGTCGTCAGCGTGACCATGGTGCAGGGCGGCGAGGCGCAGAACCAGATCCCGTTCCAGGTGGTGCTGAAGGGCACCGCCCGCTGGCTGGCCGATTCGGCCGGGGAGGCGATCCGCGAAGGCCTGCACCGCGTGGCGGAGGGCATTGCCGCGGCCTGCGGCGTGCGCGTCGTGGCGAACTGGCGCCAGGGCGTCGAGGTGACGGCCAATCACCCGGCCGAGCGCGACCTGGCCGCCGCCGCCGCCGGTGCCGTCGCCCCGCTGCGCCGCGACGTGCCGCCGGCGATGACCGGCGAGGATTTCTCCTGGTTCCTGAAGGAGGTGCCGGGCGCCTTCGTCTGGATCGGCAACGGCCCGGCCGAAGGCGGGTGCGAGCTGCACAACCCGCATTACGACTTCAACGACGCCGTTCTGCCGACCGCCAGCGGCTTCCTCGCGGAGGTCGCGAAGCGGGCACTGGCTGGCTAGGCCAAGACGCCCCCCAGCCACGCACCGCCCTCCGCCGCCGCGCGGCGGGCGGCGGCCACATGGTTGACCGAGCGCAGGAAGCCATGCGCGGTGCCCGGGAAGGTTGCCTGCTGCACCTCGACCCCCGCGGCGCGCAGCCGGTCGCCCATGGCGAAGTTCTCCGAACTCAGCACGTCCAGTTCGGCCACATGCAGAAGGCAGGGCGGCAAGCCCTTGAGGTCGGCCCGTAGCGGGCTGCACAGCGGGTTCAGCCGGTCGGCCGGGCGCGGCGCGTAGCAGTCCCAGTAGAAGCGCATCTTGTCGCGGGTCAGGAAGTAGCCGTCAGCGAATTCGCGGTAGGATGGCCGGTCGAGGTCGGCGTCGAACACCCCGTAGTTGAGCAACAGGCCGCGCAGCTTCAGGCCCGGGTCGGTCTCCCGCAGCAGCAGCGCGGCGCCCATTGCCAGGTTCGCCCCGGCGCTGTCGCCGCCCAGTACGATGCGGGACGGATCCAGCCCCCATTCGGCGCCCTGCCTCGCCACCCAGCGCACCACCGCCGCGCACTCCTCGAGCGCCTGCGGGAAAGGCGCCTCCGGGCTCAGCGCGTAGTCGGGGCCGACCACGGCGCAGCCGGCGCCGGCGGCGTACTCGCGCATCAGGCGGTCATGCGTGTCGATGCTGTTCCAGACCCAGCCGCCGCCATGGATGTAGACCAGCACCGGCAGGCTGCCCTTTGCCGCCTTGTGCAGCCGGCACAGCAGGCGGCGGCCACGGATCGGCAGCCAGCGATCCGCCGTCTCCGCCATGACGGGGCCGCCGACCGCCAGCGGGATGTTCGCCGCATCGGTCTGCGCCCGCGCCGCCTCCAGCGGCAGGGTCAGCGTGATGGGTGGCTGGCTGGCCGCCTGTTCCTCCATCATCGCCGAGAAGGCCATCATCTCCGGGTCCCAGCGCGGGTCTTGAGCGGGCATCGTGGTTCCTGTCGCCTGTTCTGCGCTATCGGAGGCGGTAATGCCCGGCCGGGCAAGCCCACCCGGTTGCGGCAGCCCATCCCACAGCGCATGTTGCACTGCACCATGAGCCTTTCGACCAGCCTCGCGCATCATTCGGCCCTGCGATTCCGCGAACAGGCGCTGTACCGCCCGCGCCATGTCCTGCTGCTGGCCGATCCGGCGCTGCCGGCCTCGGCGGCGCTGGCGGCCAATCTTGCGGCGGGCGGCTTTGGTGGCACGCTGACGATGCCGGGGCCGCTGGACCCGGCCGGTATTGCCACGCTGCCAGATGCCCCGGACCTCGCCATCCTGTCGCTGCTGCCGGAGGCGCTGGAGGCGGCGATGGCGGCGCTGGCCGCCCGCGGCTGCCATGCGGTGGTGGTGCCCGGGCCGGCGCGGGGGCTGGCCGGAATCTGCCAACGCACCGGCGTCCGGGCGCTCGGCCAGGGCAGCTTTGGCATCTGCGTGCCGGGCATCGGCCTCAACGCTTCGCTCTCGCACCTGGCGCCGCGCAAGGGTCGGCTGGCGCTGGTCGGGCAATCCTCCGCCCTGTCGCGCGCCGTGCTGGATTGGGCGGAGGCCGAGGCGGTCGGCTTCAGCCATGTCATCGGCATCGGCGAGAATGACGACCTCGGCTTCGCGCATGCGCTCGACTGGCTGTCCCGTGACCCCGGCACCGGCGCGATCCTTCTGGAACTGCGCCGCATCAAGAACCGCCGCATGTTCATCTCCGCCGCCCGCGCCGCGGCACGGATGCGGCCGGTGGTGGCGATCCGGGCCGGCGGCAGGCTGGCAGACCCGTCGGGCCTTGCCGATGCCGTGATGGATGCGGCGCTGCGCCGCGCCGGGGTGCTGCGCGTTGCCGGGCTGGACGACCTGCTTTCGGCGGCCGAGACGCTGGCACGCGTCAGGCTGGTGCCGGGCGGCGGCGCGGGAGACCGGATTGCGCTGGTGGCGAATTCCAGCGGCCTCGGCCTGCTCGCCGCCGATGCGGTGTTGGCGGGGGGCGGCCGACTGGCGGAACTGGCGAATGAATCCCGCCAGGCACTGGAAATTGGCCTCCGCCCTGGTTTTTCGGGCCACAACCCGCTGATCCTCGCGCCCAATTCCGGCAATGCGCTGGGCGAGGCGGCGATGATGCTGGCCGCGGCCCGGCAGGTCGACGCCGTTATCGCTCTGCATGCGCCTGTCGCCGGGGAGGATGCGGCGCCCACCGCCGCCACGCTGTCCGCCGCCGCCAAGGCGACGCGTGCCGCGCCGATCCTGGTCTGCTGGGCCGGGCAGAGCACCGCGGGCGCGCAGCGCGGCGCGCTCGCCGCCGCGGGACTTGCGGTGTTCGCGACGCCGGAAGCGGCAGTGCGGGGCGCCCTGCACCTGCTGCACGACCGCCAGAACCGCGCCGCCGCCGCCGAACTGCCTGGCCGCCAGGTGCTGGCCCTGCAACCGGACCGCGTTGCCGTCGGCGCCATCTTGGCGGCCGCGCGCGCGGAGGGCCGGCTTTCGCTGGCGGAGGACGAGGCGCTGGCGGTGCTGGCCGCCTACGGCCTGCCGGTGGTGCCGGGCCGGGTTGCGCGCGGCGTGACGGAAGCGGTTGATGCCGCCGCCAGGATCGGCTTCCCCGTGGTGCTGAAGCTGCGCAGCCCGGATATCGCCCGCAAGACGGAGATCGGCGGCGTCGCGCTCGGCCTGCGCAGCACGATCGCGGTGCGGGAGGCGGCGGAGGCGATGCTGGATCGGGCGCGGCGCGAGCGGCCTACAGCGCGCCTCGACGGATTCCTGGTGCAGCGCCAAGCCGGACGGGCGCAGGAATTGCGGATGCGGCTCGGCGATGACGCCATGTTTGGCCCCTACATCGCCTTCGGGCTCGGCGGCACCGCGGCCGACCTGCTGGGCGACGAGGGCTTCGACCTGCCGCCGCTGAACCAGGCCCTGGCGCAGGGGCTGATCGGCCGCAGCCGGGGCGCCGCGATCCTGGCCGGCTACCGCGACCATCCGGCCGTCGACCTCGATGCGGTGGCTGGGGCACTGGTGCGGCTGTCCCAGGTGGCAGTGGATTTTCCGGAGATCGAGTCGCTCGGCGTCAATCCGTTGTTTGCGGATACGGCGGGGGTGGTGGCGGTGGATGCCTCGCTGCGGCTGCGCCCCGCGGGCGAGGCGGCGCTGCTGGCCATCCCGCCCTATCCGGAGGAGTGGGTGGCGCCCTGGCAGGCAAAATCCGGGGAGACGCTGACGGTGCGCCCGATCCGCCCGGAGGATGCCGAGGCGCATGCGGAGATGTTCCGCCGGCTGGCGCCGGAGGATGTGCGCTGGCGCTTCTTCAGCCAGTTGCGGGAATTGCCGGCGGTGCAGGTCGCCCGCATGACTCAGATCGACTACGACCGGGAAATGGCCTTCGTCGCCGCGCGCCGGCGTGCGGATGGAACGGAGGAGTTGCTCGGCGTCTCCCGCCTGATCCGGGAGGCCGATGGCATCACGGGCGAATTCGCCGTGGTGGTGGACCGGGACATGAAGGGCCAGGGGCTCGGCCGCCAACTGATGCAGCGTCTGTTCGACTGGGCCGGCACCACCGGAATAAAGACCATCGTCGGCCAGATACTTGCCGATAACGCGCCGATGCTGGCCTTCATTCGCGCCCTGGGCTTCGCCACCCGGCGCAGCCCGGAGGATGAGGAGGTGGTGGAGGCGCGGCGCGAGGTATGATCAGCCGGCGACGGTGCGGATCATCTCCCGGACCCGGGCGGCCGCCTGCGCACCCTTCATTGCATCCCGCCAGGCGACTTCCGCCACCCGCTGATGCGCCGCCACCGCTTCATCCGCTGCGGTGATGGACCCGACGCCGAGGCCGCCATTCGGCGGCGTATCGGCCGGGAAGGGCGAGGACACGACATGCGCGCGTTCCCGCCCGCGCAGCACCATGAAGCCACCGGTCGGCTCGACGCCCGAGGCAAGGCCAAGCTGCACACCGATCGGCACGCTCTCCATCATTGCCGCGATGGCTTCGGCCTCGGCGCGCGCCGCCGCCAGGCAGCGCTGGCGTGTGCGTTCCGGCACGGTGAGGCCGGCGCAGACGCCTTCCTGCAGGAAGCGGCGCAGCGCGGCTTCGCCAAGGATCGCGATGATGGTGGGCCGGCGCGCCGCGTGCAGGCGCTTGCGGGCGGCGAGCAGGCCGAGCGCCTGGTCGGCGCTGGCACGGGCCTGCAGGCGTTCCGGCGCGGCATCCGCGGCTTCCGTCCAGGCCTCGCCCACCGCGCCGTCGAAGGCATCGGTCGCGGTCTGGTAGCAGAAGGCGCCGCCGACGATCAGGATCTGGTCGGCCTGTTCCTCGACCTGACGGAGGCGCTCCTGGAAAGCCAGTGGGCGTGCGAAATATTCGACGCCGATACCGAGTAGCGACAGCGGCGAAATCTTCAGGAGTTCGGCCAGCCGCCGGATCGTATCCAGCTTGATGACCTCGCCCTTCTCGTAGCGGTACAGGGCGGCACGGGAGACGCCGAGGCGGGCTGCGATTTCCTCAGCCCGGAGGCCGGATTCGAGGCGATAGGCACGCAATTGCTGCCCTATGTCCGCGAAACGCATGCAATCCCCCGTAGGTCGATCATTTCGGATACAACCGTTGTGTCAGAGAACGAATCTCAGCCACCTCGCTTGTGGACCTAAAATGCGGGACGCGGAGATGGAAAGCAACGCAAAAACACGGAAAAATTGTGGCTTGAAGAAGGCCTGCACCGCCTATGGTTGTGCGGCTGAGACATCGCCGAACTGGACCTACCCACGGTAGTAGGGTGCGTCCGGCACACCGCCCATGTCCGGATTTCAGTCCGCTCCGCACCGTATACCGCGATAACGACTCGGTGCCGGCATACCACCGCATTATTCAATAATCTTCATGCAAGGCGGAAGGCACGACGGCAAGAAGGGGAGGTGACCATGCTGACCGCGTCCCGCGCCCCACGCAGCCGGTCAACCCGCTCCCTCCGCCTTCTCGATGAGCCGCGTGTCCTCGGGTTGGGCCGGGCTGCGGATCGGCACTGTACCGCGCCAGGGGGAGCAGCGGCGTGGCGCATTCCGGCAAATCCGCATGCCGACGCCACGCCGGACGACATGGCGATTCGCGCCAGGGTCGCCCGGTAAAAGGGCCGCCCATCCGTCGCCCGCGCGGCACTCGTCGACGCGGCCGCGTTGGGCGAGACGGAAGCCTGAGCCGGCCCGTCCAGGCCCCGGTTCAGGAGTCCTGTTCAGGCGTCCGGTGCCACCTTGTGCGCCGCCATCGTCTCCAGCGCCTTGACCAACCCTGAATGGTCCCAGGCAGCGCCGCCAAGCGCGGCGCAGGCGGCCATCAGCTGCGCGGTGGACGCGGTGTTGGGCAGCGCTACGCCAAGCTCCTTGCCGGCCTGCAACGCCATGTTCAGGTCCTTCTGGTGTAGCTCGATCCGGAAGCCCGGGTTGAAGGTACGCTTGATCATGCGCTCCCCGTGCAGTTCCAGGATCCGGGAGGTGGCGAGGCCACCCATCAGCGCCTGGCGCACCTTGGCCGGATCGGCGCCAGCCTTGCTGGCGAAGACCAGCGCCTCGCCCACCGCCTCGATCGTCAGCGCCACGATGATCTGGTTGGCCACCTTGCAGGTCTGGCCGGCGCCGGTGTCGCCCACCAGGGTGATGTTCTTGCCCATCGCCTCGAACAGAGGCTTGGCGCGCTCGAACGCGGCCTCGGTGCCGCCGACCATGATGGTCAGCGTGGCCTGCTTGGCGCCGACCTCGCCGCCGGACACCGGCGCATCGAGGTAGTCGCAGCCCTTCTCGGCGACCTTGGCCGCGAAGGCCTTGGTGGCGGTCGGGCTGATCGAGGACATGTCGATCACCAGCTTGCCCGGCGACAGCCCCTCCGCCACGCCTTTCGTGGCGAACAGCGCGGCTTCCACGTCGGGGGTGTCCGGCACCATCAGGATGATGACTTCCGCCGCCTGCGCCACGGCGGCAGCGTCCGGCAGGATCGTCAGCGCCTCGCGCAGCTCGGCGGTCAGGCTGGCGCGGTCCGGCGCGCAGACGTCGTGGCCGGCGGTCTTCAGGTGCAGGGCCATGGGCTTGCCCATGATGCCGAGTCCGATGAATCCGATTTTCATCAATGTTCTCCGAGGGTCAGGTAAGCGCGGATGCTCAGTCGCGGAACGGGGCGAACCAGCCGAGCCCGGCCACGGTTTCGCCGGCCGGGCGATACTCGCAGCCGATCCAGCCGCGGAAGCCGAGTGCGTCGATGCGCTTGAAGACGAAGTCCCAGTTCACCTCTCCGGTGCCGGGTTCGTTGCGGCCGGGATTGTCGGCCACCTGCATGTGGGCAATCAGCGGCAGGTGGCGCTCGACCCGCTTGACGATGTCACCCTCGGTGATCTGGCAATGGTACAGGTCGAACTGCATGCCGACCTTCTCCGGCCCGATGGCCTCGATGATGGCGGCGGCCTGATCGGTTGTGTTCAGGAAGAACCCCGGGATGTCCCGGTGGTTGATCGGCTCGATCACCGGCTTCACGCCCGCCGGCGCCGCCTGTTCCGCCGCCCAGGCCAGGTTGGCGGCCAGCGTCGCCGTCATCGTGTCGTGCGGCACGCCGGCAGGCGCCAGGCCGGACATGACATGGATGCGCGGGCATCCGAGCGCGGCGGCGTAGTCCAGGGCCTTCAGAAAGCCTTCGCGGAATTCGGCCTGGCGGCCGGGCAGGGCGGCCTGTCCGCGCTCGCCCTTGTTCCAGTCGCCGGGTGGGCCGTTGAACAGCACCTGGGACAGGCCGTTGTCCTTCAGGCGGGTGGCGATCTCGGCGGCCGGGAACTCGTAGGGGAACAGGAACTCTACCGCCTTGAAGCCGGCCTTCGCCGCCGCGCCGAACCGGTCGAGAAAGGGGATTTCGGTGAACATCAACGAGATGTTGGCGGCGAAGCGCGGCATGGCGGACGACCCTCCCGAGGTTGCCGCCGGGTGTGCCTTGCAAGCGGGCGCCGGGCAAGCCCGACGTCTGGCCAACGGGGTGATGCTTTAGGGGGCGGCTTCGGCTAAGCCGACAGGGCCAATCCGGAAACGAGCATGAGCCAGGAGTCCCTCCGCCCCGCCCGCCTGATCGGCCTTGCGGCTCTTGTCGCGCTGGCCATCGGCTGTTTCTGGGTGATGCGGCCCTTCATCTCCGCTCTGCTCTGGGCGGTGATCCTGGCCTACACCACCTGGCCTGCCTTCCGCGTGCTGCGGGAGAAGACGGGGCTGGGGCCGGGCAGTGCCGCTCTGGTCATGGTAACGTTGGAATTCGTGCTGATCGCGCTGCCGCTGGTCTTTGCCACGCCGACGACGCGGGAGGAGATCGACGGCCTGCGCAATTCGGTGGAGGGCCTGCTGGTCACCACCTTGCCCAGCCTGGTGACCTGGCTCGGCGGCCTGCCCTATGTGGGGGAGACGGTGCGCAGCCTGACGGAAGGGCTGGACACCACCTTCGCCGGGCTGTTCGAGACCATCCGGCCTTTCGCCGGCGACATCGCCAGCAGCGCCCTGGCGGTGCTGCTGGCCCTGCTATCCGGGCTCGCGGAGCTGATCCTTGCGATCTTCCTGGCCTTTTTCTTCTACCGCGACGGCCCCGCCATGGCCGCCCATGCGGAGGCGGTGATGGAGAAGCTGGCGGGCCCGCCGACCCGGCGTCTCATCCTGCTGGCCGGCAACGTGACGCGCGGCGTGGTCTACGGCCTGCTCGGCACCGCCATCGTGCAGGGGGCGATGACGGTGTTCGGCCTGTGGGTGGCGGGCGTGCCGCAGCCGGTGCTGCTGGGGGTCGTGGCGGGCGTGCTGTCCATCCTGCCGGTTGGCGCACCGCTGGTGTGGATTCCGGCTACCATCTGGCTGTTCACCCAGGGAAGTACGGGCTGGGGCATCTTCATGCTGGTTTATGGCGCGGCCGGCATATCCTCCGTCGACAACGTCATCCGGCCCTGGCTGATCAGCCGCGGCGCCGACCTGCCGCTGCTGCTGACCTTGCTGGGCGCAATCGGCGGGGTGATCGGCTTCGGCATCCTCGGGCTGTTCCTGGGGCCGGTTCTGCTCGCCGTCGGCTTCACCCTGCTGCGGGATTGGGCAGGGGACGGCGCGGTCGCGGCGAAGCGCCTGCCGAAGGGCTGAGATGGCGCTTCCGCCGCGGGGCGGGGCGCGATATGTCCAATGGTTCATGCAGGCGAGCGCTGCGACTCGCCGCTGACATCGGGAGAGTTTCGGGATGATGCGAAGGGTGCTGATGGCGGCCGCGGCTGCGCTGCTGCTGGGCGGAGGGGTGCCGGGCGCGGCACAGGCGCAAACGGTTCGGTGGTCCGCCGCGGCGGATGCCAACACGCTGGACCCCCACAGCCAGAACATCGGCAGCGTCGCGCTGCTGCTGCAACAGGTCTACGACCCGCTGATCAGCCGCAACGCGGACCTGACCATCCGACCGGCCCTGGCGCTGTCCTGGACCGAGGTCTCCCCCACCCAATGGCGCTTCGTGCTGCGCCAGGGCGTGCGGTTCCATGAGGGCCAGGCCTTCAACGCCGACGACGTGGTGTTCTCGATCGAGCGCGCGCTGGCGCCGACCTCGAACTACGGCATCTTTGTCGATACCGTCGAGCGCGCGGTGAAGGTGGACGACTACACCGTCGACATCTTCCTGAAGCTGGCCGACCCGATCCTGCCGAACAAGCTGGCCTCGATCTACATCATGTCGAAGCCGTGGTCGGAGGCGAACAACGCCACCCGCCCGCAGAACACCCGGGCGCGGGAGGAGATGCACACCGTCCGCAACATGAACGGCACCGGCGCCTTCCGCCTGGTGTCGCGCGAGCAGGATGTGCGGACCGTGATGCGCCGCAACCCGGACTGGTTCGGCTGGCAGGAGGAAGCCAGCGCGCGGGCCAACATCCAGGAGCTGGTCTTCCGCCCCATCGCGTCCGACGCGACCCGCGTGGCGGGGCTGCTGTCCGGTGAGGTGGACTTCCTGCTCGACCCGCCGTTGCAGGATTTGAACCGGCTGCGCAATGCCCAGAACATCAAGGTGCTGGAGGGTCCGGAGGTGCGGACCATCTTCATCGCGATGGATATGTTCCGGGACGAGCTGCTGTACAGCGACGTGCGCGGGCGCAACCCGCTGAAGGATGTCCGGGTGCGGCGCGCGCTGTACCACGCCATCGACATCCAGGCGATCAACCGCACCACCATGCGCGGCTTCAGCGTGCCGACCGGCACCTTCTTCCCGCCGCAGGTGAATGGCTACACCGCGGCCGAGGATGTGCGCCTGCCGTATGACCAGGCCCGCGCGCGCGCCCTGCTGGCGGAGGCCGGCTACCCGAACGGCTTCGGCATCACGCTGGACTGCCCGAACAACCGCTATATCAACGACGAGCAGATCTGCCAGGCGATCGCCGCGATGTGGTCGCGCGTCGGTGTCCGCACCTCGGTCAAGGCGCAGCCGCTGGCGCCGTTCTTCCAGCAGATCCAGCGCGACGACACCAGCATCTACCTGCTCGGCTGGGGCGTGCCGGCGATGGATGCGCTGTATTCCTTCCAGTCGCTGCTGGCGACGCGGAACGGGGCGCAGGGCGACGGCATCTGGAACTACGGCCGCTACAGCGACCCGCGGATGGATGCGCTGATCACCCGCATGAAGACCCAGTCCGGGCCGGAGCGCACCGCCGCCATCCATGAGGCGCTGCGCATCTATCGGGAGGAGGTGCCGCACATCCCGCTGCACCACCAGATGATCCCCTGGGCCATGCGGTCCAACATCAACATCCCCCACGCGGCGAACAACCAGCCCTACTTCCGCTTTGCACGAGTCGAGTAGCGTAGGTTGACGGGCCTACCGGCGGCGCGGCATTCCCGCGCCGCCGCCTTTTGCCTCGCGGGCTTCCGGCCCGCGGCATCCTGAAGGATCATCCGGGAACGTGTTCGCCTTCATCGTCAGCCGCTTCCTGCAGGCGCTGCCCGTCATGCTGACGGTGGCCCTGCTGTCCTTCGCGATGTTCGCCTATGTCGGCGATCCGGTCGCAATCATGCTCGGGCAGGACTACACGATCGCGCAGCGCGACGCGCTGGTGGCCGACCTCGGGCTGGACCAGCCCTTCTTCGTGCAGTTCGCGAAGTTCGTGATGAATGCGGCGCAGGGCGAATTCGGGCTTTCCTACCGCCTGTCCCGCCCGGTTGCGCAGCTCATCGTCGAACGCGCGCCGGCAACGCTGGAACTGGCGCTGTGCGCGGCTTTCCTGGCCCTGGCGATCGGGGTGCCGATGGGGGTCTATACCGGGCTGTACCGCAATTCCTGGCTCAGCCGCTTCTTCCTGACCTTCAGCCTGATCGGCGTGTCCCTGCCGACCTTCCTGATCGGCATCCTGCTGATCCTGACCTTCTCCGTCTGGCTCGGCTGGCTGCCCAGCTTCGGGCGTGGCGACACGGTGCAGGTCGGCGGCTGGTCCACCGGGCTGCTGACCTGGTCGGGGCTGAAGGCGCTGATCCTGCCCTCCATCACCCTCGGCCTGTTCCAGCTGACGCTGATCATGCGCCTGGTGCGGGCGGAGATGATGGAGGTGCTGCGCACCGACTACATCAAGTTCGCCCGCGCCCGCGGCCTGCCGAACCGGGCCGTGCATTTCGGCCATGCGCTGAAGAACACGCTGGTGCCGGTCATCACCATCACCGGGTTGCAGCTCGGCGCCATCATCGCCTTCGCCATTGTGACGGAGACGGTGTTCCAGTGGCCGGGCATGGGGCTGCTGTTCATCCAGTCCGTCAGCGCCGCAGATATCCCCGTGATGTCCGCCTACCTGCTGCTGATCGCGCTGATGTTCGTCACCATCAACCTGATCGTGGACCTGCTGTACTACGCGGTTGATCCGCGCCTGCGCATCGGCCGTGGCAAGGGGGCGCACTGAGATGTCGGCAACCGCACCCGAAATCCGCCGGCCGAATGCCATCCGCAGGGCGCTGGACAGCGACCTGTGGTATTCCTTCACACGCTCGCCGGTCACCGTCGCATCCGCCATCGTGGCCCTGATCTGCGTCGGCGGCGCGGTGCTGGCGCCCTGGATCGCGCCGCACAATCCCTTCGACCTCGCATCCCTGCAACTGATGGACGCCTTCAAGCCGCCGGCCTGGGAGGCGGAGGGCGACCCGGCCTACCTGCTGGGGACGGATGACCAGGGGCGGGACGTGCTGTCGGCCATCATGTACGGCGCGCGGGTTTCGCTGCTGGTCGGATTCTTCGCGGTGCTGCTGTCGGTGTCCATCGGCATCACCGCCGGGCTCGCCGCAGGCTACATGGGCGGCATGGTGGATTCGGTGCTGATGCGCATCGCCGACATCAAGCTGACCTTCCCCACCATCCTGATCGCCCTGCTGATCGATGGCGTGGTGCGCGCCGCCCTGCCGCGGGAGGTGCATGACCAGATCGCTCTGTATGTCGTGATCTTCGCCATCGGCATTTCCAACTGGCCGTCCTTCGCCCGCACCGTGCGCGGTTCCGCCATGGTGGAGCGCAACAAGGAATACGTGCAGGCGGCGCGCGTCATCGGCCTGTCCCGGGCACGCATCATGGTGACGCATGTCCTGCCCAACGTGCTCGGCCCGGTGCTGGTCATCGCGACCCTGAACCTGGGCTTCGCCGTGCTGGCGGAGGCGACGCTGTCCTTCCTCGGCGTGGGCGTGCCGCCGACGCAGCCCTCGCTCGGCACGCTGATCCGCATCGGGAACGACTTCCTGTTCTCCGGCGAGTGGTGGATCACCATCTTCCCCGGCATCGCGCTCATCCTGCTGGTGCTGTCTGTGAACCTGCTGGGCGACTGGTTGCGTGACGCCCTGAACCCAAAGCTGCGATAATGACCGTACCGATTCTCGAAGTCCGCAACCTGCGCGTGGAGTTTCCCACGCGCCGCGGCACCCTCGTCGCCCTCGACGACGTTTCCTTCAGCATCCAGCCCGGCGAGGTGCTCGGCGTCGTCGGCGAATCCGGCGCCGGCAAGTCCATGACGGGCGCCGCCATCATCGGCCTGCTGGAACCGCCGGGCCGCATTGCCGGCGGGCAGATCCTGTTGAACGGCCGGCGCATCGACAACCTGCCCTACTCCGAACTGCGCAAGCTGCGCGGCCGCGAGATCGGCGCGATCTTCCAGGACCCGCTGACCACGCTGAACCCTCTGTATACCGTGGGCGACCAGCTGGTTGAGACGATGGTGACGCACCTGCCGCTGAACCCGGCGCAGGCGCGGGCCAAGGCGATCGAGTGGCTGGAACTGGTCGGCATCCCCGCCGCTTCGCAGCGCATCGACAGCTACCCGCACGAATTCTCCGGCGGCATGCGCCAGCGCGTGGTGATCGCGCTGGCGCTGTGCGCGGAACCGAAGCTGATCGTGGCGGACGAACCAACCACGGCGCTCGACGTCTCGATCCAGGCGCAGGTCATCGCGCTGCTGAAGGGCCTGGCACGGGACAAGGGCACCAGCATGATGCTGGTGACGCACGACATGGGCGTGATCGCGGAGACCGCCGACCGTGTCGCCGTGATGTATGCCGGCCGCATCATCGAGATCGGCGCCGTGCGAAATGTGGTGCGGCACGCCTCCCACCCTTATTCCGCCGGCCTGATGGGCTCCATCCCGCCGGTCGGACGCAGGCTTGAACGGATGCAGCAGATCGACGGCGCCATGCCGCGGCTATCGGCCATTCCGCCCGGCTGCCCCTACAATCCGCGCTGCCCCCATGTCTTCGACCGCTGCCGCGTGGAACGCCCCGAACTGATGCCGGCCAAGGAGAATCTGGCGGCCTGCTGGCTGTACGCCGAGCAGGAGGTGGCCCGTCATGCTTAAGGCAAGCTCAAGCACCCCGATGCTCGAGACCATCGACGTCGCCCGCCACTTCGACGTCTCCCGCCCCCTGGTGCAGCGGGTGATGGCGCGGGAGGGCAAGCGCACGCTTCGCGCCGTCGATGGCATCTCCTTTGCCATCGAGAAGGGCACTACCCTTTCGCTGGTTGGTGAAAGCGGTTGCGGCAAATCCACCGTGGCGCGGCTGGTGGTGGGGCTGTACGGCCCGACCCGTGGCAGCGTGATCTTCGACGGTCTGGACCTGGCGGAGGCACGCTCCGACAGCAGCCAGCGCCGCCGCATGCAGATGATCTTTCAGGACCCCTACGCCAGCCTGAACCCGCGATGGCGCGTGCGGGACATCATCGCGGAACCCATCCGCGCCTTCGGCCTGTTGAAATCGGACCCCGAGATCACGGCGCGCGTGGCGGAACTGCTCACGCAGGTCGGGCTTTCGCCGCTGGACGGCCAGAAATTTCCGCACGAATTCTCGGGCGGCCAGCGCCAGCGGATCTCCATCGCCCGCGCGCTGTCCTCCAACCCGGAGTTCCTGGTCTGTGACGAGCCGACCAGCGCGCTCGACGTCTCCGTGCAGGCACAGATCCTGAACCTGATGAAGGACCTGCAGCAGCGGCTGGGGCTGACCTACCTGTTCATCAGCCACAACCTGGCCGTGGTTCGGCAGGTCAGCGACCGGGTCGGCGTGATGTACCTCGGCCGCCTGGTGGAACTCGCCCCGGCGGAAACGCTCTTCAACACGCCGCGCCACCCCTACACGCGCGCGCTGATGGAGGCGATTCCGGACCTGGAGATGACCGGGCGCCAGCGCATCCCGGTCGGCGGCGAGGTGCCGAGCCCGATCGACCCGCCAAGCGGATGTCCATTTCATCCGCGCTGCCCGCTGGCGAACGCGCGCTGCATCGCCGAGCGGCCGGAGATGATTACGGCGCGCGGCACGCCAGAGACGCTGGTCGCTTGCCACGCGGTCGAGGAAGGCCGTGACCGCGTGGGCGAGCCGCTGATCGGCGAAGTGGCGGCTACCTGACCGGAACCACGGAGACCGCATTGTACGGCGACCCGTCGATCAGCCGCGTGCTCCAGGCCATGTAGACCACCGCGTTGCGCTCCTCGTCCACGAAGCGGTGGACGCGGGTTTCCTTGAAGAACAGGCTGGTGTTGCTTTCAAACACCACCTCGCCGCGGTCGCCGCGGCGGGCGCCGGGCTGGATTTCCACCGCGGCGGTCGCGGTGCAGTCCAGCGCAAATCGGGCTGGGTCTTCCGCCACGCCGAGCATCCCGGACAGGCCACCGGTGCGGGCCTGACTGATGTAGCAGGCGACGCCACGCACCTCCGGATCCTCGAAGCGCTCCACCACCACCCGGTGGCTGCGGGTCAGGCCGAGGTTGGTGATGGCCGTGTTCACATGGCCGATCTCCTTCGTCTCCTGCGCCCCGGCGGAAGGGATAGCGGAGGTCGTGGCCAGCAGCAGCGCGGCGAGCGTCAGGCGAAGCATCGGCAGGAATCCTTCAATCGCCGAGGGCGGTACCCTCGCGGCGGGGGTCGGCGGCGCCCAGGATACCCTGTGGCGTGATGCGGATGGCGGTAAGGCCGGAATTCATCTCGCGCACATCCACGCGATGACCACGGGCTTCCAGCACCGGCGCCAGGTTCGCGGCGGCGGTTCCGGCCTCCAACTCCACCGGCCCGGTGCCGACCACGCCGATGCGGGGCAGGGACAGCGCCTGGTCCGGGTCCAGGTCCCAGTCCAGCACCGCGACCAGGGTCTGCGCCACATGGCCGATGATGCGGGCGCCGCCAGCCGAGCCCACCAGCAGCACCGGCCGCCCACCCTCATCCAGGACGATGGTGGGTGACATGGAGGAGCGCGGCCGCTTGCCCGGCTGCACGCGGTTGGCGACGGAACGGCCCTCGACCTCCGGCACGAAGCTGAAATCCGTGAGCTGGTTGTTCAGCAGGAAGCCGCGCACGAAGACCCGGCTCGCCATCACCGCCTCCACCGTCGAGGTCATGGAGACGGCATCGCCACCGCCATCGACCACCGCGATATGGGTGGTGCCGCTGCCGTATTCATCCATCTGCGGCGCCAGCGCCGCCTCCCGCCAGCGTGGGTTGCCGGGTCGCGGCGTGGTGATGGCGCGGTCGCGGTCGACCAGTTGGGCGCGCAGCGTGAGGTAGGCGGGATCGAGCAGGCCAAGGGTCGGCACGCCGACAAAATCCTGGTCGGCGAGGAACAGGTTGCGGTCGGCGAAGGCCAAGCGCCCGGCCTCGGCCAGAAGATGCGCGGCATCGGCGCCCCGGGGGTCCAGGCCCGCCAGGCGGAAGTGCTCAAGCACGCCGAGCATCTGGCCGACCGCGACGCCGCCCGAACTCGGCGGCCCCATCCCGCAGACGCGGAAGGTGCGGTACGGGCCGCAGACGGGCGTGCGGCGCACCGGGAGGTAGTCCGCCAGGTCGGTTTCGGTCATTGCGCCTGGATTGACGTGCCCCCGCACCGCCGCGGCGATGTCGGCGGCGATGCTGCCGCGGTTCAGCGCATCGGCGCCCTGCTGCGCCACCTGCCGCAGGGTTTCGGCCAGGGCCGGGTTGCGCAGAAGGTGTCCGGCGGGCAGCGGGGTGCCGGCTGTGTCGAAGAAGTAGGCGCGCGCGCCGGGGTCGCGCCGCAACGCCTCCGCATTGCCCGCGATGGCGGCGGCGAGGCGGGGCGACACCGCGAAGCCGTCCTCCGAAAGCTGGAGGGCAGGCTGGATCAGCCGGGCCCAGGGCAGGCGGCCGTGTTCGCGATGCGCTGCCTCCAGCATACGCAGCAGGCCCGGCACACCGACGCTGCGGCCACCCTCCATCGCTTCCCGGAACGGCATCGGCGTGCCGTCCGGGCGCAGGAACAAGGCGGGGGCCGCGGCGGCCGGTGCCGTCTCCCGCCCGTCCCAAGCGGCGATCGCCTGGCTCTCGCCATCGTAGTGCAGCATCAGCGCGCCGCCGCCGAGGCCGGAGGCCTGCGGTTCCGTCAGCGTCATCAGCACGGCGGCGGTAATGGCGGCATCCAGCGCCGACCCACCTTCGCGCAGCACTTCCCGCGCCGCATGGCTGGCGTGGCTGTTGGCGGTCGCCACCATGTGGCGCTGCGCCGGCTGCGCCCAGGCCGGCGCGGCGAACAGCAGAAACAGGGCAAGCAGGCGTGCGCGCATTGGGTCCACCATCCGGTTGCGGTTAGCGTAGGGCATGATGGATTCGCCGACCACTCGCCGCGCCTCCGAGGCCCGTGGCCGCCATGCCGAGGCCCGGGCCGAAGCCGCGCTGGCGGCCGAGGGTTTCCGGACCATCGCGCGGCGGGTGCGCACCGGGGCGGGCGAGATCGATCTGGTGGTCGAACGCGACGGGTTGCTGGTGTTCGTGGAGGTGAAGGCGCGGGCGACGCTCGGCGACGCCGCCTTCGCCCTCGGCGCCCGCCAGCAGGCGCGGCTGTGGGCGGCCGGAGAAGCCTGGATGGCGACCAACCCGGGGCATGGCGGGTCGGGCGTACGCTTCGACGTGCTGCTGGTGGATGCGGCGGGGCGGGTGCGCCGGATCGCCGACGCCTTCCGCCTTGGCTGAGCGCTACAGCGCCATGTTGTCCAGCAGCCTCACCTCGCCAAGTCTGGCCGCCGCCAGCAGCCGGCCCGGGCCGGATTGCCAGGGCGCCAGCGTCTCCGGCTGCACCAGCGCCAGATAGTCCGGCGCGAAACCGGCCTCCAGAAGCTGCTGCGTCGCGCGGGCCAGTACCGGCGGGGGCGCCGCGCCGGCGCGGATGGTATCGAGCGCCGTCTGCATCAGCCGCGGCAGCAGCGGCGCCAGGGCGCGCTGGTCCAGCGTCAGGCGGATGTTGCGGGAGGAACAGGCAAGGCCATCGGCTTCCCGCACCGTCGGATGGCCGAGGATGCGGATCGGCAGGTCGAGGTCCGCGGCGACGCGGCTCACCACCTGCAATTGCTGCCAGTCCTTTTCCCCGAACACCGCCACATCCGCCTGCGTCTGGCTGAACAGCTTGGTGCAGACCGTGGCAACGCCGCGGAAATGGTCGGGGCGGGCGCTGCCCTCGAAACCCTCGGCGGGGCCCGCGACCTCGATCCGCGTGGCGGAGCCGGGTGGGTACATGGTGGGGACATCCGGCATCCAGACCAGGTCGCAGCCGGCGGCGCGCAGCTTCGCCAGGTCGCCATCCTCGTCGCGTGGGTAGCGGGACAGGTCCTCGGTCGGCGCGAATTGCAGCGGGTTGACGAAGATGGACACCACCACCGTCTCCGCCGCCTGCCGCGCCGCGGCGACCAGCGCCAGGTGGCCCTGGTGCAGCGCGCCCATGGTCGGGACGAGGGCAAGCCTGCGGCCGCCGGAGCGGCCGTCGGAGCGGCCGTCGGAGCGGGCGGTGGCGCTGGCGTGGCGGAGCGTCGGGAGGTCGCGGATGATCTGCATGGGGCGCAGGCTTGCGGATGACGGAATGGAAATCCAGCGCGCCCGGCGCGGGTCAGTTCACCCGCCCGGGCATACGGTGCCGGAAGGCCAGCGCCTCCGCCACATGCGCCCGGCCGATCCGCGGCAGCCCGGCGAGGTCTGCGACGGTGCGCGCCACACGCAGGCTACGGACCTGGCCGCGGGTCGAAAGCCGCAACCGGGTCGCCGCGGTTTCCAGCAGGGCGAGCGCCTCCGCCTCCGCCAGCGGTTGCAGGGCCTCCCACTCGGCTTCCGCGTTGCATCGCGCGCCGCCCCGGACGCGCTGGCGGTCGCGGGCGGCGGCGACGCGGGCGGCGACGGTTTCGGTGCGTTCGCCCGGCGGTGCGCGAGTGAGCTCGGCTGGGGGCAGGGGCTGCACCTCGATGGTCAGGTCCATGCGGTCCAGCAGGGGACCGGACAGGCGGTTCTGGTAGTCCTGCCCGCAGCCCGGCGCCCGCGCGCATTCCCGCGCCGGTTCGCCGAGGTAGCCGCAGCGGCAGGGGTTCATCGCGGCGATGCACTGGAACCGCGCGGGATAGGTGATGTGGGCGTTCGCGCGGCTGATGGTGGTGCGGCCGGTTTCCATCGGCTGGCGCAGCGCCTCCAGCGCCGCGCGCGGGAACTCCGGCCATTCGTCGAGGAACAGCACGCCGAGATGGGCGAGGGAAATCTCCCCCGGCCGCGCCCGCTGCCCACCACCCACCAAAGCGGGGACGGAGGCGGAGTGGTGCGGTTCGCGGAACGGCGGCCGGCGTAGCAAGCGGCCGTCCGCCAGCATCCCCGCCACCGAATGCACCAGCGAAATCTCCAGCGCCTCGGCCGCCGTCAGGTCCGGCAGCAGGCCGGGCAGGCGGGCGGCGAGCATGGATTTGCCGGACCCGGGCGGGCCGACCATCAGCATGTTGTAGCTTTAAGCCCCGCAATGGCCCATGAAGCACCTGCGGAGGCGAGGCAACTATGACGAAGGCATACAGCTACCTGAGGTTCTCAACGCCTGAACAGGCGGCGGGCGATAGTACGCGCCGCCAGCGTGAACTGGCAGAGAAGTACGCCGCAAAGCATGGCCTAGAGCTTGATGATAGCCTTTCTCTAAACGATCCGGGCATCTCTGCATTTTACGGACGGAACGCAAATCAAGGAGCATTGGCTGCATTCTTGCGGGCCGTGCAAGACGGAATTGTTGAGAATGGATCATTCCTCCTGGTGGAGAATCTCGACCGCTTAAGCCGTCAAGCGCCTTGGGAGGCGATGGGAGTTTTCCAGACTATCATAAATTTCGGGATTACTATTGTAACCGTACAAGACGAAAAGGTTTACAGCCGAGAGAGCTTGGTAGAGCAGCCTTTCAAGATATTTGAAAGCTTACTTGTCATGATTAGGGCTAATGAGGAAAGCGCCACGAAGGGGCGCAGGTTACGTGAGGCATGGAAAGCAAAGCGTGCTGCTGCTTCAAGTGAACCTATGACTTCAAGGGTGCCTGCGTGGCTCAAGATGGATCAGAGCGGCGACGCTATTGAACTTGATCTAGAACGTGCGGAAGTTATTCGTCGCATATTCGATCTATATGAAATGGGGAAAGGAGCCGAACAGATTGCCCGGATGCTGGATGCTGAGGGTATCGACACCTTCGGTGACGGTCCAAAGCAGAAGCGCAAAGCGGCTCATTGGCACAAGACTTATATTCAGAAAATCCTGAGCAACGAGGCTGTTGTGGGGGTAATCATTCCGCATCAGGTTGAATATGTAGGCGGTCGGAAAGGCAGGAAGGCACTTGACGCAATTGCCGGGTACTACCCTGCGGTCATATCAAGGGAGCAGTTTGACAGGGTTCAGCTTATGCGTGAGGGAAAAACTAGCGGCCCTCGCGTAAGGATGGAGAAGGGAGAGCTACAGAGCCTTGTCGCCGGTTTGGTATTTTGTACCCTATGCGGAAGTACTATGACGCGTGTGAACAAGGGAAGTGTTTCGAAGGCCGGTAAGCCCCGCTTGTGCTGCGTCAACGCTAGGCGTGGAAACTGTTCTGCACCAAGCTATGTTTTAGAAAACATAGAAAACGCTCTGATAACAAAGGCTTATGAGTTATCTGACCTGATTTCCGATAAGCCCTTAGCGAAGGACGAACAGGTTACTGAATTGCAAGCATTGCATATATCAGATTTAGAGCTTCAAGAGCTTATGCTGAAAGGCGAGCTTGAGGCTCTGATTGATTTACGTCTGACGGATAGGCGTTCCACACTCAGGGATCGGCAGGATGTTATTGAAGGTAAGCTAGAGGCAGTCAAGGCGGCTAAGACTTGGAAGATGGTGCGGGAGAATAGTGCTTCAGAAGTCGCCCTGCGCTCTAGAGCTACGGAATGCGGGAAACTGCTAGCAGCAGTTCCCGTAGACCGATCCCGAGCTAATGCCATGCTTCGTCAGATTGTTCATTCGATCGGAGTTATGCATGACGAAGCGGCGCTTGAAATCAACTGGCATAGGGGAGGTAGCACCCTAATCAGCATACCGGGCGTGCTGGGTGCCCCTTACACTCCGTAGTAGCCTCGCCAGCGGCTTCTAGCGTTTTCAGGTAGAGTAGTAGCCTGAAGGTGCCTAGAAGCCTCTGGCGAGTGAACGTAGCGGCGAATACGGGCATGTTTAATTGGATATACCCCGAAGCGAATGGATCGACATTCCAAATGGAAACTAATGCCCCAGGTATCGATAGACTTGTTTCGGCGAATATCAAAAGGTATCGGCTTGCTTCCGGTTTAAAACTGAGGGAGGTAGCACAAGTATTAGGTGTCTCAATCCAGCTTGTGCAGAGAATTGAATCTGGCAACGTGAGGATAAGCAGTTACAAGTTGTTGGTCCTATCTGGGCTGCTTTCGTGTTCAATCGATGATCTATTCGAAGGAGCGGAAGCTTCGCGAATGGATAATGAACTTGGCGGATCGAATGGCATCCTTGGGTTATCAAGAGCATTTGCCCTCATCGAAAATGAGGCGGCTTGTAAAGCGCTGGCTGCTGTTGCCAAAGCACTTGCTGATGCATCGGTAGCTATTCGGCTTGTGAGACATGCAGAGGGACCAGAGCAAGAGGCGACTGAGACCTAGAGCGAATGAGAACCTCACCAGCGGCTCAGGACTATTTCAGGTAGGGTAGTAGCCTGAAGGTATCTAGAAGCCGCTGGCGAGTGAACGCAAGCATGAATGCGGGCATGTTATTGGTCTAGTGTACCCTCACCTTGCCCGGTCCCTTGGATGCGAGGGGTAATGTTAATCTTAGTTGAGGGGTATGATTGTCTTAGTCGGCATGTACTTCCCCTCTAGAATCGCCGCCACGTCATCGGGTTTGGTGGCGTCTTTCCAGTAATTTGATTTAGCCCGTGCCTTCCGGCCTAGTGACTGGCTTGTGCCGGTTCGCTTCTTATAGATGATTTGCTGCTTCCTAGACCTGTCATCAATCCCAAGGATGGAGGCGATAGAAACGCCTTCGTGTAGAGCCTTTGGTGAAAGGTGCTTTAGGATATACTTCAGGATGCCCACTTGCTGGCCCGGAGTGCGAGCCCCTCTACATTCCCTTCCACCCGTGTACTTGATAGGAACCGTGTCACCTGATCCTGCCGTAAACTGGCCGATCTTCATAAGGTAATCGTGGAGGGGTTGGGCCAGTTTCGGATCAAGAAAGATCATCAGATGGGTGTGATGGTTCTTTTGCTTATCTAATTCTCTCGCCCAAAAGAAGTATGAGGGCTGCTTGTGGCGCTTTAGCCATCCCTGCATCTTGGTGAATAGCTCGCTTTGTACCTTCATCTCGCATGATCCGATTAGGAGAGGCGAGTAGTCCCACATGATTGTAAAATGGAAAGCAGGCAAGCTAACCATGCTTGATGCGTACCCCCATGCGTTAATGAGGTTCCCTGCGCTTGAGGATTTGATAGAGGGGTGTCTAGAACCATGCTTATGGTTGGGATCAGAGTGCTTAGCTATACGATCATCTAGTAGGGTAAAAGATACATATACTGATGATGAACCACTTTGGATGTCGGACTGAGGCATTAATAACTCCATAGATAAATATGCAACTTCATATAGTTAGCGGCGACGTTCTCAAGGTTAGTGGGTCCAGATAATGGTGAGGGGACCCCCTTAGAACTCCGCATCTATATCACACATTACCTACCGCCGCAATCAATTCGGAGGTGGTTTCTGATTTCAGGAGGAAAATCAGGAGAATAAAAACTATTATCTTGAGAACTTTGAACGCTATCAAAGGCTTATTCGACTTGGGACTTAAACTGATTTAGATTGCTGAGTTTCCTACCGTTTTGCCACAAGCGGACTGCTGGATGATCCTGACTTCAAGTGGTATCCGCTTTGTATCTGGCTACTCTCCAGCATTTGCGTCATAGTAATGGTACGGGGTGGGAGGCGGGTCCTGCCTGGGGGGCTTCATCAGCCGAAGAAATAGATCGCTAGTTGCATGTATAAGTAATAGTAATTTTGAGTAGGCTTCTGTCGATTTGTGGCGGGGTCCTTTTTATATTCCGTTCTGCGGTATCAATTGTGATGCGGCACAAGCGAATATTAGAAAGGCATATCGCATGACTTATTCAGGCACTCCCACCCTCTTTGAGCGTGAGATGACACAGCAAGAGGCGCTTTGGGTTACCGTTGAGGGGGCTTTGCCAGCTTCAGAGCGTAGGGCGCGGCGGCGCTACACGACGCAGCAGAGGCGTTCTGCCGATGTGTTCCGTGGGCTGGTGGGCATCGTTGAGTGTCTCCCGTCACGTGAGCGGGCAGAGGCGGAGGATATGGCAGGTCTGCTTGAGCCGTTTGAGGGCATGCGGCGGCGCTCTTGCCGTTTGGACGGATAGTCTCGCGGAGGCCGCTTGAGGCGCCTCATGAGCGCACCAAGGGCGTGCGCAATGAATGATGACCCACCACCGAATTGATGGTAGGACGCAATGGAGCGGTGGTGGGAGGTTCTAGATGCGGCGCCTTATCAAGCTTATGGCGTGCGTTGCGATGGTTTTCTATTGGAGTTGCAACCTAGCCTTGGCTCAATCCTACATCCGAGTAGGACCAGTAAAGGCGCATTGGTCCGAGTGGTTCGGCTTTGTCTATAAGATGAGGGAGGTAGACTCGGCTGAGCGCGACGGCCAAAGGTTCGAGATTGCACGGCAGTTTGAAAATGTCGAAGACTATCGAGGTCCTAATCGCGGTGAAGCTGCTGGGCTGTGCTGGGTCAGGATAGATATCTGGATGTCGTGGGGCTTCTTTGGCGACTTGGTCAATTTCTTCATTGGGCGCCCTAAGTTCTTTTTCGAAAATGCCTTTGTCACGTCGCGTGCAGAGCGGATATCATTTCCGTGCATTAGGAGTGGCGCCCGATATTAGTGGAATCCCATCAAATTTACCTGACACTACTGCATAGACTGGGGTGCCATATCCACTAAAGAAGTTTAGGTAACTTACAGCATAAACGCAGTCCTCGTGCATTTCTGGAATTGTGGTTATTGCACAGGAGAACATGTGCTGCGGTGAGGGTTCTGGAAACAACCGCTCTCGACTCAAGTCTGTTCCGCCAATGTAGTGTTTGTAGTCGTGTCGAACCTGTTGGGAAAGTATGAAGTCCGACAGGAATGGCGTGTAGTGCTGGATTCCGTACTTGCTGATACAATCTGTATAAGCGATTTTCGCAATGACTCGGGCAAAGGTCTGATCACGAAACCTGTGCCGGTTCGAAACACCACGCGTATTTTGAAGTTTCGCCATAGCGGCGATGTCGTAATAAAATTGATGATCAAGAGTCATCTGATATTCTGTTGTGGAAGGTAATCCTCTCAAAATTCCCGGCGCTGGCCAGTTTGGAAGCATGAGCGTCGGAAGCGGTACTTCGTCAACAGGTATCTCCACAAGACGCGCCTTATCGCTTTGGAGCGGCAGTCTGACTGTCTTGGGTTGAGTTTTTTTCTTTCGCGATTTCATGCCCAAGTTGACGCGATTGGATAACCAGTATTCGCGAAACAGCTCATGCTCGAACCGTCCTGTAATGCGGGCGCAGGACTCGCATGTTGCTCGCCTTAGGACCGCTGTGCCATTCATAGCATAAGGAATTATGTGCTCATCAGTCAGATTCTCCGCATTTTTTTTGCAGAATATGCATTCAGTGAATCCGGATATCATGCTGCACCTAGTGCCTTTGCGGAGGTTTTCGCCCGGCGACTCGCAAACTGTCACCATACATTAGCCGACACGACGGGTACACGGATCGCGCGGGGCCTAAGTAGTTGACATGAGCAGGTTGTGGCCCCCGGCGGCGGCGATCTCCAGCGCTCGCTTGGCGCTTTCCTGCCCGCGTACCTGGCTGAGGCAGGGGCCGGCCCAGGCCGTATCGTCCAGCGCCGGGGGCGCCGGCTGGGTCAGTGTCTGAATACCGCGAAAATGGTTGATCAGCGCCGGCAGGTCGGGCGGCGCCAGCACCTGGATGCGCCCGGCCCATGCGGCTTCCGGCCCCTGGCGCTCCGGGCAGACCAGGCCGAGGTCCCGCGCACTGGCCGCCATGGCCGCCGGCAGCACGCCGGCGACGGGGGCGATGCTGCCATCCAGTGCCAACTCGCCCAGGGCGGCAAATTCATGCAGCTCGTCGCGCGGCAGGATGTCCATCGCGGCAAGCACGGCGAGCGCGATTGGGAGGTCGAAGTGGCTGCCTTCCTTGGCGATATCGGCAGGCGCCATGTTCACCAGGACGCGCTTTGGCGGCAGCGAAAGGCCGATGGCGGTTAGCGCCGCGCGCACCCGTTCCTTGCTCTCACCCACCGCCTTGTCAGGCAGGCCGACGATCAGGGTTGCAGGACCGGTTTCCGTCACATACCAACCTTAGTCCCTCGTTGCAATGGCTGAGGGTTGAGGCGACCTGTGGGGTGCGGCGGGACCGCCCACCGCGCAATCTGCAATCTGCTCACGTGATGTCACCGATGCACGATATCGAGAGGGTAACGATGCCGACCGCATACTCATATGTCAGATTTTCGACTCGATCTCAGAACGATGGAGACAGCCTTCAGCGCCAGCGAGCAGACGCGGAACGTTACGCTAAAATGCATAGGCTGATCCTTGATACCTCGTACACCGACCCCGGCCTAAGCGCGCATTCCGGCAAACACGTCGTCAAGGGCGCGTTCGGCCGGTTCGTCGCGGCCGTCGAGAACGGCGATATCGCAGGGGGCTCCATCCTGTTGATCGAGGCGTTCGACAGGTTCAGCCGTCAGGACGTGCTCAAGGCGATGCGGCTGTTCGACACGCTGCTAAGCCAAGGCATCTCAGTCGTGACCCTTGAGGACAATCAAGTCTACACCCACGAGAGCGTCACCAGCGGGGCGGCACAGATTATCGTCGCCGTGGTGAAGATGCAGGCGGCATTTGACTATTCGAAGCGGCTCGGTGAGCGGGTGCGATCGGCTTGGGCGGCTAAGCGTTTGAAGATCGCCGACAAGAAGATGACCCGATGGTGCCCCGCATGGCTCGAACTCGCTCCCGATCGGCTGTCTTACCGGCCCCTGGACAAACGCGCCGCAATCGTGCGGCGCATCTTCGACATGTACGTAGGCGGCATGGGGAAGCAGTTGATCGTGGAGACATTGAACAAGGAGGGGGTAGGGACATTCGAACAGCCCGGCAGGAAGGCGCGGGGGTGGCACATCGGATACATCGGTCGCATCCTCCATAATGGCAGCGTCATCGGCGAGTACCAGCCAAAACTGGCTACCGAGAAGGACGGCAAGCGCGTAAATATCCCGGTCGGGGACGTGTTACCCAACTACTACCCGCCCATCGTCGATAGAGCCGTGTGGGATCGCGCCAAGGCCATCCGCGAGGACAATAAGGGAATGGGCGGCCCGAAGTCGTCGGGCGTCGTGAACCTCTTTTCCGGCGTGGCGGAGTGCTACTGGTGCGGCGGAAGGATCGTCAGTATCGGGAAAGGAGACAGGCGCGTAGCGGCGAGCAAGCGCCGCTCAACCTTTAAGAGCTGGCGAGCCGGGCGGTA
>NZ_JBNXUN010000019.1:0-80260 GCF_050563525.1 Falsiroseomonas sp. HC035
ACAAGGTCGCGTCCGAGGCCAGAACCCTGACCACCGGCACCATCGCATCGCTGCGAGAGACCGCTGCCGTAGCAGCGGGGGCGAGTATCTAGCGGATCACTCCGCCGATTGCAAGCCCCGCTTTTCCGGCGGCCCGGCAGAACCGTGAGGCTCTGCGTTGGTGGCCGGCTTCTACGACCCAGCCCGGGACGAGTCAACACGACCTCCCGCAAAGCGTCACATATCAGCCATCGCCCGCAACCCCTTGACTTTGCTGCGTCCGTACCGTTGCGCATACAGGATTCACGTTGACATCCGCAGCCTGGCCCAAGAAGTTCCCGGCCATCACGAGCCTGGACATGACATCAGAATGACCTTGAAACTGCGCCTCGCCCTGTTCCTTTGCGCTGGCCTGGCCGCCCTTCCGGCTCCGGGCCATGCATCGGACCCGCCGGAGGAGGCGCAGCGGATCGTCACGGTGCAGTCCGGCGACACGCTTGGTGGCCTGCTGCAGGAAGCGGGCGCGGTCTCCGAAGACGCCCATGCCGCCATCGCCGCCTTGACCCCGCATTTCGACCCCCGTGACCTGTCCATCGGGCAGGAGGTCGGCGTCCGGCTGGATGAGGAGGAGGGCCTGCTCGGGCTCGAGATCGCGCCGCAGCCTGGCCAGACCATTACCCTGCGCCGGGACGGCGCGGCCTGGGTGGTCCAGGAAGCTACCGCGCCCCGCATGCGCCACCTCGCCCGCATCGAGGCGCGGATCGAGGGCGGCGTCTTCGGCACCCTCACGCGCGCCGGCCTGCCCGGACCTCTCACCCATGCCTTGATTCGCGCGCTGTCGCATGAAGTCGACTTCCAGCGCGACCTGCAGCCGGGCGATCGTATTGCCGTGGCGTTCGAGCGTCTGCGCGACCCGAATGGTGACCTGCTCGGCCACGGCCAGCTGCACCATGCCGCCCTGACCCTGGGCGGTGAGGTGCTGGAGGTCTGGCGCCATGCCGGGCCGGATGGCGAGGTGGCGTGGTACCGCGCGGATGGCACGCCGCTCGCAGGCGGATTCCTGCGCACCCCGCTCGATGGCGCGCGGCTGACCTCCGGCTTCGGCATGCGGCGCCACCCGGTGCTCGGCTACAGCCGGCGGCATGAGGGGCTGGATTTCGCCGCGCCGCGCGGCACGCCGATCTTTGCCGCCGCGGATGGCGTGATCGCATCCGCGAGCTACGAGCGCGGCTATGGCCGCACCGTGCGGATGCGCCACCCGAACGGGGTGGAGACGGTCTACGCCCACATGTCGCGCTTCACCCGCGGCCTGAAGGCCGGTGACCGGGTGCGGCAGGGCGCCGTCATCGGCGCCGTGGGGTCCACCGGCATGTCCACCGGCCCGCATCTGCACTACGAGATCCGCATCGCCGGCCGGGCCCAGAACCCGACCCAGGTCGCCCTGCCGAACGGCACGCCGCTGCGCGGCCAGGCCCTGGCCGAGTTCCAGCAGAACCGGGCAGAGCTGGGCCGGCAGCTTGCGACTTTGTCTGCCACCGTCACCGAAGTGGCGATGGCCCTCGACTGAAGGCCGCGTTCAGTCGCTGCCGGCGAGGCTCTCGGACAGGGGGGCCTCGACCGCCAGCCGGCTCGGCAGCAACTCGCCGCGGCGTTCCAGCAGCGGGTGCGCCACCATCGCGAAATGCGCGCCGATCCGGCGCAGGTCGCGCACCGCATCCAGCAGCAGCCCGGCCGCGGCACCTCCCTCGGCGGCGGACCGGTCCGCGGCCTCGGCCATGCGGGCCAGCGCCAGGCGCTCGGCATCGCGCAGCGCCTCCTTCTCCCGCACCAGGCGGCGGGCGGCCTCGGCATCCTCCCTCATGAACACCGCGACGGCGAGGCGAAGCTGCGCCTGCAGGCGCAGGTGCAGGCCGGTGATCTCGGCGGCGATGTCGGCCGGCAGCACCAGGCCGCGACGCAGCCGCTTGGTGGCGAGGCCACCCAGGTCACGCTCCAGCACGTCCCCCGCATGTTCGAGCGATACCGCGAAGGCGCGGATCTCCGCCAGCCGCCGCGCATCCTCCTCCCCCAGGTCGTCCTGCGCGATGCGGGCGAGGTAGAACTGCACCTGCCGGTGCAGCCGGTCCACCACGTCGTCAAGGCGTTTGGCGGCCTTCGGTCCCTCCCGGCTGCCTTCCTGGAAGGCGGCGGTGGACGCGACCAGCATGGCCTCCACGGTATCGGCGATGCGCAGCACCTCCCGCGCCGCATTGGCCAGCGCCACCGGCGGGGTCTCCAGCGCGCCGGTATCCAGGTAGCGCGCCGCGCCGGCATCCTCCGCCTGCGGGCGGTCTGGCATGAGGCGTTCCAGCAGCCGGGCCAGCGGGCCGAGCAGCGGCCAGGCCAGCAGTGCCGTGCCAAGGTTGAACGCCAGATGCGCCTGCGCCGCCGCCAGCCGGCCCATCGGCTCCAGCCAGGCAGCCGCCTGCGGCAGCAACGCCAGGACGATGCCGGCGCCCAGCAGCCGGTTCGCCAGATTGCCGAGCGCCACGCGCAGCCGTGCCCGATCCGGCCCGGCTTCCCCGGTCGCGGCCAGCAGCGGGTTCAGCGCGCTGCCGATATTGGCGCCGAGCACCATGGCGATGCAGGCCTCCGTCCCCACGGCACCGGAGGCTACCAGGGCTGCGATGAACAGCATGGCGGCAACCGAGGAATGCGCCGCCCAGGCCAGCAGCGCCGCCACCAGCAGGTTCGGCAGCGGCATGCCGGCGAAGGCGTCCAGCACGACATGCAGGGTGGGGGAGCTGCCGACCGGCGCCATCGTCGCGCCGAGCAGGTGCAGCGAGGTCAGCATCAGCCCGAGCCCGATCGCGACCCGCCCGAGATCCCGCACCCGGCCGCCGGCGCTGCGCCGGAAGGCGATGACGCCGGCCAGCACCAGCCCCGGCGCCAGCGCATTCGCCGGGAAGGACAGCACCAGCACGATCAGCGCGGTGCCGAGGTTGGCCCCCAGCATCGCCGCCAGCGCCGGCGCCAGCGCCACCCCGGCGCCGGCCGCGAAGCTGCCGAGCATCAGCGCCGTGGCGGTGGAGGATTGCAGCGCAGCCGTGATGCCGAGCCCGGCCACGACCGCGCGCCATCGATTGCCAAGCCCGATGCCGAGCACGTGGCGCAGCCGCATCCCGAAGCTGCGCTGCACGCCGGACTGCACCATGTGCAATCCCCAGAGCAGCAGGGCCGCGTGGCCCGCCAACTCCACCAGCAGCAGCGCCTGGGACACCGCCCACCTCTCTGTCATAAAACTGCAATAGTGCAGTCTAGACTTCCGCAGTCCGGATGAAAACCAGTGACGGGGGCGCAGGTTCGGCTCTCGCTGGATTGTGGCCTTGGCCCGGGCGCGTTTCGCGGTGGACAGCGCCGACGCCGGGCCTCATCTAGGTTCCATGAACTGGACCCTTATCCTCGGCGCCGTCGGCTGCCTGGTGGCCTGCTTCGCGGCGGCCTCCACGGGCGCGATCTTCAAGCCCGGCCCGTGGTACGCGGCGCTCCGCAAGCCGTCCTGGAACCCGCCGAACTGGCTGTTCCCGATCGCCTGGTCGGTGCTCTACCTGATGATCGCGACCGCCGGCTGGCTGGTCTGGCGGGAGGACGGGATCGGGCTGGCGCTGGTCGTCTGGGCCATCCAGCTGGTGTTCAACGCCGGCTGGTCCGCGGTGTTCTTCGGCCTGCGCCGGCTCGGCTGGGCGGTGGTGGAGGCGATCGGGCTCTGGCTGTCCATCCTGGCCTGCATCGTGCTGTTCGCGCCGATCTCCGCCTGGGCCGCCTGGCTGATGGTGCCCTACCTGGCCTGGGTCAGCTTCGCCGTGGTCCTGACCTACGCGGTTTGGCGTCGCAATCCCGGCCCGCATCCGGTGATGCGGCGGGAGGAGGCCGGCAGCCTGACGCAGCGGGCGCAGATGTAGCGCCTGTCGAAAATCCTTACACGCAACAAAGGCGGCCCGTCGAAAAGACGGCAAGTGTCTGTATTTTTTAGATGTTTCGACGTGGCATCAGTCTTGCTGTTGCCTTACGCAGTGATCAATTCCTGCGCAAGGGAACCCGTCGATGCGCCTGCCAAGCCGCCTGCTGACCACCCTTACCCTCTTCGGCGGCCTGACCGCCGCCCACGCAGGCGCCAGCGCCGCGCCGCTCGAGGCAGTCGATATCCTGCGCCAGTTCAACGTCATCACCAGCGGCGACTTCGCGACCAACTCGGATGTCGAGGGCCGCACGGTGATCGGCGGCAACCTGACCGGCGGCGCCACCTTCTACAACAATCCGGGCGCGGCCCAGGCCTCGGCGTTCCGGGCGCTGACCATCTATGGCAGCAGCACCACCGGCCAGCCGTTGAACATCAACAATGGCGGCGGCGTCACCATCGCCGGCTCGGCCGCGGGCATCCTGAACACCAATGGCGGCGGCGGGCGATCGGTCGGCGGCGGGCCGGATGCGGCGGCGCCGAATCCCCTGCCCGACTTCACCAGCAGCTTTGTCACGCCGCTGACCGACCTCTCCGCGCAGCTCGCGAAGCTTGCGGCCAACAGCGTCCTGCCCGGGACGGCGACGCCGGGCTTCCCGAACAACGTGCCGATCACGGCCAGCGCCGGCAGCGGCCTCGCGGTGTTCAACGTGACGGTGGCGGAGCTGTCCGCCTTCGCCTCCTTCAGCGTGAACCTGAACGGGCGGGATGCGGCAATATTCAACGTCAGCGGCGGCGCCTATACCGGCCAGGCGAACTTCCTGAACGCGACCTCCGTGGCGCGCGACGTCATCTGGAACTTCACCGGCGCCACCAGCCTGGATTTCCAGAGGCAATGGGGCGGCACCGTGCTGGCGCCGCTGGCCACCGTCCGCAACGCCACGCCGATCGAGGGCTCGCTGTTCGCCGCGCGCTACGACGGCCGCGGCGAGATGCACAGCCAGCCCTTCCGCGGCAGCCTGCCCGTCGCTGACCCGGTGCCGGAACCGGCCAGCCTCGCGCTGTTCGGCCTCGGCCTGGCGGCGATTGGTGTCGTGCGCCGTCGCGCACGCCGGGCCTGACTGCGCCGTCGCGCACGCCGGGCCTGACTGCGCCGTCGCGCACGCCGGGCCTGACTGCGTCGTCGCGCACGCCAGGTCTGACTAGGGCTCCACATCCGCATCCGGCCGGTCGGTCCCGGCCGAGTATTCGGTGTGCCATTGGCCCTTGTCGTCCTGGTACTCGATGGTCGTCGAGGATCCCGGCACATGCTGTTCCCGCGCCACCCGCCGCGCGGCCGCCATGGCCTTGGCGTGGCTCGGGAAGGCTTCGGAAAACACGTCGCCGAGCTTGTAGGCCCAGCCGCCGTCATGCGGGACCACGCGGTAGTGGATCTTGGTCATGGCAAGCCTCCTCCCTTCCGTCGCAACGGGTTTCCGCGGCCCGCGTTCCTTCGCGCAGCCTCCCTCAGGCCAGCACGGGGTCCACCGGGCTGGCCGGCACACCCGCCGCCTCGATCGCCTCGGCGGCGGTGAACAGCAGGTCCTCCCGGTACCGCCCGGCCAGAAGCTGAACGCCGACGGGCACGCGGCCGACCAGGCCCGTCGTCACCACCAGACCGGGCAGGCCCATCAGCGGCAGGCCGACCTGGGTCAACTGCGCCTCCATGATGCGGCGGAACGCCTCCGGGCTGCTGACATCATCTTGGTCCTTGAACGGCAGCTCGGCGGAGACGGGCGTGATGGCGACCGGATGGCGCTCGAAGAACCGCATCCACTCACGCACGAAGAAGCCGCGTTTCTGCAGCCCGTCCATGAAGGCGTTCAGGTCCGGCACCGGGCACAGCGCCTCCATCTGGGCGAAGACGAAGCTGGCGTCGGGATCGGCTTCCTGATGCAGACTGGCATTCAGGCCGCGGCGGCTTTCGGCCAGCCACAGCATCGCCTGGATGGCGGCCGGCTCGCGCAGCGGCGGGCATTCGGCTTCCTCAACCACCCAGCCGGCCGCCTCCAGCCGCTTCGCCGAGTCGCGCAGCGCGGCCTCGACCTCGGGCGTTGTGGGCATGCCTTCCGGGCGGATGCACAGCGCGGCGCGCTTCGGCGCCGGCGGGCCTTCCGGCGCGGCGTCCACCCACCAGGGGTCGCGGATGTCGCGCGCCGACATGGCGGCGAAGGCCAGGCGCAGATCGCCAATGGTGCGCGCGATGGGGCCCGAGACGGCCATCAACTGCCCGCCGACATGGCGTTCGGCGCCCGACGCGTTCCACGCCGGAATTCGCCCCAGCGTCGGCCGCAGCCCATGCACGCCGCACGCATACGCCGGGTAGCGGATGGACCCGCCGATATCCGTGCCATGCCCGACCGCGCCGATCCCCGCCGCCACCGCCGCCGCCGCCCCACCGGAGGACCCGCCCGGCGTGATGCCGGGGTCGCGCGGGTTCTTCGTATGGCCGTGCAGCCCGTTGCGGGTGAACCAGCGCAGCGAAAACGCCGGCGTGTTGGTGCGGCCGAGCAGCACCGCGCCCGCCTTGCGCAGGTTGGCGACCACCGGATTGTCCTGTGTCGCCACCAGGTCCTTCTGCAGCCGCAGGCCATTCGTGGTGGAGTAGCCCTGCTGGTCCGCGTTCACCTTGATGGTGACGGGCACGCCGGCCATCGGGCCCGCATCCTCGCCGCGCGCAATCGCCGCATCGATGCCGTCGGCCTGCGCCAGCACATCCTCCGGCCGATGGTCGACCACCGCATTGATCGCGGGGTTCGCCGCATCCAGCCGCGCCAGCGCATCGCGCGCCACCTCCGCCGCACTCACCTTGCGGCTGCGGACGAGGCCAGCGAGTTCGGTGGCGGGCATGCGCCAGAAATCGGTCATGAAGCGGGCTCCCCTTGCGTCGCTGGAAGGCTGCGGCGCAAGGGCGGCGGCGTCAACGCTGCCCGAACACCGGCTCCCGCTTCGCCAGGAAGGCGTCGCGCCCCTCGGCATGGTCGGCGCTGAGGAAGCACATGGTCTGCCAGTCGCGCTCCCGCTCCAGCGCCGCATCCAAGCCCTCGGCCAGCATGCGCTTGGTCAGGGCGATGGGCAGCGCGGCCTGCGCAGCGAGCCCCGCGGCCAGAAGCTGCGCCTCCGCCAGCGCACCTCCCTTCGGCACGACCCGGTCCACCAGCGCGATGCGCTCCGCCTCCACCGCCGCGATGGGTACCGGATACAGCAGGATCTGCCGCGCCCGCGCGACGCCGATGCGGGCCGGCAGGGTGAAGGGCAGGCCGAGATCGGCCATCAGCCCAACCTTGTTGAAGCCCGCCATGAAGCGCGCATCCTCCGCCGCCACGATGGTGTCGCAGGCACACGCCATGGACAGGCCGGCGCCGACGCACCAGCCCTCCACCGCCGCCACGATGGGCAGGCGGCCGCCGACCATCAGGCGGATGATGCGGTGCGTCCGCCGCATCCTCTCCCGCCCCTGCTCCGCATCGCTGACATCCATGCCGGAGATGTCGCCGCCCGAGCAGAAGGTGCCTCCTGCCCCGGTCAGCACCAGGGCACGGATGCCGGCATCGCCCTGCGCCGCCTCCAGCGCCGTGAACAGCGCATCCCGCAACGGTACCGCCAGCGCATTGCGTCGCGCCGGGTAATCCAGCGTCAGCGTCAGCACCGCACCGGCGCGATCCTCGCCCAGCCGCATGGCGCTCATGAATCGGTGTGCAGCACGGCGCCGGTCTGCGCCTGGAGATCGCCGAGTGACAGCCCCTCCGCCAGGATCTCCCGCAGCACGAAGCCCCGCCCCGCCACCACATCCACCACCGCCAGGTTGGTGTAGATGCGCTGCACCGCCGCCGGCGCCGTCAGCGGATAGCCGCACCGCTCCACCAGCTTCGGCCGGCCATCCTTCGTGGTGTGGTCCATCACCACCCACAGACGCTTGGCACCCGCCGCGAGGTCCATGGCGCCACCGACCGCCGGCGCCGTGTCGTTCTCGCTGGTCGCCCAATTGGCGATGTCGCCATTCTCCGCAACTTCGAACGCGCCGAGCACGCACAGATCGATGTGCCCGCCACGGATCATTCCGAAACTGTCCGCGTGATGGAAGAAGCTGCCGCCCGGCCGCAATGTCACCTGCTGCTTGCCGGCATTCACCAGCCAGGCATTCCCCTTGCCCGGCTCCGGGGCCGGACCCATGCCCAGGATGCCGTTCTCGGAATGCAGGATCACCTCCCGCTCCACCGGCACATGATCCGCCACCATCGTCGGAATCCCAATCCCGAGATTGACGAACCACCCCTCCGGAATGTCCCGCGCCACCCGCGCCGCCATCCCCTGCCGCGTCACACCCGCCATCGCACCGCCTCCTGCCGCCCCGGAGCTTATCGCCGGAGCGACGGTGGGGCCAGATAACCCTGGGAACGTCGCCAACCAATGCGCGCCTGCGTCGTTGGCTTAACGCGCGCCCCCTCCCATCCGGCATCTGGCCAGGATGCCTCGGGGGCGGCGCCGATCAGGCCCGAACGGCCCAGGAGTTCCCATGCTGCTTCCGAACAATGCCTATGTCGCCGTCGCCGATGGCGAAAAGCTCCAGCTCTACCGCAACGATGGCGACGCGGGCGCGCCGAGCCTTGCCGCGATGCAGGTGCCGGAGGTCGACAGCGACAACAAGGGCGCGGGCGGCCGCCATGCCAGCAGCTTCGCCAACCCCGATGACAGCCAGCAGAACGAGGACGGGTTCGCCGCTGGCACCGCCGCCATGCTGAACCAGCAGGTTCTAGCCGGCCACATCGAGAAGCTCGTCATCATCGCCGCACCGCGGACGCTGGGCGAATTGCGCAAGCATTATCACAAGACGTTGTCGGCGGCGCTGCTTGGCGAGATCGCCAAGGACCTGACCGGGCATTCGCTGAAGGACGTCGAGGCGACCCTCGCCGCCCACTGAGCGCCTTGTGTCCTGGGTCCCTCAGACCCAGGGCGCCCCGCGGCTGACCTGCACCACGCGCTGCACGAAGATGCCCGGAGTATGGACATGGTCGGGGGCGATGTCGCCGAGGTCCAGGATGTGGTGCGTCTGGGCGATGGTGGTGGTGGCGGCCATGGCCATCACCGGGTTGAAGTTCCGGCCGGATTTCCGGTAGGTCAGGTTGCCCCAGCGGTCGGCCTGCCAGGCCTCGATCAGCGCCACATCGCCCGGCAGGGCCAGTTCCATGATGTGCGGCCGGCCGTTGAACTCGCGGGTTTCCTTGCCCTGGGCGAGCTTGGTGCCGGCGCCGGTCGGCGTGAAGAAGGCCGGGATGCCGGCGCCCGCGGCGCGCATGCGTTCGGCCAGCGTGCCTTGCGGCACGATCTCCAGCTCCAGCTTTCCGGCGCGGTACAGCTCCTCAAACACCGTGGAACCGGCGGAGCGGGGGAAGGAGCAGATGATCTTGCGGACGCGCCCTTCCATCATCAGCCGCGCCAGGCCGACCTTGCCGGCGCCGGCATTGTTGGCGACCACGGTCAGGTCGCGCGCGCCCTGTTCCAGCAGCCCCTCGATGAGCTCATCCGGCTGGCCGACGGCGCCGAAGCCGCCCATCAGCACGGTGGCGCCGTCCTTCACCCCGTCCAGGGAGTCGGCGATCGACTGGACGATCTTGTTGATCATGCACCGGCCTCGATTGGGTGGGGTTCAGGTAGCGGCAAGGGTTTTGCGCGTAAAGCTGCCGTGGCTAATCACGGTGACGTCGCGCTCCACCACGCGGGCGCGGAAGGCGGCGCCGGTTTCGTTGGGCCAGATCTCGGTGCGGATGGTCTCGCCCGGGAAGACCGGGGCGGAGAAGCGGCATTCCATGCGGCCGAATTTTCCCGAGTCGCCATCGCAAACGCGGCCCAGCAGCGCGCGGCCGACGACGCCGAAGGTGCCGAGGCCGTGCAGGATGGGCCGCGGGAAGCCGGCCCGGGCGGCCAGGGCCGGGTCGCTGTGCAGCGGGTTGTGGTCGCCGTTCAGGCGGTACAGCAGCGCCATTTCGGGCCGCGTCGGCAGGTCGAGCGTGATCGTCGGGGGGCTGTCCGGTTCCGCGGGAAGCCGACGGATCGGCCCGTCCGGACCGCCGAAGCCGCCATCGCCGCGCAGGAAGGTGGTGCCGCCGACCGTCGCCAGCAGTCGGCCGGAGCCGGCGTCCAGGATGTCGCGCTCGGTGTACAGCAGCGCGCCCTTGCCGGCGCCGCGATCCACCAGGCCGGTGACGCGGGACCGGCCGATGATCTCGCCCTCGGTCGGGAGTGGCGCGTGCAGTTCCACGAACTGCTCGCCCGCCACCAGCTTCACGGCGTCCACGCCGGTGGCGGGGTCGGCGAGCCAGAAGCCGGGATAGCCCAGCACCACCGGCATCGTCGGCAGCGCCAGCATCCCGGTGCCTTCCGTGACGTAGCGCAGGCCCGCCGCATCCATCGGGTCCTGCCCGACGCCGAGTGACAGCGCATACAGCGCGGTGTCCTGCCAGCGCAGGTTCTGGCGGATTTCCGGGATCGGGAAGTTGAGGAGCGTTTCGTAGTGGACCGGCATGGTCAGGCCACCTCGATCACGGCATCGGCGGCGAAGGCGCCCTGTCCTGCCGGCAGCACCAGCAGCGGGTTGATCTCGGCGGACGCCAGGCGCGGTCCCGCCGCGGCGGCGAAGCGGGACAGCGCCACCAGCGCCTGCGCCAGCGCCGCCACATCGGCCTTCGGCTTTCCGCGCGCCCCATCCAGCAAGGGGAAGCCACGCAGGGATCGGATCATGGCCTCGGCCTGCCCGGCATCCACCGGGCAGCGGCGGAAGGCGACGTCCTTGAAGATTTCGATGAAGACACCCCCAAGGCCGACCATCGCCATCGGCCCGAAGACAGGGTCGCGCACCACGCCGAGCGCGATCTCGACGCCGCCCGTCACCTGCTTCGCGACCAGCACGCCATCGATCCGTGCATCCGGCGCATGCGCGCGGGCGCGCTGCATCAGCGTGGCGAAGCCTTCCCGCACCGCATCGGCGTGGCCCAGGCCGAGCAGCACGCCGCCCATTTCCGATTTGTGCAGGATGTCCGGCGACAGGATCTTCGCGACCACCGGGTAGCCGATGGCCTCGGCGGCGGCCACCGCGTCCTCGACACTGGCGCAGGCGGCTTCCGGCACCATCGGGGTGCCGGCTGCGTCCAGGATGCGCTTGGCATCGGCCTCGTTCGGCGAGGTGTCGGGCAGCGGAATGGGCTGCAATGCCGCAGCGGCCTCCGCATGCCGGGCAAAACTTTCGCCGAATCGCCCCATGGCGGCGAGCGCGATCACGGCACGCGACGGATCCTCCATGCACAGGAACCCATCCGCCTCCCACTCCCGGACACGGTCGAGCGGCGCCAGGATGGAGAGGACGAAAATGCGGTCGGGATGCGCGTCCAGTACCGCCTTCAGCTCCGTCCGCAGCCGCGGCGCGATGGAGGGGCTGGCCCCCCATTGCGTGAAGAAGGCGATGACGCTGGCATAGCCGCCATCGACCATCATGCTTTCAGCGAAGGTGCCGATCACGCTCATGTCGTTGGTGGCCTGCGCCGTGCAGTCCAGCGGGTTGAGCGGCGAGGAGAACGGCACGATCTGCTTCAGCCGGGCCTGCGCCGCCTCCGGCATCGGCGGCATCGGCAGGCCGACGGCCTCGGCTGCGTCCGAGATCAGCACGCCGGCCCCGCCGGAGACCGTGACGACGCCCAGCGTGTTGTGGGCCGGAAAGATGCCGCGCTGCGCGACGTAGCAGACGTCCAGCAGTTCTTCCGTGGTGCGCGCGCGGTGTACGCCGAATTCGGCCAGCACCGCGTCCATCACGCGGTCGTCACCGGCGATGGAGGCGGTGTGGGACTGCGCCGCCGCCATGCCGAGCGCGCTGCGCCCCACCTTCATCATCACGACGGGTTTTCCCGCCACCCGCGCCGCCTCCAGCGCGGCGACGAAGCGGGGGCCGTTCTGGATGCCCTCCGCATAGGCGGCGATCACCTGCACTTCGTCGCTGCCGGCCATCCAGCCGATGATATCGGCCAGGCCGATATCGGCCTCGTTGCCCGTTGTCACCAGCACCGGCGTCGCGATGCCACGTTCGCGGGCGGCGGCGAACAGATGGCTGCCATAGGCGCCGGACTGGCTGGCGATGCCGACGCCGCCCATCCCGGGCAGCGCGGTGCGGGGCCAGCCATTCTCGAAGCTTGCCGAGAAGATCGGATAGTAGCCGAGCGTCGCGTTGAACATGCCGAGGCAGTTCGGGCCGAGCAGCCGCAGGCCATGCGGCCGCGCCGCCTCCAGCAGCCGGGCCTGCATCGCCGCCCCCGCCTCCCCGGTCTCGGCGAAGCCGGCGGTGAAGACGATGGCCGCGCCGCAGCCGCGCGCGCCGAGATCCGCCACCGCCTGGATCGCCGCCTCCCCGGGGATCGCCACGATCGCGGCATCGGGGGCCTGCGGCAGGTCCGCCACGCGGGCGAAGGCGGGCACGCCCTGCACGGTCGGCCGATTCGGGTTCACCGGCAGCAGCGCGCCGCGAAAACCCTGGGACAGCATGTAGGCCAGCGGACGGCCGCCGATGCGGACCGGGTCGTCGGACGCGCCGATGATGGCGACCGAGGACGGCCGCAGCAGCCGATCGAGTTCCCGGAATTGCAGCGCAGCCTCCCCTGGCAGATGGCTGGCAAATTGCGGGAGGCGGGGGGTGCCGGCAAGACCCCGCGGGATCGTGAAGCCCGGACCGTCCACCGCGGAAAGCCGCCGCGTGTTGCCTCGGGCGTGACCAAGCGGCGGAGGAACGTGGGTTGATCCTGCCACCCGCCGCCTCATCTGCCGCACCCAAGCTGGAGACAATGTACATGCGGAAGATCGTCCTGGCGGCCCTGGTCGCCTCCATGCCCGGCCTGGCCCTGGCACAGCAGTACGACAGCGGCTGGCAGCGCATCGCGCCCGCCGACCTGGTGAACCTGGAGCTGACCGGCGGCGGCGTGCGGCTGAACAACTTCATCGTGGCGCCAGCGAATGCACCGCGGGAGGGTGAGGCGCTGGTGAACTACAGCTTCTCCGCCAGCGCCGTGAAGCAGGTGGAGGGGCGCCGCAACGTGCGGGTGGAGCTGGTGGGCATCACCGCGGACCGCACGCCGACCGTGACCTCCGCCCTGGTCTTTAACATCAGCAGCCCGCAGGCCAACCGTCCCGCGACCGACCAGCACCGCTTCGTCGCGCTGCAGAACGACATCGAGGCGACGGAGGCTTATTTCATCCGCGTCATGGTGCCCTGACGGTTCCGGCCGCCCCTGCCCCACCCTATGTTGCGGCGTGACGGGATGAGGGGGTTCTGGTGCGGCGCAAGCGTTCCATCGCGACGGTCTGCCTCTCCGGCACCCTGCCCGACAAGCTGGAGGCCGCCGCCGCCGCCGGCTTCGATGCCGTCGAGATCTTCGAGAACGACCTGCTGACCTTCGAGGGCTCCGCCCGGGAGGCCGGGCGCATGGCTTCCGACCTCGGCCTCGACATCGCGATCTTCCAGCCTTTCCGCGATTTCGAGGCGATGCCGGAGCCGCAGCGCGGACGCAACCTGGACCGCGCGGAACGCAAGTTCGACACCATGCAGGCCCTCGGCACCGACCTGGTGCTGGTGTGCAGCAACGCGCAGCCGGCGACACTGCCGGATTCCGCGCGCGCCGCCGCCGACCTGCACGAGATGGCGGAACGTGCGGCGCGGCGCGGGCTGCGCGTGGGCTACGAGGCCCTGGCGTGGGGCCGCCAGGTGAACCGGTGGCGCCAGGCCTGGGACATCGTGCGGCACGCCGACCACCCGGCGCTCGGCCTGATCCTCGACAGTTTTCACACCCTGTGCCTCGGCGACGACCTGGCCGGACTCGCCGCCTCGGTGCCGGCGGAGAAGCTGTTCTTCCTGCAATTGGCGGACGCCCCGCTGCTGTCGATGGACCCGCTGTCCTGGAGCCGGCACCACCGGCTGTTCCCGGGCCAGGGCGAATTGGCCGTGCCGGATTTCCTGCGGCAGGTGCTGGCCGCCGGCTATGCCGGGCCGCTGTCGCTCGAGATCTTCAACGACGAGTTCCGCACCGCACCCTCCCGCCGCATCGCCCGCGACGCGCTGCGCAGCCTGGTGTGGCTGGAGGACCAGGTCGCGGCGGCACCGCTGCCCGCGCTTCCGGTGTTGTCCGGCATCGAGTTCGTCGAGTTCGCGCTGGACCCGGCGGCGCGGGCGGATCTGGGCGCGATGCTCGGCACGCTGGGCTTCCACCGCGCCGGGCTGCACCGGTCCAAGGATGTCGAGCTGTGGCGCAACGGCGGCGCGAATCTGGTGCTGAACGCGGAGCCGGACAGCGCAGCCTCCGAACGCTTCGAACTGTTCGGCCCCTGCGTCTGTGCCATCGCGTTGCGCGTCGACGACCCTGTGCGGCTGGTGGCGCGGGCGGAGGCGCTGGCCTGCCCCGTATGGCGCGAGCGCGTCGGCGACGGCGAGCGCCACATCCCCGCCGTCCGCGCGCCGGACGGCATGCCGGTGTACCTCGTGGAAGACCCCGCGACCGGCGCGCGGCCGATCTGGGAGGACGACTTCGCCCTCGACGCCGAAGCCGCCAACGGTACGCTGCTCGGCATCGATCATGTGGCGCAGGCGCTGGCGCCCGGCATGATCGACAGCTTCGTGCTGTTCTTCCGCGCGCTGTTCGGCCTGCAGGCGGACGCGCCCTGGGAATTGCCCGACCCCTACGGCCTGGTCCGCAGCCGCGCCTACACCGGAGGCGGGGGCAGCGTGCGGCTGCCACTGAACGTCTCGGAAAGCGGCCGCACCGGCACCGGCCGCTTCGTCTCCGCCTTCGCCGGCGCCGGCGTGCACCACATCGCCTTCGCCGCCGCGGATGCCGATGCCGCGGTGGACGCCGCCGCCGCGCTGGCCGCGCCGCTGCTGGATATCCCCACCAACTACTACGAAGATCTCGGCGCCCGCTTCGGGCTGGAGGAAGCGGCGCTGGAGGCAATGGCGAAGCGCCACCTGCTGTACGACCAGGATGCCGCCGGCGGCACCTTCCGCCACGCCTACACCCGCGCCTTTCGCGACCGCTTCTTCTTCGAGATCACCGAACGCGCGGCGGGCTATGCCGGCTTCGGCGCCGCCAACGCCGCCGTCCGCATGGCCGCCCAGGGCCGCAGCGCGGTGGCGCCCTGAGACTCAGGCGGCGCCGAGCAAGTCCTGCATGGACCGCACCGCCGTCGCATAGCCTTGCGCGCCCAACCCCGCGATCACCGCGGTTGCGACCGGGGAGATCAGCGAGCGGTGGTAGATCGCCTCCCGCCGGTGGATGTTGGAGATGTGCAGCTCAATGATCGGGCCCGCGAACATCTTCAGCGCGTCCAGCACCGGGATCGAGGAGAAGGTCAGGCCCGCCGGGTTGATGACGATGCCGTCGGCGGACTCGTCGATCGCCTCGTGGATCCACTCCACGAGCTGGCCCTCGTAGTTGGTCTGGCGGAACACGAGGGCATCGGCGCCCGCCGCCTCGCGGCACATCGCCTCGACCTGCGCCAGCGTGGTGTGGCCGTAGATTGCGGGCTCCCGCTTGCCGAGCCGGTTCAGGTTCGGGCCGTTCAGGACATGCAGGGTACGAGGCATCGGGTCCGCCTGTGTCAGCCCTGGTAGCCGAATTGCCGCGGCAGCCAGAGCACGAGGTCAGGGATGAAGGTGATCGCGGCCAGCGCCAGCACCATCGCCAGGATGAAGGGCATCATGTCCCGCACCACGGCGGACAGCGGCGCATCGGCCAGCTTCGCCACGATGAACAGCAGCAGGCCGTAGGGCGGCGTGATCAGCCCGATCATGATGTTCACCACCACCACCACGCCGAGATGCACCATGTCCACGCCAAGCGCCTGCGCCGTCGGGATCAGTACCGGCACCACCACCAGCAGGATGGTGCTGCCCTCCAGCAGGCAGCCCAGCACCAGCAGGATGACGTTGACCGCGAGCAGGAATTCCCAGCGCGACAGTTCATAGCCGGCCAGCAGGTTGCGCACCGTGGTCGGAATGTTCTCGCTGGTCACCACGTAGTTGAAGGCCAGCGCGCCGGCGATCAGCATGCCGATGGCCGCGGTGGACCGCGCGCTATCCAGCACCGTGCTGTACAGCTGCGGCGCGGAGATGCTGCGATACAGCAGCGTCGCCACCAGAAAGGCATAGGCGGCGGCGACGGCGGCGGCCTCCGTCGGTGTCATCACGCCGCCATAGATGCCGCCCAGCAGGATCACAGGCATCAGCAGGGACGGCAGCGCGTCCCAGGTCAGCCGCGGCAATTCCCGCAGGGGGACGCGTTCCGCCACGGGGAAGTCGTGCCGATGCGCCATCCAGGTGTTGATGCCCATCTGCGCCACGCCCATCAGCAACCCCGGCACCACGCCGCCGAGGAACAGGTAGCCGATGGAGCTGTCGGAGATCAGCGCGTAGAGCACCATCGGGATGGAGGGCGGGATGATCGGGCCGATGACCGCCGTGGCCGCGGTAATGGCCGCCGCATAGCTGGCGGGATAGGCGCCGCCACGCTTCATCATGTCGATGATCATGCGGCCGCTGCCAGCGGCATCGGCGATAGCTGAGCCCGACATGCCGGCGAATATCACGCTCTGCACCACGTTCACATGGCCCAAACCGCCACGGAATCGGCCGACCAGCATGTTGCAGAAGCGCAGCAGCCGGTCCGTCATGCTGCCGGCGTTCATCAGCCCGGCGGAGAAGATGAACAGCGGCACCGCCAGCAGGATGTAGCTGCCGTTCAGCCCGTTCAGCACCTGCTCCGCCGCGATCGACATGTCCTGGCCCGACAGCGCCAGGTAGATGATGGACCCGGTGATCATGCCGAGGCCGATCGGCAGGCCGAGCAGCGACAGGCCGATGATCGCCACCAGCGCCAGGGAAAACGGGCTGTCGGGAATCACGCGGCGCGCGCCGGGCCAGGGGTGGGGCCACGGGGTGTGTTGGTGATGGCGCACCAGGCGATCCATGCGTGGCGGATGATCATCGCCACCGCGAAGACGACATAGACGGAAAACAGCACGTCGAAGCGCAGGCCGAGATAGGTGGACCGCTCGACCTTCATGAAGGCGACGTAGTCCAGCACAGCCGGCAGGGACATGCCGAAGACTCCGACGACGGTCAGGCCGGTGATCGCATCGAAGACCCGGCGCAGGCCGGGCAGCACGCTGCCATGGATCAGGTCGAAGCGGATCTCCTCATCGTCCCGCAGCACCAGCGCGGCGCCCCACAGCACGCCCCACAGCCAGGCGAGCGTCGAGACCTCCGTCGTCCAGCCGACCGGCGCGTTCAGCACGTAGCGCATGGCGATCTGGATGATGAAGGCGCCGAACATCGCCAACAGCAGCGCGGCCAGGACATTCTCCGCCCGCCGCCCTGCCCAGCCCAGGATGCGGCGTGCCGCGTGCCGCACCCGACGGGCCCGGTTCAGCTGACGGCGTTGATGCGGTCGAGCACGCCGGCCGGCCAGGCCTGCGACAGCGGCGAGGCGAGGTAGCGGCGCTGCGCCTCCGCCCGGAAGGCGGCGACATCGGGGGCATAGACCTCAAGGCCCTGGGTGCGGAAGAAGTTCACCATTTCCTCCTCCTGCATTAGGTGGCGGCGCGTGCTGGCCTCGATCGCCTTGTCGGCGGCGGCCTGGATGGCGGCCTGCTGCGCCGGCGTCAGCCCGTCCCACAACCGCGCCGAGATCGACAGCAGGTCGTAGGCGACCAGGTGGCTGGTCAGCACGAACTGCGTCGTGACCTCGTGGAAGCGCATGGTGCGGCTGGTCGGCAGCGGGTTGTCCTGGCCATCCACCGCGCCGGTCTGCAACGCCGTGTACAACTCGGCGAAGGCCACCGGAGTCGGGTTGGCGCCGAGCGCCTCCCCGAGGAACTGCCAGGCCTCGCCCGGCGGCATCCGCAGCTTCATCCCGGCGAGGTCCGCCGGCGTGCTGATGCGCTTGCGCGGCTTCAGGTTGACGTGGCGCGTGCCGAAATACAGCGGGCCGAGGACATGGACGTTCAGCTGGTCCCGCGCCATCCGGTTGAACTCGCGCCCGACATCGCCGGCGAAGGTCTTCCGCATGTGCTCCGCATCGCGGAACAGGTAGGCGGAGGTCATCACCGACCAGGCCGGGATCTGGCGGGAGATGTCCTGCGGCGCGAGGTTCGCCATCTCCAGGTTGTTGCGCTGGATCGCCACCAGCTCAGTCCCCTGGCGGAACAACGTGGCGTTCAGGTGCAACTCGACATCGAACTGGCCGGCCAGGTCGGTGACGAAGCCGCGCATCGCCTCGCCGCGGATGTCCTGGTCGGAGAAGACGGCGGCGAAGCGGATGCGCCGCCGGGCCTGCGCCACGGCCGGCGCAGCAAGGCCGGCTGCCAGGGCCGCGGCCCCCATCACGGCGCCCATTGCGGAACGACGCCCCATCATCGCGCCCATGCGCGTCCTCCCACCGATTGCTTGGCCGCGGATGCCGCGGCGGACCCACGCTATTGAGGCACCGGTACGGAATCAAGCGTCCAGACGCATTATCTAGGAGATTTTCTGGAATCGCGGATATTGTGGCGGTACGGGCCAGCGTGATCTGCTGCGCGGGACCAGCGACCGGGACAGGATGACGAGCCGGGTGGAGGAAGGCTTCAGCGACGCCGCCTATCGGCGCATCCGCGGCGACCTGATCCTCGGGCGCTTGGCACCCGGCGCGAAGCTGGGGCTGGAGGGGCTGCGCCCGGTCTACGGCGCCGGCGTCGCGACGTTGCGCGAAGCCCTCAATCGCCTGGCGAGCGAGGGGCTGGTCCTCGCAGAGGGCCAGCGTGGCTTCGCCGTGGCGCCAGTCTCGGCGGAGGATTTTAGCGAGGTGGCGGCGCTGCGCCTGCTGCTGGAATGCCACGCCATCCAGGCCAGCTTCGCCGCCGGCGACCTGGATTGGGAAGGCGAGGTGGTCGGCGCGCACCACAAGCTGGCCGTGATCGAACACCGGTTGCTGGCTGGCCAGGCGGCCGACGCGGCACTTTGGAAGCGCTACGACCGGGACTTCCATCATGCGCTGATCGCGGCCTGCGGCTCGGCGACCCTGCTGGAGGCCTATGCCGCGGCCTATGACCGCTACCTGCGCTACCAGATGGTAGCGGTGGTATTCCGCGGCGCCGTGGCGGCGGACCAGCACGCGGCCCTGCTCGACTGCGCGTTGCGCCGGGACCCCGCGGCCGCCTGCGCCACCCTGGCGGCGCATGTCGATGGCTGCGTCGCGCATGTGGCCGCGACCGGTGCCCTCGCCGGCTTCACGCCAGCGCTCCGCCGCCACCCGGCCCCACCCAGCGCCGAATCGGCGAGCGAGCGTGCCTACCGCCTGATCCGCGGCGACCTGCTGCGCGGCATCCTCGCACCCGGCCAGAAACTGCGGCTGGAGGCGCTGCGCGAGCGCTATGGCGCCGGCATCAGCACGTTGCGGGAGGTGCTGAGCCGCCTGACGGTGGAGCGGTTCATCGTGGCCGAGGGCCAGCGCGGCTTCGAGGTCGCGCCCCTATCGGCCGCGAATCTGCACGAGGTGGCGAGCCTGCGCCTGCTGCTCGAGGGCCATGCGCTGGGCCATGCCTTCCACGCCGGCGACCTGGAGTGGGAGGCGCGGGTGGTGGCCGCGCATCACCGCCTGGCGCAGATGCAGGACCGGCTGCGTGCGGGAGACGCGGCGGCACTGGACCAGTGGCGGCGCCTCGATGCGCAGTTCCACCAGGCCCTGATTTCCGCCTGCGGATCGCACACCCTGATGGCAACCCATGCCGCGGTGTTCGACCGCTATCTGCGCTACCAGAACATCGCCCTGGGTTTCCGGGGCGATATCGCGGTGCGGGAACACCAGGCCCTGCTGGATTGCGCCTTGCGCCGGGATGCGGCGGGGGCGCGGCGGGTGCTGGCCGCGCATATCGGCGGCGGCGTCGACCAGGCGCTAGCCAGCGGCGCGATCGAGGGGGCCAGACCCCTCGGGCAGAGGGCGCGCCGGGCGTGAAATCCGCGCCCGGCCGCGCGTCGCGCCGTTACTGTCGCGCCGTTACTTCAGATGCTGGGCCAGGTGCTTGTTCATCTCGAACATGGTCACCTTGTCCTTGCCGAACACCTTGCGCAGCTTGTCATCGGCAATGATCTCGCGCCCGTCATCGGGGTTCTGCAGCTTGTTTTCCTTGATGTAGACCCAGACCTTGCTGACCACCTCGCCGCGCGCGAGTTTGCCTTCACCGACCACGGCCGCCAGTTCCGCCGAGGGCTGCAGCGGCTGCTGCAGCGCGTTGGGCTTGGCGCCCTTGGCGGGCTTGTCGATCTTGGCTGCCTTTTCCTTGGCCGGGGCCGCATCCTTCGGCGCCTTGGTTTCCGACGTCTTCGGGGGGGCCTTGCTGGGCATGCATATGTTCCTGGCTGCTGGCGCCCGGCCGCCCTTCAAGGGCCAGCGGACGAAGTTTGGATCGAAACGGCGGCGTTGTCTGGCGGTTCCCGAGGATCAGGTTTTTCCACCGGGGCGTGCAGGGTGACATGAATAGGGCGCCGCGTCAGTGTGGATCAAGACCAATCCGTTTCGCGGGTACGTACCGCGGATCGGGCCAGGTCGGCGCCGCTTGTCACTGAACGGAGGCGCGTGCTTACGTTCCGGCCTGCCTGGAGCCGGCCTGTTTGGAGTCAGACGCTGCCATGACCGGTCCGCACCCGCCCCGGGTCCTCGTGGTCGGCGCCGGCATCGTCGGCCTCGCGCTCGCCTGGCGCCTGCTGCGCGGCGGCGCCTCCGTCACCGTCGTGGATGCCGAACCGCCTGGCGAGGGCGGCGCCAGCTTCGGCAATGCGGGCGCGATCAGCGCCAGTTCCGTCGCGCCGCTGGCCATGCCCGGCCTGCTGCGCCAGGTGCCGCGCATGCTGCTGGACCGCGCCGCGCCCTTGCATGTGCCGCCCGCCTACTGGTGGCGCGCCGCGCCCTGGCTGGCCCGCTTCGTCGCCGCGGCGCGTCCGGCCGCCGTGTCCCGCGCCACGGCGGCACTGGACCAGCTGCTGCACCTGGCGACGGAACAGCACCACGCGCTGGCGCAGGAGATTGGCGCGCCGGAGCTGCTTCGGGCGCATGGCCAACTCTACATATACCGCGATGCCGCGCAGCTGGCGAAGGACACCCCGGCCTGGGAGATCCGGCGCCGCCACGGCGCCCGGCTCGAAAAGCTGGACCGCACCGGCATCACCGCGCTGGAACCCGCGATCGGCGAGGCCTACCAGCTCGGCATGTTCCTGCCGGACCACACCCATTGCGCCTCACCGCTCCGCTACGCGCGCCGGTTGGCCGAGGCGTTCGGGCAGGCCGGCGGCACCATCCTGCGCGATCGTATCACCGCGCTGGCGACCAGCGATGGCCGCATCTCCGGCGCCCAGGGGGAGGCCGCGCTGCACCAGGCGGAGGTGGTGGTGCTCGCCGCCGGTGCCTGGTCGGCCCGACTGGCCGCCCCGCTCGGCTACCGCATCCCGCTGGAAACGCAGCGCGGCTACCATGTGGACCTGCCCGATGCCGGCGTCACGCTGACCCGGCCGGTGATCCCGGCGGACCGCAAGGTGTTCATCACGCCGATGGAGGGCGCGCTACGTGTCGCCGGCACGGTGGAGTTCGGTGGGCTCGGCCGCCCCCGGGATGCCGCACGGGCGGAACTGCTGTATGGCGACCTCGCGGCGGTGTTCCCGGACGCCAAGGTCACGAGGGCCTCGGATTTCTGGATGGGCCACCGGCCCTGCCTGCCGGATTCGGTGCCGGTGATCGGACCGGCGCAGCGCGTGCCCGGCCTGTGGTTCGCGTTCGGCCACGGCCACCTCGGGCTCACCGGCTCGGCCCCGACGGCGGAGCTGCTGGCGCCCGCGATCCTGGGCCGCCCCGCCAACCAGGACCTCGCCCCCTACGCGGCAGAGCGCTTCGCCGGCGCCTGACGCGCCAGCCGAACCGTTGACTCACCGGCCGACGCGCGGCTATACGCTGCGCCCTCCGGCCACCCAGGTGCTCAGGCGCTTCGGAAGGCCGGCGGCCAGTCATGGCCGAACCACCTCCAACAGTCCGGGCGGACTCGCCCATGGCACCGGACCTCGAAAGCCCGAGCGCGAACATGACCTATGCAGTGATCCGCACCGGCGGCAAACAGTACCGCGTCACGCCCGACGCCGTGCTGACCGTCGAGAAGCTCGAGGCCGAACCCGGCTCCACCATCACCTTCCACGATGTCCTGGCCCTTGGCGACGAGTCCGGCCTGACGCTCGGTGCGCCGACCGTTCCGGGCGCCACCGTCACCGCGGTGGTGGAACGCCAGACGCGCGATGCCAAGGTGATCATCTTCAAGAAGCGCCGCCGGAAGAACAGCCGCCGCAAGAACGGCCATCGCCAGATGCAGACCGTGCTCCGCATCTCCGGCATCGTTGCAGCGTAAGGATTTCGGAAAATGGCACATAAGAAGGCAGGCGGTTCCTCCCGCAACGGCCGCGACTCCGCGGGCAAGCGCCTCGGCGTGAAGCGCTCGGACGGCCAGTTCGTCCAGGCCGGCAACATCCTGGTCACCCAGCGCGGCACCAAGATGATGGCCGGCAGCAACGTGCTGGTGGGCCGGACCCACTCCCTGCACGCCCTCGTCACCGGCCATGTGAAGTTCGAGCGCAAGGCCGAAGGCCGCGTGCAGGTCTCCATCACGCCGATGGCCATCGCCGCCGAATAAGGAAGCGGTCGTCTGGCAGGCGTTGGGACGGGGGCCGCACGGCCCCCGTTCGCGTTTCCAGGCTCCGGACCCCCAGATCCTAGACATGGCGCCATGAAATTCCTCGACGAAGCCAAGGTACATGTGAAGGCAGGTGACGGCGGCGACGGCGTCATTGCCTTCCGGCGCGAGAAGTACATCGAATTTGGCGGCCCTGACGGTGGCAATGGCGGCAAGGGCGGCGACGTGATCATCGAGGCCGTGGACGGCCTGAACACGCTGATCGACTACCGCTACGCCCAGCACTTCCGGTCCCGCAAGGGCGGCAACGGCGCGGGCTCAGACCGCACCGGCGCCGGGTCCGACGACGTCATCATGAAGGTGCCGGTCGGCACGCAGATCCTGGACGAGGACAAGGAAGCCCTGCTGGCGGACCTGACCGAAGTCGGCCAGCGCGTCGTTATCGCCCGCGGCGGCGACGGCGGGCACGGCAACGCCACCTTCAAGACCTCCACCAACCGCGCGCCCCGCCGCGCCGACAAGGGCTGGCCGGGCGAAGAACGCTCGATCTGGCTGCGCCTGAAGCTGATCGCGGACAGCGGTCTGCTCGGCCTGCCGAATGCCGGCAAATCCACCTTCCTCGCCGCCGTCTCCGCGGCGCGGCCGAAGGTCGCGGACTACCCCTTCACCACGCTGCACCCGCAGCTTGGCGTGGTGCGGCTGAACCCGGATGGCACGCCGTCCCGCGACGGCTCGCTGGAATTCGTCCTGGCCGACATCCCCGGCCTGATCGAGGGCGCGCATGAAGGCGCCGGCCTCGGCACCCGCTTCCTCGGCCATGTCGAACGCTGCGCCGTGCTGCTGCACCTGGTCGATGGCACCGCCGCCGACCCTGCCGCGGCCTACCGCACGATCCGGGAAGAACTGGCCGGCTACGGCGGCGGACTTGCCGACAAGCCAGAGGTGGTGGCGCTGAACAAATCGGACGCGATGACGCCGCAGGCCACGGCCTCGCGCCTCAAGGCGCTGTCCAAGGCGGCGGGCAAGCCCGCCCTGCTGGTCTCGGGCGCCACCGGGGCCGGGGTGCCGCAGGTGCTGCGGGCGCTGTACGAGCAGATCCTGGCCGACCGCCAGCGCTGAGAGGGCGGCCCATGCTCCCCTCCCTCGCCACCGCGCGGCGCATCGTCGTCAAGATCGGCTCCGCCCTCGTCGTAGACCCTGGCAGCGCCACGCCGCGGGAGGCCTGGCTGGCCGGCGTGGCGCAGGATGTGGCAGCGCTGCGTACGCGGGGGGCGGAGGTCATCCTGGTGTCCTCCGGCGCCATCGCGCTGGCCCGCCACGCGCTCGGCCTCACCCGGAAAAAGACGCTGCGGCTGGAGGAGAAGCAGGCCGCCGCCGCCGTCGGGCAGATCCGGCTGGCCGGCGCCTGGGCGCAGGCGCTGTCCGCCGTGCAGCTCAACGCCGCGCAGCTGCTGCTGACGCTGGAGGACAGCGAGGATCGCCGGCGCTACCTGAACGCCCGCGCGACGCTCGGCACGCTGCTGACGCTCGGCTGCATTCCCGTCATCAACGAGAACGACACCGTCGCCACCGCCGAGATCCGCTTCGGCGACAATGACCGCCTGGCCGCCCGCGTGGCGGAGATGGTGGAAGCGGATGCGCTGGTGCTGCTGTCCGATATCGATGGCCTGTACACCGCCGACCCGCGACGCGACCCGCAGGCCGCGCATATCCCCGTGGTGCCGCACATCACGGAGGAGATCATGGCGATGGGCGGCGAGCCGCCGCCCGGCTATTCCTCCGGCGGCATGCGCACCAAGCTGATCGCGGCGCGCATCGCGACCGGCGCCGGCTGCGCCATGGCGATCGCGCTCGGCCAGCGCGACCGGCCGCTGGATGCGATGATGCAGGGCGCGCGTTGCACCTGGTTCCTGCCGGAGAATGAGGGCCGTTCCGCGCGCAAGCGCTGGATCGCCGGCAGCCTGGCGCCGCTCGGCGCGCTGGTGGTGGATGCCGGCGCGGCACGCGCGTTGGCGCGCGGATCCTCGCTGCTGCCGGCTGGGGTGCGTTCCGTGGAAGGGACGTTCCAGCGCGGTGATCCGGTGGCGGTGCGCGACGAGGCCGGCCTGCTTCTGGCGCGCGGGCTATCCGCCTATGACGCCGACGCCGCCCGGCTGATCGCCGGCCACCGCAGCGAGGAACTCGAGCAGATCCTCGGCTGGCGGGGGCGGGACGAGATCATCCACCGGGATGATCTCGTCGTGCTGTAGGCACGCCGGTAGCCACGCTGTAGGCACGCCGGTAGCCAAGCTGCAGGCACTCAGCCGCGGTCGCCCGTCGTGGCGGCGAAGCGCGCGGGCTGCGCGGCCTCGATCTCCACCACGCTCTGGTTCTCGCCGCTGCCGACCACCCGCACGATGCGGGCCGACTGCATGCCGTTGACGCTGAGCGTTTCCGTCGTCGCGCCCTCGCCCGAGCCGGTCACGCGCACCAGCGCGCCGCCGACGATGTTGTGGTTCGGGTCACGGCCATGCACGACGATGCTGTCGCCATCCTGCGTGGTCGTGAGCCACTGCGCCGAGGCGCCCTGGGCAAACCCCGTGGCCAGCAGCGCCGCCGCGGCCATCCGTGTGAACTGGTTCATCGGTCTTCTCCTGTCTCGCATCCTGTTGCGGTACGCCCTTGCGTCCGGGACGGAAGCTAGTGCGGCCGCGTTGCGGCAGGGTGTCGTGCCCCTCGCGGCGGGTTTCGACAGATGGCGCCCCCCGCCGACGTGCACGACACGGACGAAAGCAACGAAATGCAGGGTGTGCCTCAGCGCCAGCCGTAGCGATGGCCGCGCGGCGGCGCATGCCAGTTGCGCCGCTGTGGTGCGGCATAGGCATGGCCGCGGTAGCGCAGCGGCGTCACGTAGCGCGGTGCCACGTAGCGGGGTGCTGGGCGATGACTCCGCCGGTCATCGTGGCGCCGGTCGCGGTACTGCACCGGCGTCGCGTCGAGGGCCATTTCGGCCACGGGCCGCGGCGGGGTAGCCGGCGCGGCATTCGCGGTGCCGGCGGCAAACAGACCGAGGCTGAAGGCGGCGGCGAGAAAAAGGCGGCGCATGATGTCCTCCTGGACGTGCAACGCGGCCAGCATGGCGCCGGGGGCAAGGCGCAACCGGGCCGGGATTGCCGCTTTCCGGAGGCAGATTGCTGCGGAAGGTAACGCCGCTTCACGGGCCCTTAAGCCCCGACGCGCAAAATGGAGAGCATCCGCGCGACCAACCCTGCCCGTGGCGCGCCATCCTTCCGGGGCCAACAATGTCGAGTCCCTCGCCGAAGCTTGCGCCCAAGTCTGCGCAACGCCTGTCGAGCATCCGGAGCCGGCTCGCACTGGGTTACGGCCTGGTGCTCTGCCTACTGCTCGGTCTCGCCGCCGTCGCGGTGCGGGAGGTGAACGCGATCAACGCCAGCCTCGCCGTAGTCGCCGACGTCAACAGCGTGAAGCAGCGCTTCGCCATCAACTTCCGTGGCAGCGTGCACGACCGTGCGATTTCGCTGCGCGACGTCGTGTTGGTTCGCCTGCCGGCCGAACGCGCTGCGGCACTGGCGGAGATCGACAAGCTGGCGGCTGACTACGCCGCCAGTGCGCAGCGCCTCGACGCGATGATGGCCACGGGCGCGGAGGTGACGGAGGATGAACGCCGCATCCTCGCCTCCATCAAGCAGACCGAAGCGCGCAGCATGCCCCTGATCTCCCGCGTCATTGCCCTGCAGGCCTCGGGCGATGGCGCCGCGGCCCATGCGCTGCTGCTGGAACAGGCGCGGCCTGCCTTCGTCGAATGGCTGGCGCGCATCAACCAGTTCATCGACCTGCAGGAAGCGAAGAATGGTGTCGTCGCCACACAGGCGCGCCGCCTGGCGGGTGGCTTCCAGGCGCTGATGCTCGGGCTGGTTGGCGCCGGCCTCCTGCTCGGGATTGGCATCGCCGCCTGGTCGATGCGCGCCATGGCGCCGCTGCGGGCGCTGGAGACGGTGATGCGCCGCATGGCGACCGGCGACCTTGCGGTGGACATCCCGGGCCAGGGCCGCCGCGACGAAGTCGGCGCGATGGCCGAGGCGGTGATGGTGTTCCGCGCGCAGGGCCAGGAAGCGCATATTCTGCGGGCCGAGCAGGAGGCGGGTCGCGAGGCGGCTCAGCAGGCCAAGACCGAATCGTTACGTGGCATGGCCAATCTGGTGGAAGCGGAGACGCTGAAGGCGATGACGCGCATCGTCGAGCAGGCCAGCGGCCTCGCCGCCGATGCCAGCGCCATGGCGGCCGCGGCGGCGCGGGTGGACCAGAATGCCGGCGCGGTCGGCGCCGCCGCCGATGCCTCCCTGGCCGTGGCGGAGACCGTCGCGGTGGCGGCGGAGGAGCTGACGACCTCGATCCGCAGCATCTCCGGCCAGGTGCGGGAGGCCGCCGAGGTCGGGCGCGCCGCCGCTACCGACAGCACCAAGACCGAAACCGTGATCCTCGACCTGTCCGGCGCCGTCAGCCAGATCGGCGACGTCACGCGGCTGATCCAGGAAATCGCCGGCAAGACCAACCTGCTGGCGCTGAACGCGACGATCGAGGCGGCGCGCGCCGGCGATGCCGGCAAGGGCTTCGCCGTGGTGGCCGGGGAAGTGAAGGCCCTGGCGACGCAGACCGCCAAGGCGACGCAGGAAATCAGCCAGCACATCGAGGCGGTGAGCCAGCGCACCGCCGCGGCGGTGGAAACCGTGCGCCGCATCGCGCACTCCGTCGCCCGCATGGACCAGCTCGCGGCGACACTCGCCGAGTCCGTCGGCCAGCAGGATCAGGCGACCAGCGCCATCGCCCGCAGCATCGCCGACAGCACCCAGGCGACACGCGACGTCTCCCGTCGCATCGGCCAGGTCTCCAGCGATGCGCGCGATGCCGGCACCCGCGCCGAACGCAGCCGCAAGGAGACGGAGGATCTGGCGGCGGAGGCGCAGGGGCTGACGCATCACGTGGTCAGCATCCTGCGTTCCTCGGTGCCAGAGGTGGACCGCCGCAACGGGCCGCGCCGGTCGACCGAGGGGAGGGCAACCCTGGTGCTCGGCGGAACCGGCAGCATCGTGGAACTGCGCGACATCAGCGAAGGGGGCGTTGGCGTCGTCGGCGCCGTCACCGCGCCCCTGGGCACGCGCGGCAGCCTGCAGATGGAGGGCCAGGCGCAGCGGGCGGTGGAACTGCGCGGAGTGGACGGCACCAGGGTGCGGCTCGCCTTCGTCCGGGACATGGCGGGTCAGGCCGCTGCCTGAACTCAGCCGGCGGCCGGGCTGTTCTGCGCGGCGATGCGGTCGCGCAGCCAGATCTGCGCGGCCGCGTTGCTGTCGCGCCGATGCCACAGCATGGAGATCTCGAAGCGGCGCGGCGGGAAGGGCAGCGGGCTGACGGTCAAGGCCGCCGTATTGGCGCAGGCCATGCAAAGGCGGCGGGGCAGCGTCGCCACCGCCGGCACCTGCTTCAGCAGCATCGGGATGGACAGGAAGTGCGCCGTCGCCATCACCACGCGGCGGCGCTGCCCCAGCCGGTCCAGCTCCTCCTCCACCCAGCTCGTGAAGTCGCCATGCAGCGAGGGGACGATCTGCGGCAGGGCGCAGAATTGCTCCAGCGCGATGGGCGCCGCGATGCCCAGACGGGCGCCGTCGAAGACGCAGGCCTGCACCTCCTCATACAGCACGCGGCCCTCATGCCAGCGCCGCCTTTGCGGCAGCAGGCCGAGCGCCAGGTCAATCTGGCCGGCATCCAGCATCGCCGGCGCCGAGTGCCGGTCCACCGGCAGCACCGCGATGCCGATATCCCAGCCCGCCGCTGCAACTTCCGCAACAAAGCCGCCAAGCAGCACCGCCGCAGCATAGTCGCCGGCGCCGATGGTGAAGACGCGGCGCCCCGCGGCCGGGTCGAAGGGCTGCGCCGCATCGGGTGACAGCGCGCTGGCAGCCAGCACCAACGCATCACGCATCGGCTCCGCCAGGCGTTGCGCGCGGGCCGTCGGTTCCATGCGCCCGCCGCTGCGGATGAACAGCGGGTCGCCCACAGCCTCCCGCAGTCGCGCCAAGCCATGGCTGACGGCGGATTGGCTCAGGCCGAGCAGCATCGCGGCGCGGGAGACGCTGCGGGTTTCCATGACGGCATCGAACAGCTTCAGCAGGTTGAGGTCGAGCGCCGTACTATGAATCCGGTTCATGTCGATATGCCAATACCCGCCGTTGCGGCAGATCATCGCGGGCAAACATGCGGCGTCGCAACAGGAACCTTTCCATGTCCGTATCCGCACAAAGGCCGCGCTGCGTCGTCATCGGCTTCGGCCCCGGTCTCGGCGCCGCCATCGCCCGGCGCTTCGCCGCGGAGGGTTTCGGCGTCACCGGCCTGGCACGCGACCCTGCACGCCACGCGGCGTTGGGCGGCCCCGGCGTCAGCCTGGCCAAGGCCGATGCCGGTGATGCTTCGAGCCTCACAGCTGCACTGGCAGGCGGGGCGGAGGTGCTCGTCTACAACGCCTATCGCGCCAGCATCGCCATGCCTGGCCCGTCCGCCCTGGCGCCCGCGGACCTTGCGGCGGATCTTGCCGTCAACGTCACCGGCGCGCTGGCCGCAGTGCAGGCGGTGTTGCCGGGCATGCGGGCGGCGGGGGGCGGCAGCCTGCTGCTGACCGGCGGCGGCCTGGCGCTGAGCCCGACCAACTGGCTGCCCGCCGCCTCCCTCGCCATCGGCAAGGCCGGGCTGCGGAGCCTGGCGTTGACCCTGCATGCGGAGCTGGCGCCGGAGGGAATCCACGCCGCGACCGTCACCGTCGATGGCCCCGTCGCCCCTGCCACGCCGTTCGACCCAGACCGCATCGCCGAGGCCTTCTGGCAACTGCACCGCGACCCGCCCGGCGCATTCCGCGCCGAGGTGGTCTTTCGCGGCTGAGGAGAACACGCCCATGCTGACCCGACGCACTCTCGGCCTCGCCGCCGCAGGCCTCACCTTCCTGCCGCTGTCCCGCGCCGCCGGCTACACGCCGGGACGCGGCCTGGAAATCGCGAAATACGACCGGCCCGGGGAGGGTTCGGTGAACTCCTACCTGCTGATCGGCCCGCGCTCCGTCGTCATCATCGATGGCCAGCGCACGCTGGTGGAAGCGCGCCAGGTGGTGGCGCTGGCACGCGGCCTCGGCCTTCCGGTGGAGGCGATCTTCCTGAGCCACGAGCACCCCGACCATTGCGGCGGGCTGAGGGCCATCACCGACGCCTTCCCAGATGCACCGCTGCTGGCCAGCGAGCCGACACGGGATTGGCTGGCGCGCAACGGCGCCGGAATGATGGCCTTCATGCGCAGCATCTTCGGCGACCGCGCGCCGGACAGCGTGCCGATGCCGACCCGCGTATTGCGGCCGAACGAGCGCATCACCCTGGCCGGCTCCGAGTTCACCGTCGATCAACTCGGCCCCTGCGAGGCGTCGGAAGGCATGACGCTGCTGTATTCCGAGGCCGACAGCCTGCTCGTCGCCGCCGACCTGTTCGGCAACCGCGCCACGCCCTGGCTGCTGGATGGCACCACGCGCGGCTGGATCTCCGAGCTCGAGAAGGCGGCGCCGAAGTACCGGGACGTGCAGACCGCCCTGCCCGGCCATGGCGCGGCCGCGCCGGCCGGCGTGCTGATCGCGGAGCAACTCGCCTATCTCCGCGATTTCCACGCGCTGGTGCAGGCGGAAATGCAGGGCGGCGTGGTGTCGGATGCCGGAAAGGCGCGCATCCGCGCCGCCGTCATGGCCCGCCATCCCGGCGCGCCACGCGTGGCGCCGCAGCCGAACCTGATCGAGCTGAACGTCGATGCCGTGGCGAAGGAGCTTTCCGGTGGCTGAAAGCCTCTCACGCCGCGCCATCCTCGCAGCCGCCGCCGGCCTGCTGGCGGCCAAACCCGCGCGCGCGCAACAGCCGCCCGAGATCCTGGCGCGCTTTCCCAGCGGCACCTTCCTGGAGAACCTGGTGGTGCGCGGCGATGGCAGCGTTGTCTTCACCAACTACTTCGCCCGCCGCCTGGAGCTGTGGACCCCGGCGTCCGGCGCCGCCGCCTTCGCGGAGGTCCCGGCGCATCCGGTCAGCCTGACGGCGCTGCCGGGTGGCGGCATGGCGCTGGTCGTCCACGGCGCGCCGTTCAATGGCGGGCCGGCGGCCATGCGTGGCAGCGGCGCCGTGCTGCTGCTGGATGCCACCGGCGCCGCGCAGCGCCGCATCGCGCTGCCGGACGCCATCTTCCCGAACGGCGCGCTGCTTCTGGCGCCGGACCGCCTGCTGGTGGCGGACAGCGCGCTGGGGCGGGTGTGGCTGGTGGACCTTGCCAATGGCGGCGCCACGGCGTGGCTGGATCATCCGATGCTGCAACCGGTCGCCGGCCGGCCCTATCCCGGCGTGAATGGCCTGAAGCGCCAGGGCGATGCGCTGCTGCTGTCCAACTCCGCGCAGCGCCTGCTGCTGCGCCAGGCGATGGCCGGCGGCGCCGCGGCGGGAGAACCCGTGCTGCGTGCGCGGATGAGCACCGGCGTCGATGATTTCGCCCTGGCGAGCGATGGCACCATCTACGCCGCGACGCATGCACGCGGCTTGGCGCGGCTGGCCGCCGATGCCGATACGCCCAGCGTCATCCCGGCACCCGGCGTCGAGGGCAGCACGGCCGTCGCCTTGACGCAGGACGGCCGCGCCTTGTTTGCGTTGGGCACCGGCGGGCTGCTGGAGGGTGCGACCGGGGAGGCGGTCCTGGCGCGGGTGGCGCTGTAGCCGCGCGGGGCTTGCCCCCTGGCATGGGCCCCGGACTTGCCACCGGGGCGGAGAGGCGCAGACTTCCGGCTGAACCCGCCGGAGGCCCCGCCATGCGCCATCTTCGCCTCGCCGCCCTCGCAATCTCGGCCCTGGCGCCGCTCGCCACGCCCGCCCTTGCGCAGACCACGCTGCGCATCGGCATCGGCGCCGATCCTGCCGTGCTGGACCCGGCGCAGTCCGGCAGCTTCGTCGAGCGCGTGGTCTTCGCCGCGATGTGCGACAAGCTGGTCGACATCGGGCCGGACCTGCAGTTCCGCCCGGAAGTCGCCACCGCCTGGGAATGGTCGGCGGATGGCCGCGCGCTGACGCTGACGCTGCGGGATGGCGCGCGATTCCAGGATGGCGCACCGATCGATGCCGCGGCGGTGAAGGCGAACCTCGACCGCTACCGCACCACGCGCGAAAGCCGCCGGCGCAGCGAGTTGCAGCAGGTGTCGGACGTCCAGGCCGTTGATGCGCGCACCGTCCGCCTGGTGCTGTCCGAGCCCTTCGCGCCGCTGCTGTCCGTGCTGTCCGACCGCGCCGGCATGATGCTGTCGCCCGCCGTACTGCCGATGGCGGAGCGCGTCGGCGAGAACCCGGTCTGCTCCGGCCCCTTCCGCCTGACGCGGCGCGTGGCGCAGGACCGCATCGAGATGGAGAAGTTCACCGGCCACTGGAACGCCGCGAACATCCATGCAGACCGCCTGGTGTTCCAGCCCATCCCGGACAGCAACGTCCGCCTGCTGAATCTGCGTGCCGGCCAGCTCGACCTCATCGAGCGCGTCGCGCCCGTCGATGTGCCGAGTGTGGAGCGCGATGCGCGGCTGCGCCTGGTGGCGGGGGATTCCATCGCCTACCAGACGATGAGCCTCAATGTCGGCAACGGTCCGATGGCGCAGCGCCCGCTCGGCCGCGACCCGCGGGTGCGGGAAGCCTTCGAGCGCAGCATTGATCGCGCCATCATCAACCAGGTGGCGCTGGAAGGGCGCTTCAGCCCCAACAACCAGCCCGAGGCCCCCGGCACGCCCTATCATTTTGCGGACCTCGCCGCACCGCCGCGCGATCCGGCGCGGGCACAGGCGCTGCTGCGGCAGGCGGGGCATGAGCGCGTGGCCTTCACGCTGAAGGTGCCGAACCAGCCAGTGGAGGCGCAGGTGGCGGAGATCATCCAGGCCATGGCGCGGGAAGGCGGCTTCGACATCAGCATCGAGACGCTGGAATCCGGCGCCATGGTGGCCGCCACGCGCCGCGGTGACTACGAGGCCGCGATCGCCATCTGGTCCGGACGGCCGGACCCGGACGGCAACATCGCCTTCTGGCTGGCCTCCGACGGGTTCCTGAACTGGGGGAAGTACGCCAATCCGCGGCTCGATGCGCTGCTGGCGCAGGCGCGCGCGGTGACGGATGTGGCGCAGCGGCAGGCGCTGTACCGCCAGGCTGCGGAGATCTGGATGGCCGATCGGCCGCACCTGATGCTGTACCACCACCGCTGGTTTTGGGCGATGCGGCGTGGCGTGGAAGGCTTCGTGCCGAGCCCGGACGGCATCATCCGCTTCGCCGGGCTGCGGGTAGCGCGTTGAGACGGGGCGCGGCCCCCGCACCCGGCCCTCTCCCCCCGAAGTGGGGGGAGAGGGCTATTGGTCAGCCGCGCTCGATGCTGTTGGGCAGGGAGGCGGCGTTGGCCGGGGCGTTCAGCGGCACCCAGACGGTGCGCTGGTTCTCGCCATTGCCGACCGTCACGGCGCGGACGCCCTCGCGGCCCGGCTGGACGAAGCTGTCGTCGAAGTGGCGCACATCGGCACCACCGCCGGCCACGTCACGCGCCACCACGGCGCCACCGCCGACGATGTTCTGCGTCGCATCCGGGCCATAGACGACGGAGGCATTCTCACCGCTGCCGATCACGCGGGGGTAGGACGCGCCATCGGCGAAGGCGGGCGCTGCGAGGCCCAGGGCGCCGGTGGCCAGGATGGCGGCGGCGAAGCGATTGAAGCGGGTCATGTGTCTGTTCCTTTGATTACGTGTTGGTCGTTCAGGTCGTTCAGCTGCCGACGAAGCCGCCGGCCTGGGCCAGGGCGGTGTTCGCGGCGTTGGTGTCGGCGGGCACCCAGGCGGTGGCGGCGTTCTCGCCGCTGCCGATGGTCACCGGCACCAGGCCGGCGCGGGGCTGCTGGGCGAAGCGGGCGTCCAGGTGGCTGATCTGCACGTCGTTGCCGGTGGCCTGCCGCACGGTCACGGCACCACCACCGACGACGTTCTGCTGCGCATCGGGACCATGTTGCACGGAAGCATTCTCGCCGGTCCCGACCACGCGGGGATAAGCGAAACCATCGGCCATCGCGGGGGCTGCCAGAAACAAGGCGCCGGCGGCAAATAGCGCGGGGGTAATGCGGGTGAAGCGGGTCATCTGCGTATTCCTTAACTCGTCTCTGCCGATACCAGCCGCTTCGCTGCGGCTGCCGTCTGCGTTACGGCCCAGATGGGGACTGCCTGTCGATTTCCCCATCGCTTCGACGCATCGCCGCCATCACCGCAACGGATGACACGCCCGCGTGAGGCAGGGTTGCACCCGCGGCGGTGACGCCAGTGGGGGTGCAGCGTTCGCTTCCCTCCCTCGCGGCCGCGCGCTACCTGTCGCGGCGGGAGAATGCCGCCATGACCGCGCTTGCCGACGAAGCCGCCCGCCTGCTGGAAACTGCCGCCCACGCCGCCCGCCTGGCCGCGCGGGACTTGGCCGTGGCACCGCGACCGCAGCGGGATGCGGCGCTGTTGGCCGCCGCCGCGACGCTGCGGACGCGGGCGGAGGCAGTGCTGGCGGCGAATGCCGAGGACCTCGCCGCCGCCCCGGACCTCACCGCCGCCTTCCGCGACCGCCTGGCGCTGACGCCGGCGCGGGTGGAGGCGATGGCCCGCGCGGTGGAGGAGGTGGCGGCCCTGCCCGATCCGGTCGGCCGCGTGCTGTCGGAATGGACACGGCCGAACGGTCTGGTGATCCGCCGCGTGGCGCAACCGCTCGGCGTCATCGGCATGATCTACGAAAGCCGCCCGAATGTCGGCGCCGATGCCGCGGCGCTGTGCCTCAAGGCCGGCAGCGCGGTGATCCTGCGCGGCGGCCGCGAATCGCTGCGCAGCGCGCTGGCGATCCATGGCTGCATGGTGGCCGGGCTGCGCGAGGCCGGGCTGCCGGAGGCGTCGGTGCAGGTCGCGCCGACCTCAGACCGCGGCTTCGTCGCGGCGATGCTGCGCGCGGCGGGGCTGATCGACCTGATCATCCCGCGCGGCGGCAAGGGGCTGGTGGAGCGCGTGCAGCAGGAAGCCCGCGTGCCGGTGCTCGCCCATGCCGAGGGTCTCTGCCACACCTACATCCACGCGGCCGCGGACCCCGCCATGGCGCGCGCCATCCTGGCCAACGCCAAGATGCGCCGCACCGGGGTCTGCGGCGCCACCGAGACGCTGCTGATCGACGCCGCCATCGCGCCGACCCTGCTGCCGCTGCTGGTCGTCGACCTGCGCGCGCTCGGCTGCGACTTTCGGGCCGACGACAGGGCACGCGAGATCCTGCCCGAATTGAAGCCCGCCACCGACGCGGATTTCGCCACCGAATGGCTGGATGCGATCCTGTCCGTGAAGGTGGTGGATGGCGTGCAGGACGCGCTGGACCACATCGCCCGGTATGGCAGCGAGCACACCGAAGCCATCGTCACGCAGGACGAGGCGGTGGCGACGCGGTTCCTCGGCAACCTCGCCTCCGCCGTCGGCATGTGGAATGCCTCGACGCAGTTCTGCGACGGCGGCGAATTCGGCTTCGGCGCCGAGATCGGCATCGCGACTGGCCGCCTGCATGCGCGCGGGCCGGTCGGGCCGGAACAACTCTGCACCTTCCGCTACCAGGTGATCGGCAGCGGCCAAACGCGACCCTAGGCAGGACCAGACGCATGAAAGCCGTCATCGCCGCCGCCCTCGCCCTGCTGGCGCTGCCGGCCGCCGCCGCCTGTCCGGAACCGGCGGAGGTCGCGCGCCTGGCCGGCGCCATCGTGGATCGCCGCGCACCACCGCCGCCGGTCCAGGGGATGGACTTGGCCGATGCGGCCTGCGCGCGAGACCGGCTGGTGGCGCTGCTGGCGCAGCCCTGGGGCGATCGCGTCGGCTGGAAGGTCGGCCTCACCACCCCGGCGGCGCAAGCCCGCTTCGGCGTGCCGCACCCACTCGCCGGCGCCATCTTCCACGGCACGCTGCGCGCCCGATCCGGTGCCGAGATCCCGGCCGGCTACGGCATCGCGCCGGCCATCGAGAGCGACCTGCTGGTGCGCGTACGGGACGAGGGCGTGAACGAGGCCGGCGCCGACCACGTCGCGCTGCTGCGCCACCTGGACCAGGTGATCCCCTTCCTCGAACTGCCCGACCTGGTGCATGGCCCGGCCACCGCCTGGTCCGGGCCGCTGCTGCTGTCGATCAATGTCGGGGCGCGGCTCGGCGTGGTGGGGGAGCCGATCGCGGTGCAGGCGACGCCGGATTTCGCCGCTGCGCTGGGCACGATGCAGGTGGCGCTGACCGAAGGCGGGCGGGAGGTTTCGCGCGCGCCCGGCACGGCGCTGTTGGGCCATCCGCTGAACGCGCTGTCCTGGCTGGTGGCGGACCTGCGCGCGCAGGGACGGCGGCTGCGGGCGGGCGAGTATGTTTCGCTCGGCGGCTTCTCCCCGCCGCTGCCGGTACGGGCGGGGCAGGATTACGTCGCGACCTACACCGGGCTGGCGACTGACCCGGTTTCCGTGGACGTGCGGATCCGCTGATCCCGTGACTCTCAATCCCTGGGGGGACCGCCGCCTGCGCCGCATCGGGCTGCTCGGCGGCAGCTTCAACCCGGCGCATGCCGGGCACCTGCACGTGGCGCGCCGCGTGCGGCGGGCGTTGCGGCTGGATGAGGTCTGGCTGATGGTCTCGCCGGGCAATCCGCTGAAGCCGGCGCGCGGCATGGCGCCGTTCCGCGAAAGGCTGGCCTCGGCTTGGCGCATCGCGGATGGAAGGCGGATCCGCGCCACCGGGATCGAGGCGGCGTTTGGCACGCGCTTCAGCGTGGATACACTGCGGCAGTTGCGGCGGCGCTTTCCGCGGGCGCGCTTCGTCTTCGTCATCGGCGCGGACAACCTGTGGCAGTTGCCGCGCTGGCAGGGCTGGCGGGACATCGTGGCGCACACGCCCATCGCCGTGCTGCCACGCCCCGGCTGGACGCGGCGTGCGCTGGCCGGGCAGGCGGCGCATCTTCTGGCGCGGCACCGGAGGCGACCTGGCGCGTTGCTGGCAGGGCCGGCGCGCGGACCTGCGCCCCCGGCCTGCGGCCATGCGCCGTGGTGCTTCGTGCCGGCGGCGGAACACGCAGCCTCCGCCACCGCGATCCGCGCCGCAATGCAGGCCGGGTGACGGGCCGCCGCCAGGGAGGCGGCGCAACGTGCCGTGCCGTGCTACAGGGTGCCACAAAGACAAACGACAGGAGGCGGTCATCGCCCGCACGCCAAAGACACCCGAGTCGAAGACCCGGGACACCAAGCCGAAACCCCGCGCCACCCCTGCCGCGGCACCCGCCACACGCACGCGCGCGGCAGCGAAGCCGAAGGCGGAGGCATCGGTGAAGCCGAAGGCCGCGGCCAAGCCGCGCGCCGCCGCGGCACCAGCCGCAAAGCCCGCCGCCAAGCCGCGCGCCGCCGCCAAGCCGGCTGCCAAGCCCACCGCGAAGCCCCGCGCCGCCGCGGCCCCAGCCGCAAAGCCCGCCGCCAAGCCGCGCGCTACCGCCAAGCCGGCAGCCAAGCCCGCCGCGAAACCCCGCGCCGCCGCGGCACCAGCCGCAAAGCCCGCCGCCAAGCCGCGCGCCACCGCCAAGCCGGCTGCCAAGGCCACCGCGAAGCCCCGCGCCGCCGCGGCACCGGCCGCCAAGCCGCGCGCCACCACCAAGCCGGCTGCCAAGCCCACCGCGAAGCCCCGCGCCGCCGCGGCACCGGCCGCCAAGCCGCGCGCCACCGCCAAGCCCGCAGCGGCGCCGAAGCCGCGCAGCCGCAAGGCGGCGCCGGAGCCCGACACGATCGAGGTGGCCGATGCCACACCGGCCGCGCCGATGCCCAAGGCCCGCAGCCCGCGCAAGCCGAAGGCCGCGCCCGCCACGCCCGATGAGGCAGCCCCCGCCGAGGCCCCTCGCCCCACCCGCGCCCCGCGTGCCGAACGGCAGAAGGTCGAACCGGCCCTGCTTGACCGCCTGGTCGAAGCAGCGCGCGAGAGCCTGGATGCCGACAAGGCCGAGAACATCCTGGTGCTCGACGTCACCGGCCGCGCCGACTACGCCGATCGCCTGGTGATCGCCACCGCCGAAGCCGACCGCCAGATGCAGGCCATGGCCGTGCACCTGGAGGAGGCCTTCGAGAAGGAGGGCCTGAAGCTGCGCCGCGACAACATCCAGGCCTCGCCGGACTGGGTGCTGATCGATGCCGGGGACCTGGTGATCCACCTGTTCAAGCCGGAAGCCCGCGGCCTGTATGCGCTGGAGCGGATGTGGGGCCCGGACAGCCCCGCTGCCACGCCGGATGCGGAGGAAGACCGCACGCCGCTGCCGGACGATGGCAGCGTGCCGGAAGCCGGCATCGAGGAGGATGACGACGACGTCTAGGGGCTATCGCCTGATCGCCATCGGCCGGCTGAAGCCGGGGCCGGAACGCGCGCTGTTCGAACAGCACGCGGCACGGCTCCGGCCGGAGATCACCGTCACCGAACTGCCGGAAGGCCAGGGCGGCAACCCCGCCGAGATCCGCCGGCGGGAGGGGGCCGCCCTGCTCGGCGCGCTGCCGGATGCGGCCTTCGCAGTGGCGCTCGACCTCGGCGGCGGCGCGCCGACGACGGAGGCGCTGGCCGCTCTGGTCCTGAAGTGGGAGGATACCGCCCGCCCCATCTGCTTCCTGATCGGTGGGACGGAGGGGCTGGACCCCGCGGTGCTGGCGCGCGCCGACCACCGCCTGTCGCTCGGCCCGCTGACCTGGCCGCATTTCCTGGTGCGCGGCCTGCTGGCGGAGCAACTGTTCCGGGTGCAGGCGATCCGCACCAATCACCCCTATCATCGGGCCTGGCGGCCTGCTTGAATCGGCGGCGAACCCGGTCGGAGCCGCCGCCATGACACTTCTCATCCTTGCCGCCCTGTTCTGGATCGGCGTGCATGTCGGGCTTTCCGGCACCGCACTGCGCGGCAAGGCGGTGGCGGCGGTGGGGGAGAAGCGGTTCATGATTGGCTTCTCCGTGACCTCCGTGGTGGCGATCTTCCTGCTGGTGCTGGCCTGGCAGAATGCGGAAACGACGTTCCTGTGGGCGGCCGGGCCCGGGCTGCGCTGGGTTCTGGCGGCGCTGATGCTGCCGGCCTTCGTGCTGTTCATGGCCAGCCACAAGCGCAACCCCACCGCCGTCGGCGCGAAGGGGCTGGGGGAGGAACCGCGCGGCATCCAGCGCATCACGCGCCACCCGATGCTGTGGTCCTTCGCACTGTGGGCCGCGATCCACATCATCGGCAATGGCGACAGCGCCAGCCTGGTGTTCTTCGGCGCCTTCCTGGTGACGGCGCTGGCCGGCATGCCCTCCATCGACGCCAAGCTGGCGGCGCGAGACCCGGAGGCCTGGGCGCGCTTTTCCGCGCGCACCAGCATCATCCCCTTCGCCGCCATCGCCGCCGGCCGCAACCGCCTGGCACTGGGCGAGATCGGCTGGATGCCACCAGTGGTGGGCCTGGTGATCTGGGCGGCGCTGCTGCACTTCCACCGCGGCATCTTCGGCGTGCCGGCGATCCTCATGTAGCCACATCGGCACTTGATGCGACATTGAATCGGATCCATTGCCCAGGCGGACTGGGAGGCGACCGGGATGATGCGCGCTGCGCCGTGGGAGCCTCCGATGTCGGCGGAGGAGCGTTTCAAGGCCCTGTTCGTCCCGGGCCGGCTACAGACCCTCTATCACCTCGCGCGGGAACGCCGGCGTGGCGAGCAGGAAATCCGCCTCGTTCCGGTGCTTGCGGATCGCAGCCGCGTCTCGCTCGATATCGGCGCCAACAAGGGCGTCTGGAGCGAGGCGCTGCGGCCCCATTCCTCCAGCGTGCATGCGTTCGAGCCCAATCCGAAGATCCACGAGGTCCTGCGGCGCGGCATCGGCTCCGGCGTCACCGTCCACGACATCGCGCTGTCCGACACCTCCGGCAGCGCGGAGCTTCGCGTGCCGAGGCACCGCAGCGGCGGCTATTCGAACCAGGGCGCCTCGCTCAGCACGGAGAAGATCGGCGCGGCGGAGTACGGCAGCGTCGTCGTGGATGCGCGCCGCCTCGACGACCTCGACCTGGGCGAGGTGGGGTTCATCAAGATCGACGTGGAAGGCTTCGAACTCGCCGTCGTCGAGGGAGCGCGGGAGACGCTGCGGCGCCATCGTCCGAACATGGTGATCGAGATCGAGGAGAAGCACACCAGGCGCCCCATCGCGGAGCTTCTCGGCGCGGTCTGTGCCCATGGCTACCAGGCCTTCGCGCTCGACCGGGGGGTCCTGCGGCGGACCTCGCAGATCGATCTCGCGTTACGCCATTCCACCCCCGCCAGCCGCCGCGACTACATCTTCAACTGGATCTTCCTGCCGGGCTGACCCTTCGGGGCCGCAACGGCCCTTGAAACGCGGAGCGTGAACCGCCATTCCCTGCGCCGCCTTTTCCTCCCCAGGGACTCGAGACAATGCAGGAAGTGATGACCCCGGCCGATGCCGGGGACAGCCGGCGGGCGCGCGCCGCGCGGCTGGTGCTGTCGCCGCTGTTCCAGCGGGTGGTGATCGGACTGATCATCCTGAACGCCATCACCCTGGGCCTGGAGACCTCGGACAGCGTCATGGCGCGGTTCGGCGGCTTGCTGGAAGCGGTCGACACGTTGCTGCTGCTGATCTTCACCGCTGAGATCGCCTTCCGCATCTACGCCTTCCGCGGCCGCTTCTTCCGCGACCCCTGGGGGCTGTTCGACATCATCGTGGTCGCCATCGCCTGGATGCCGGCGACCGGCCCGCTGTCCGTGCTGCGCGCGCTGCGTGTGCTGCGTGTGCTGCGGCTGATCAGCGCCGTGCCGTCGATGCGCCACGTGGTGGAGGCGATGCTGGCCGCCCTGCCGGGCATGGGCAGCATCGTGCTGCTGATGGGGCTGATCTTCTACGTCTTCGGCGTGATGGCCACCAAGCTGTACGGCGACATCCTGCCGGAGCGCTTCGGCTCGTTGGGGCTTACCCTCTACACCCTGTTCCAGATGATGACGCTGGAGAGCTGGTCCGAGGCCAATGTGCGCCCCATCCTGGCGGTGCAGCCGCTGGCCTGGATGTTCTTCGTGCCCTTCATCCTGATCGCGACCTTCGTGGTGCTGAACCTGTTCATCGGCGTCATCGTCGACAGCATCCAGACCCTGCGCGCCCAGCGCGAGAGCGTCGATGTCGCCGCGACCCAGGCCGCGGCCGACGCGGCGCGCAGCGAACAGCACCTGGACAGCCAGATGCTGCTGGCCGAGATCCGAGCCCTGCGGGCGGAGATGGCGGCGTTGCGCGCAGCCCAACGTTGACCCTCGGGCGTTGACCCTTTGGGCCTGCCAGCGGTAGGCACTCCGCACCGCCACAGCCGCCGGACGCCCCGCCCATGCCCGCACCCGCCCGCCGTCCCGTCATGCTGGCGATCCTGGACGGCTGGGGCTGGCGGGAGGAGACGGCGGACAACGCCGTGCGGCAGGCCCGCACGCCGCATTTCGATACGCTGTGGCAGGCCGGCCCACGCGCCTTCCTGCGCACCTCCGGCCTCGATGTCGGACTTCCCGAGGGTCAGATGGGCAATTCGGAGGTCGGCCACCTGAACATCGGCGCCGGCCGCGTGGTGATGCAGGACCTGGTCCGCATCGATGCCGCCTGCGCCGATGGCAGCCTCGCCACGCTGCCCAACCTGGTCGCCCTGATCGAGCGGACGAAGGCGGCCGGGGGCGTGCTGCACCTGATGGGCCTGCTGTCCGAAGGCGGCGTGCACAGCCAGCAGGACCACGCGCTGGCGCTTGCTCGCGTCGCGACACGGGTCGGGCTGGACGTGCGCGTGCATGGCTGGACCGATGGCCGGGACGTGGCGCCGACCTCTGCCCCCGAATCCGTCGCGCGCTTCGAGTCGGCGCTGCCGCCAGGCGCCCGCATCGCCACGATCTGCGGCCGCTACTTCGCCATGGACCGCGACAACCGCTGGGACCGCGTGCGCCAGGCCTATGACGTGATGGTGGCGGCGAAGGGCGCGCGCCACGCCACGGCGCAGCAGGCCATCGCCGCCGGCCACACAGCCGGCAAGACCGACGAGTTCCTGCCCGCCGCCGCCATCGGCGAGTATCGCGGCATGAATCACGGCGACGGCGTGCTGTGCTTCAATTTCCGCGCCGACCGGGTGCGGGAGATCATGGCTTCCCTGCTCGACCCGTCCTTCGCCGGCTTCGAGGCCGACCCGACCGTGCGCTTCGCCGCCTGCGCCGGCATGACGGATTATGGCAGCGCGCTGGCTCCCTTCCTTCCGGCGCTGTTCCCCCCGCAATCCATGCAGGACATCCTGGCTGCCGTCGTCTCCGCCGCCGGGCTGCGCCAGCTCCACATGGCCGAGACCGAGAAGTACCCGCACGTCACCTACTTCCTGAACGGCGGCGAGGAGGTGGCCTATCCCGGGGAGGACCGCATCATGGTCGCCTCCCCCCAGGTCGCCACCTATGACCTGCAGCCCGAGATGTCGGCACCGGAGCTGACCGACAAATGCGTCGCCGCGATCAACTCGGGAAAATACGACCTGATCGTGCTGAACTACGCCAATGCCGACATGGTCGGCCATTCCGGCAGCCTGCCTGCCGCGATCAAGGCCTGCGAGGCGGTGGACCAGGGGCTCGGCCGCATCGCCGCGGCCATCGGCGCCGCCGGCGGCTGCCTGCTGGTCACGGCCGACCACGGCAATGCGGAGCTGATGCGCGACCCTGTGACCGGCGGCCCACACACCGCCCACACCACCAACCCGGTGCCGGTGCTGCTGATGGGCGCGCCGGAGGGTGCCGGGCTGGCCGACGGAAGGCTGGCCGATATCGCGCCGACCCTGCTGGCCCTGCTCGGCGTGGCGCAACCGGCGGCGATGACGGGGCGGTCGCTGCTGCGGGGCGGCTAGACCTCGGTCTGCGCCTTCGCGTCCGAAGCCGGCCTCACCACCTCCGCAAAAGCGCCTCGGCGCCTTCGGCCAATTCATGGACGATGGCGGCCGCAGGCTGGATCCGCTTCACGCCGCCAACCGACTCGCCAGCCCAAAGCGGCAGAGCGGCAATGTGGCCGGTCACCATCCGATCCGCGACGGCCGTGGCGAAGCGCGCGATCGGCATGCGCGTGCCGTCGAGGCGCGAGCCCTCCGCAATGATCTCGGCGGGGGCCATCCTGGCGGCTTCGAGGCAGGAGCGGAGAACCCGGTGCGGAGCATCGGGCCAACCGCCCCGGAACGCGTCGGTATGGATGGTATCCCCGGCTTCCGCGGCGATCAGCGCGGCGACGTAGTCTGGATGCGCACCCGCTTCCTGGGCCGCGATAAAACGCGTCCCGACACGGACACCCTGGGCTCCAGCGGCAAGGGCCGCCGCCATGGCACGCGCGCTGCCGATGCCGCCAGCGGCCAGCACCGGCACGTCCACCGCGTCAAGGATCTCGGCGAGCAGCGGCAGCAGGCCGATCCGGCCGCGAACGTGGCCACCCGCCTCGACGCCCTGGGCCACGATCAGGTCACACCCGGCCTCGACGGCCGCCACAGCCTCGCTGCGCGACCCCACCTGCCAGCACGCCAGGGCACCACCCTTGTGGACGATCTCGACCAGCTTCGGATCAGGATCGCCGTAGAAGAAATCGACAACCCGTGCGGCCTCCGCAGCCACCCCGACGCAGGCGAGGTCGAGCGGCTGGCGGCCATGGCGTCCTTCCAGGTGCACCGGTGAGACAAGGAAGTTGACCCCAAAGGGCCGGGTCGTGAGCAAGCGTACGCGTTCCAGCAGCACCGCCAATGTCGCGGGTGTCAGGCCCGCGCGTGCCGTTCCGACCATGCCGAGCCCACCTGCTTCCGACACCGCCGCGGCCAGTTCGGGCGGCGACACGCCACCCATGCCAGCCTGCTGCAGAGGCACCGTGCAGCCGACAAGCTGTGTGAAGCGGGTGCTGATCATGGGCTGGCCCTCCCCTGTTGCTCGTCATCCTCCGGCAGCGGCTGACCCTTACCGCTCGCCGAGCCGCCGTCGCAGCGCGTAAAGCTGGTCGAGCAGCGACAGCACCAGCGGCAGCGCCTCCTCGTTCACCGCCAGATCCTCGCGCAGTTCGAGGATCAGCCGCACGCGCTCCACGTCGATGTCCTGGAAGCGCAGCTCACCGGCCTCGGAGTCGGCGCGGACGTATCCGGCGGCGACCCAGTCGCGCAGCTCCTCCGGCTGCAAACGCCCGAAGCGGGCGCAGACCAACTCCAGCGTCATCATGGCGCGGCCTCCATCCCCCGGCGCGGGTCCTCCTGGTGCTCCGGCTGCCAGTCGCGCAGGAAGGCCTCCAGCGCCGCGTCCGGCCTGCCCACCACAACGCTCAGCGTTAGCAGCAGATCGCCGGCGGGCTTGCCCGCATGCGCCGGGATGCCCTTGCCGCGCAGGCGGATCTGCCGGCCGGTGTCACTGGCTGGCGGCAGGGTGACACGCAGGGCGCCGCCGGGCGCCGGAACCGTCACCGCGCCACCCAGCACCGCCTCCCGCAGCGTCACCGGCAAATCCATGTGCAGGTCCCGGCCCTCGCGGCGGAGGAACGGGTGGTCCTCCACCTCCAGTTCGATCACGGCGTTGCCGGCGGGGCCGCCGTTGCGGCCAGGGCCACCCTGGCCGCGCAACCGCAGCGACTGGCCGGTGGTGACGCCGGGCGGGATGCGGACGCTGAGGCGGCGGCCATCGGGCAGCACCAGCTCCTCCGTCGCGCCCAGCACGGCGGACAGGAACGGCACGCGCAGCCGGTAGCTTTCGTCACGACCGGGTCGCGGTGCCGATTCGGCGGCCTGGCGGGCGGCGAACATGTCCGCGAACAGGTCCTCGAAGACACCGGCTTCCGTGAAGGGCTCGTAGCGGTTGCCCTGCGCGGCATCCGCGTGCCGGCGCCAGCCGCCGGCCGGCGCCGCCTCCTGGCCCTCGGCGTCGATCTCGCCTCGGTCGAAGCGCTCGCGGGTCTCCGGGTCCGACAGGATGGCATTGGCGGCGGAGGCTGCCTTGAAGCGCGCTTCGGCCTCCGGCTTGCCGGGGTTCAGGTCGGGGTGGTTCTGCCGCGCCAGCTTGCGGTAGGCGCGCTTGATCGCCTCCTGCGTCGCGTCCCGCGGCACACCCAGAACCTTGTACGGATCTTCGGCCATGGCGACCCTTTGTGATCTGACGCGGCGATGGTGGGACCAACCAGCCCTGCGCTGCAAAGCACCTTGTCGCGCAGGCCGTCCAGGGTTGTCCCGCCGGACGGGCGGGCGCTATGCAGCAAGGGGGTGCTGCATTTGAAGGGTTCGAGAGATCAGCGTGCCGGCCAGGGGCACAGCCGGACGCTTCGTCCGCTGCTGCTCGCGCTGCTTGCCGTCCTTGCGCTGCCCGCGCCAGCCCCGGCCCAGCCCACCGCGCGCGACCTGCGCGCCGCCGAACAGGCGGCGGAGGAGCGCCGCGCCGAAGCCGAGGCCGCCGCCACCCGCGCCCGCACCCTGGCGGAGGAGGAGGTGGCCCTGGCCGCCCGGCGCGTCGAGCTCGCCGCCCTGGCGCAGGCGGCGGAGGCCGAGGTGGCGGAGGTATCGGCACGTCTGGAAGCGGCGCAGGCCGACGGCGCGCGGGCGGCGCGGCAGATCGCCGACCGCGCCGCGGCATTGCGGCCGCTGCTGCCGGTGATGCTGCGGTTGTCGCTGTATCCGGCGGAGACGGTGCTGGCGATTCCCGGCGAGCCTGAGGATGCGCTGCGCGGCGCCCTGGTGCTGCGCGGCCTGATCCGCCGCATGGAGGAGGAAGCCGAGTCGCTGCGCCAGGCACAGAGGGAAGCGCAGCAGGCCGAATGGCTGGCGGCGCGCGAAGCCATGGCGCTGGCCGAGGCCGAGGCCCAGGCGCGGGAAGCCGTGGCCGGTCTCGAGGCGGAACTGGCCGTCGCCCGTACCCGCCGGGGCGAGGCCGAGGCGGCGGAGGAACGCGCCGCCACCCAGGCCGCCGCCGCCGCGGCACGAGCCGGCGACCTGGCCGATGTGCTGGCGCGCCTACAACGGGACCGGGAGCGGCGGGAGGCCCAGGCCCGCGCCAATGCCGCCGCCCGCGCCGCCGAACAGGCGCGCCAGGTGGCGGAGGCGGAGCGGGAACAGCGCCTGGCCGCCGCACGCCCGGCCCCGCGCCCTTCCGAGGCGCCGGAGCGCCCGCCGGCCGGACGCCCCGAAGCTGGAGGCCCGGCAGCGGCTCCCGTGCCATTCGGCGGCCGTGCGCTGCCGGTTGCCGGCCGCATCGTCACCAGCTGGGGCCAGGCCGCGCCCGGTGGGCCGCATCGCGGGCTGACCTATGCGACGGCCGGCGGCGCCCGCGTGGTCTCCCCCTGCAACGGGCGCGCGGTTTATGCTGCGCCTTTTCGATCCTTCGGCCTTCTGTTGATTGTGGATTGCGGAGGGGGCTACCATTTTGTGCTGGCAGGGATGGATCGGCTCGACGCGGCGGCCGGGCAGCGGCTACTGGCGGGTGAACCGATCGGCGTGCTGGGCGGCGCTGGCGGTTCGGGCGGTTCCCTCTATGTGGAGTTGCGGCGAAGCGGGCAGCCGGTGGATCCGCGGCCGTGGTTTGCGGCGCGAGGTTAACCTTCGGGTCATCTCCCGGGGGCATGTTGGTCAGGTCGGCGGCTCCAAGGCCGCGACCCAAGGATCGGGTGGTCGCATGAGCGACGTGTCTGGAAACAAGGATGGCCGGGACAACACCGGCAGGATGCCGAGTGCCGGCCAGGCTGTGCTGATGCAACCGGCGAAGCCTTCCCGCAGGCGGCGGCTTGGCGTCGCGGGTGCGGTCACGGCGGCCTTCCTGGCCGGTGCGGTGGTCGGCCCGATGGTCGCGGTGCCCGGCATGCAGGCCTGGGCGCAGGAAGGCGGCCGGGCCGAGACCTACCGGCTGCTGAACCTGTTCGGCGACGTGTTCGAGCGGATTCGTGCCGAATACGTGGTGCCGGTGACAGATCGCGACGTGATCGAGAGCGCCATCAACGGCATGCTCCAGGGACTCGACCCGCACTCCTCCTACATGAACCCGCGATCCTTCCGGGACATGCAGGTGCAGACGCGCGGCGAATTCGGCGGCCTCGGCATCGAGGTGACGCAGGAAGGCGGCTACGTGAAGGTGATCAGCCCGATCGACGACACGCCGGCCTCCCGCGCCGGGGTCAAGCCGGGCGATCTCATCACCCACCTGAACGGCCAGTCTACGCAGGGCCTGTCCTTGCAGGACGCGGTGGAACAGATGCGCGGCGAGCGCGGCAGTTCCATTCGCCTGACCATCCGGCGCGAGGGCGAGGCCCGGCCGGTGGAAATTTCCCTGACCCGCGACGTGATCCGCCCGCAGGTGGCCCGCTTCCGGCTGGAAGGGAACGACATCGCCTATATCCGGCTGTCCTCCTTCAACGAACGCACCGAATCGGCGCTGCGCAACGCCATGACCACCATGCGCAACCAGGCTGGCAGCAACCTGCGCGGCCTGGTTCTGGACCTGCGCAACAATCCGGGCGGCCTGCTCGACCAGGCGGTGCAGGTGACGGACGACTTCCTCGACCAGGGCGAGATCGTCTCCACCCGCGCCCGGCGGCCGGAAGATGCGCAGCGCTGGAATGCGCGCCCGGGCGACATCGCCCAGGGGCTGCCCATCGTGGTGCTGGTCAATTCCGGCTCCGCCAGCGCGTCCGAGATCGTTGCCGGCGCCCTGCAGGACCATCGCCGCGCCGTCGTCATGGGCGTGAAGTCGTTCGGCAAGGGCAGCGTGCAGACCGTCATGCCAATCCCTGGCAACGGCGCCATCCGCCTGACGACCGCGCGCTACTACACCCCCTCCGGCCGCTCGATCCAGGCGACCGGGATCGAGCCGGATATCGAGGTGCTGGCCACCAGGCCGGACCCGAACATCACGGCGCGTGAGCGTGATCGCGAATCCGACCTGCGGCGTTCGCTGCGCAACGACAATGACAGCAGCGTGGACCCGACCCCGCCGCCGCCCCTGCCGGCGCTGAACCTGCCGGCCGGCGTGGTGGACCGCGTGGTGCGCCAGCCCGCGGAGGGCGCGGCGGCCTTCGACCCGACCAAGCCGGAAACCGACCACCAGTTGCAGCAGGCGGTCCAGTTGCTGCGCAACATCGCCGCCGCCCCCGGCGCACCGCAGCGCCGTGCGCAACGCTGACCCTGGCAGTCTGCTGAGGGAGAAGACGCGTCGGGCCGCGCTGCGCCTGCCGTGAATCGAGGCCGCCGGGCCCTGGGGGCGTTTTGGGCGGTCGTGATGCTGGCCCTCGGTATGGGGGCCGGCACGCTGCAATGGCTGGGGCCACCACCCGATGCGGCCAGCGTCGCGGCGCCGGCGAGCCTGGCGGCCGCCGACCCGGCGCCGCCGGCACCCGTCGCGACCGTAGCTGCCGAACCGGTCGTCGAAGCTCCCATGGCAGCCGCCGCAGAGCCCATCGCCGCAACCGGAGCCCCGGTGCGGACCGAACCGCCAGCCGCACCGGCCCCGCCGCCACTGGTCACGCCGGTCGCCATGCCGCAACCGGGCGCTGCCGAGCCCCGCATCGCCGAGCCCGAGCCCGAAATGCTGGAGCGGACCCGCGCCGGGCTGGTGCCGAAGCTGGGGCCTGATGGCCGTACCTCCATCCGCCACTATGCCCGCCCCTTCGACCGCGACGCGGAACGCCGCCCGCGCATCGGCCTGATCATCGGCAATATGGGCCTGTTCGCCCAACACTCCGAGGAAGCCATTCGTAGGCTCCCGGGCGCCGTCACCCTGGCCTTCAGCCCCTACGCCCAGCGGCCGGAACCGCTGCTGGAACGCGCCCGGGCGCGGGGGATGGAGGTGCTGACGGCGCTGCCGCTGGAGCCTGCCGGCTTCGGCCAATTCGCCGACCCCGGCGACCGCGCCCTGCTGACCGGCTTGCCGGTGGAGGAAAACCTGGAACGCCTGGACTGGGCGCTGTCCCGCATGCAGGGCCAGGTCGGCGCCATCGGTGCTCTCGGCCGGCTGCGCGGGGAGCGCTTCGCCGCCAATGCCGAGCTGCTCGGCATCATCCAGGCGGCGCTGACCACGCGGGGCCTGCTGTACGTCGAACCGCGTCCCGGCGCCCCCACCCCGGCGCGCGCCTTCGGCCGCACGGTGGACCTGGTGCTGGACGAACCTTCCGAGACCCGCAGCGAGGTTGAGCGCCGCCTGACGGAGCTGGAGGCGCTGGCGCTGCGCAACGGCTCCGCCCTCGGCCTGCTCGGCAACCCGACTCCCTTCTTCACCGCCGCCATCCTGGCCTGGTCGGCGGGGCTCGAGGATCGCGGCGCGGTGCTGGCGCCGGTTACCGTGCTGCTGCGGCGGCCCGGCACGCAGGCGGCGCGTTGAGGGGCGCCGCTTCACCGGCTACAAGGCGCGCATGAGCCTTCCCTACCGCACCAATGTCGGCGCCGTCCTGTTCAACCGCGACGGCCGCGTGCTGGTGGCCCGCCGCGCCGACATGCCCAACGCGGAAGGCCGCGCCGGCGGCTGGCAATTGCCGCAGGGCGGCGTCGATGCAGGCGAGGATCTGCGCCTCGCCGTGCTGCGCGAACTGGCCGAGGAGATCGGCACCGACCGCGCCGAGATCATCGCCGAGCACCCGGAGTGGCTGAGCTACGACTTTCCGCCCGAGCTGCAATCCATGCGGATGGCGCAGAAATACCGCGGCCAGCGGCAACGCTGGTTCGCACTGCGTTTTCGGGGCGAGGATTCCGACATCCGGCTCGATGCCGACCCGCACCCGGAATTCGATGCCTGGCGCTGGACCGACATCGGCGAGTTGCCGGACCTCGCCGTGTCCTTCAAGCGCGACATCTACGCCGAACTGGTACGCGAATTTTCCCGGTTTGCCGGCTGAAGCGTCAGCCGACGCCTTGTCCCAGAAAGGCGCGGGCCAAAGCGCGCCACATCTGCTTGCGGTTCAGCTCCCAGTCATAGGGCAGGCCGCGATGCACGTCGCCGGGATCCAGCGCCACCGCCTGTTCCCGGTGCAGCCAGGACCAGCGGTCGCTGATGCCCCAGGTCAGCAGGGTGCGCGCCCCACCTTCGAAGGCGGCGGAGGCGAAGGCGTGGGTGCGTAAGGCCACGGCGGCATCGCGCGCGACGAAATCGCCGACCGGCGGCCGCACCTCCCGCACGTCCAGTTCCGTGATCAGCACCTGCAGGTCCAGCGCGCGGATGTCGCGGACAAATCGCGCGAAGACGGCCGGGTTGAACGCCTCCCGCATCTGCAGATGTGCCTGGATGCCGACGGCGTCGAGCGGCACGTTGCGGTCGCGCAGGCTGCGCAGCAGGCGCAGAAGCCGGCGCCGCTTTTCCTCGGCCGAGGGGCTGTCCGCCTCCACGCCGTAGTCATTCAGGGTCAGGCGCAGCGTCGCATCGCGCTGCCTTGCCGCGCGCAACGCCATCGGGATGTAGTCGGGGCCGAGTGCCCGCAGCCACGGCGTGCTGCGCAGGTCGCCGCTGTTGCCTGCCGGTTCCGGCACGTCGGAGCCCGGCGGGTTGGCGACGGGCTCGTTCACCACGTCCCAGTCGCGGATACGGGCGCGGGTGTGTGTCAGGACGCGGTCGAAATGCGCCTCCATCACCCCCTGGGCGCGGGCGCGGCTCTCGGCGAGGACGGGCGGCACCCAGGCGGGCAGTGAGTTGTGCCAGACCAACGCATGGCCGCGCAGTGGCTTGCGGAAATGCTCCGCCCAACTCAGCAGCGCATCGAGCTTGGTGAAGTCGAAGCGGCCGGCCTCCGGTTGCAGGCTCTCGAACTTCGCCTCGTATTCCGGCACCAGGATGCCGGCCTCCTGCGCCACCAGGGCCGCGAACTGCGGCTCCTCCGCGATCAGTTGCGCGGTGACGGCGCAGCCATAGGTGAAGCCGCGCGACTGCGCGATTTCGGCCAGCGGCCGGTCGGGCGCACTGGCGGGCGTGAAGGATTGGGCCCGGGCAGCGCGAGGAGCCGTGAAGGGCACAAGGACCAGGGGGGCGAGCGCCCGGCGGGACAGCGGCAAGGTCAGGCGGCCATCGCCGGCGTGGTGGCGCCCGTGGTTGGGGCCGGCTTGGCCAGCAGCGCCTGGTAGCGGCCACGGCGCCAGGCCATCAGCCGCCAGGCACCTTTCGCGGCGAGCAGGGACATCCGCCCGCGCGGTTGCAGTCCGACCGACTTGAACACCATGCCCATGCCCCGTTCGATGTGGCGGAAGCGGTAATAGGCCATGGCGCGGCCCATGTACCCCGCAATGCAACGATCATGGCTGTAGGGGGTATCGATCGCCTCGTTGCCGCAGTGGAAGGCGAAGGCGAGTTCATCATCCTCCGACTCGCCGATCCGGCCGGCGGCGACCCGCAACCGTTGCAGGAAGGACAGCTTCTCCCGGCCCAGGTAGCGCTTCATGTGGTCGTAGAACAGCTTGAAATGGCGGTATTCATCCGCCGCGATCAGCTTGCAGACCTCCTTGAGCACAGGCTCATCGGTCGCCTCGCCGAGCGCGGTGTAGTAGCTGCTGGTACCGGTCTCGACCATGCAGCGGGCGATGAGTTCGCCGGTGCGGGAGCCGCGGATGGAGGCATCGGCCTTGATGTCGATCTTGTAGCCGGCGCGGTAGCGGGCGAAGGCCTGTTCGAAATCCCAGGTCGGGTCCGCCAGCATCGCCCATTTGCCAAGGGCGTCGCCATGCTGGACCTCCTCCTCCGCCCAATGCGCGGCGGCCTGGTGGAAATCCGGATCGTCGTGGAAGACGGATTGCAGGTACAGGGCGTAGTCGTCGCCGTTGCGCTCGACCATCGCGGCGGCCTTCACCAGCGGCACGATCTCGGGATCGAGCCGGGCCGGGTCGAACTGGTCCCAGCCGATCTGCTCGATACGCCAGTGCTTCATGCCACCAATCGCCCCCGGTTCAGACCGCCGCTAATGTCTTGCGGCGGGGAGGCAGTTTCAAGCGCCCCGCTTGGCTTACGCCGCTTCGGCTGCCTGGGCCATGGCACGGGCGGACAGCAGGCGCGCCATGGTGGCGTCGCGCTTCTCAGGCGTGTCCATGGCGGCGGCGGTGTAGGCCGCCTCGGCCTCCCGCAGCCTGATCTCGGCCGCGGCCTTGGAAAGCTGCGCGACCGGCACGGCGTCATCGGCCAGCACGGTGCAGCGCTCCGGCGTCACTTCGGCGAAGCCACCGCCGACGAACAGCCGTTCCGTCACTTGGCCGCCCTCTGTCACGGCGATGATGCCGCCGCGCAGGGTGACGATCATCGGCGCATGGCCGGGCAGCACGCCCATCTCGCCTTCCGCGGCCGGCAGCACGGCCATTTCCACGGCGCGGCTCAGCAGCAGCTTCTCGGGGGAGACGAGTTCGAACTGGAAGGTGGCCATGATGCGATCCCCATCAAATCCAACGAAGGCGGCCCGCTGGAGGCGGGCCGAGGCCGCAACAGCGGCCCGCCGCTTATGCGGCGAGCCAAGCGGCCGGAGGCCGCGCCCGGCGCCTGAGGGCGAGAAAAGCGATCGAAGAGGCTGCTACGCAGCAGCCTTCAACGTTTCACCCTTCTTCACGGCGTCCTCGATCGTGCCGACCATGTAGAACGCCGCTTCCGGCAGGTGGTCATACTCGCCGGCGCAGATCGCGGCGAAGGAGCGCACCGTGTCCTCGAGCTTCACGAACACGCCCGGCGAGCCGGTGAAGACTTCCGCGACGTGGAACGGCTGGCTGAGGAAACGCTGCAGCTTGCGGGCGCGCGCGACGACGAGCTTGTCCTCCTCGGACAGCTCATCCATGCCGAGGATGGCGATGATGTCCTGCAGCGACTTGTAGGTCTGCAGGATGCGCTGCACCTCGCGCGCCGTGCGGTAATGCTCCTCGCCCACCACGCGGGGGTCGAGCGCGCGGCTGGTGCTGTCCAGCGGGTCGACCGCCGGGAAGATGCCGAGTTCGGCGATGGAGCGGTTCAGCGTCGTGGTCGCGTCCAGGTGGGCGAAGGAGGTCGCCGGCGCCGGGTCGGTGAGGTCGTCCGCCGGGACGTAGATGGCCTGCACCGAGGTGATGGAGCCCTTCTTCGTCGAGGTGATGCGTTCCTGCAGCGCGCCCATGTCGGTCGCCAGCGTCGGCTGGTAGCCCACCGCGGAAGGAATGCGGCCCAGCAGCGCGGAGACTTCGGCGCCGGCCTGCGTGAAGCGGAAGATGTTGTCGATGAAGAACAACACGTCCTGGCCCTGCTCGTCGCGGAAGTATTCCGCCATCGACAGGCCGGACAGCGCCACGCGCGCGCGGGCGCCCGGCGGCTCGTTCATCTGGCCATAGACCAGCGCCACCTTGGAGCCCTCGGTGGAGCCGTTCTCGCCGAGCTTGATGACGCCCGCATCCACCATCTCGTGGTACAGGTCGTTGCCCTCGCGGGTGCGCTCGCCGACGCCGGCGAAGACGGACACGCCGCCATGGCCCTTGGCGATGTTGTTGATCAGTTCCTGGATGGTCACGGTCTTGCCGACGCCGGCGCCGCCGAACAGGCCGATCTTGCCGCCCTTGATGTAGGGGGCCAGCAGGTCGATCACCTTGATGCCCGTCACCAGGATCTCCGCCGAGGTCGCCTGGTCCTCGAAGGACGGCGCCGCGCGGTGGATGGTGTAGGACTTGCTGTGGCCGACCGGGCCACGCTCGTCGATCGGCTCGCCGATGACGTTCAGGATGCGGCCCAGCGTCTCATTGCCCACCGGCACGGAGATGCCGGCGCCGGTGTCGACCACTTCGGTGCCACGCACCAGGCCGTCCGTGGTGTCCATGGCGATGGTGCGCACGGTGCGCTCGCCCAGGTGCTGCGCGACCTCGAGGACCAGGGTGCGGTCCTCGATCTTCAGCGTCAGGGCGTTCAGGATGGCGGGCAGTTCGGCCGGGAACTGCACGTCCACGACGGCGCCCAGAACCTGGGACACCTTGCCGACATTGTTCTTCATCTGTGCGATTCCCTGCTCAAACAGCTTCAGCACCGGAGATGATCTCGATCAGCTCCCGGGTGATGTTGGCCTGTCGCGTACGGTTGTAGTTGAGCGTGAGCTTGTTGATCATCTCGCCCGCGTTGCGCGTGGCGTTGTCCATCGCCGTCATCTGGCTGCCGAAGAAGCCAGCCGCGTTTTCCAGCATCGCGCGATAGATCTGGATGGCGAGGTTCTGCGGCAGCAGCGTCGCGAGGATTTCCTCCTCGTTCGGCTCGTACTCATACAGCGGCTGCGCACCGGTCGGCGCCGCATCGGACTCGACCGCCGGCAGCAGCGCCGGGATCAGCTGCTGGCCGGTCGGCACCTGGCTGATGACGCTGCGGAAGCGGTTGTAGACCAGCGTGCAGACGTCGAATTCGCCGGCTTCCTGCATCGCGGTGATGCGCAGCGCGATCTCCTGCGCATCGGCAAAGTCGACGCGCTTCTTGCCGGCCATGGAAATCTCGCCGGTGATCCGGCTGGCGTATTCACGCTTGAGATAGGCCGCGCCCTTGCGCCCCACCGCCAGCACCTTCACCGTCTTGCCGGCCGCCTCCAGTTCGCGGATGCGACCGCGTGCGAAGCGCCCGACATTGGTGTTGAAGGCGCCAGCCAGGCCGCGATCGCCGGTTACCACCACCAGCAGATGCACCTGGTCGGACCCGCTGCCCACCAGCATCTTCGGCGCATCCGGGCTGCCGGCGACGGAGGCGCCGAGCGAGGCCAGCATGCGCTCCATGCGTTCCGCATAGGGGCGCGCCGCCTCGGCCTGCGACTGCGCACGGCGCAGCTTTGCCGCCGCGACCATCTTCATGGCCTGCGTGATCTTGCGCGTGCTCTTCACCGAGGTGATGCGCGCGCGAAGGGCCTTGAGGCTCGCCATGTCGCGCTATCTCAGCCGAAGGACTTGGCGAAGCTGTCGAGGAAGGCGATCAGCTTGGCCTCGGTCTCCTTCTTGATCTCGCGATCGCTGCGGATCGAGGTCAGGATCTCCGGCGACTGCGACTTCAGGCCGGACAGCATCTGCCGCTCGAAGTCACCGACCTTGTTCACCGGGATCTTGTCCAGGTAGCCGCGGGTTCCGGCGAAGATCGCGGCCACCTGCTCCTCGACCGGAACCGGCTTGTACTGCGGCTGCTTCAGCAATTCCGTCAGGCGTGCACCGCGGGCCAGCAGGGCCTGCGTCGTCGCATCGAGATCCGAGGCGAACTGCGCGAAGGCCGCCATTTCGCGGTACTGCGCCAGGTCCAGCTTGATCTTGCCGGCCACCTGCTTCATCGCCTTGATCTGCGCCGAGGAGCCGACGCGGGAGACGCTGAGGCCGACGTTCACGGCCGGACGGATGCCCTTGAAGAACAACTCCGTCTCCAGGAAGATCTGCCCGTCCGTGATCGAGATCACGTTGGTCGGGATGTAGGCGGAGACGTCGCCGGCCTGCGTCTCGATGACCGGCAGCGCGGTCAGCGAACCGGCGCCGAAATCGTCGTTCATCTTCGCCGCACGCTCCAGCAGGCGGCTATGCAGGTAGAACACGTCGCCCGGATAGGCCTCGCGGCCCGGCGGGCGGCGCAGCAGCAGCGACATCTGGCGGTAGGCGACGGCCTGCTTCGACAGGTCGTCGTAGAAGATGACCGCGTGCATCGCGTTGTCGCGGAAGTATTCCCCCAACGTGCAGCCGGTGTAGGGGGCAAGAAACTGCATCGGCGCCGGGTCGGAGGCGGTCGCGGCGACGATGATGGAGTATTCCATCGCGCCGTTCTCTTCCAGCGTCTTCACCAACTGGGCGACGGTGGAGCGCTTCTGGCCGACCGCGACGTAGATGCAGTACAGCTTCTTGGACTCATCGCCGCCAGCGGCCTCGTTGGCCACCTTCTGGTTGATGATGGTGTCCAGGATGACGGCGGTCTTGCCGGTCTGGCGGTCGCCGATGATCAGTTCGCGCTGGCCGCGGCCGATCGGGATCAGGGCGTCGATCGCCTTGATGCCGGTCTGCATCGGCTCATGCACGGACTTGCGCGGGATGATGCCGGGGGCCTTCACCTCGACGCGCATGCGCTTCTCGATGGCGATCGGGCCCTTGCCGTCGATCGGGTTGCCCAGCGCATCGACGACGCGGCCGAGGAAACCCTTGCCGACGCCGACGTCCACGATCTCGCCGGTGCGGGAGACGGTGTCGCCTTCCTTCACGCCCTTGTCGTCGCCGAAGATGACGACGCCGACATTGTCGGTCTCGAGGTTCAGCGCCATGCCCTTGATGCCGGCGCCGGGGAACTCGACGAGCTCACCCGCCATGACGTTCTGCAGGCCGAAGACGCGGGCAATGCCGTCGCCCACGGTCAGCACGGTGCCGACCTCGGCGACATTGGCTTCAGCGTCGAAGCCGGAGATCTGAGCCTTCAGGATCTCCGAGATTTCGGCAGGACGGATATCCATCAGGCGGCCCCCTTCATGGCGTACTGCAGGCGCTGCAGCTTGGACTTGAGAGAATTGTCGTACAGGCGCGAGCCGATGCGGACCACGAGACCACCCAGCAGGGTCGGGTCCACGGTTTCCTTGAGCTGCACGCCGGAATACCCGGCCTCCGTCAGCCGCGCGACGATCTGCGAGCGCTGCGTGTCGGTGAGGCCATGGGCGGTGGAGACGGTGGCGATCTGCTGGCCGCGACGGGTCGCGAGCAGCGCGCCGAAGCTGGCGGCGACTTCCGGCAACTGCGCCAAGCGGCGGTTCACGATCATCACGCCGAGCAGGTTGCGGACTTCCGTGCCGATCCCGGCGCGGTCCAGCACCGCGAAGATGGCGCGCTTCTGTTCCGCGCTGTCGAGCCGCGGGTCGGCCACGAAGGACCGGAAGCCGGCATCGCCTTCCCAGAGCTTGAACAGGTTGTCGAGGTCCGTCGCGATGCGGTCCGCGGCGCCGGGTTCCTTGGCGCGCAGGTCGTCGACGATACCGAGCAGCGCGAGCGCATAGCGCTCCGACAACCCGGTGGGGTTCGGGGTCCTGGCAGTGCCAGATGCGACGTCTGTCGTTGCGGAGGCCAAGGGGATCCCGGTCCTGTCTCTGGTCGGAGCGTAAACCTACGGCGCGCGGGTCCGGGGGACAGGTGTGACCGTCCCCTTTATGCGGCGGCGGCGCCTTAGCATGCGCATTGCGGTGCGGCAACTCATCTCGTGCCGTTCGGGTCGTTCCCAGGCGCCGTCCGGCGGGCCAGGATCGGCCGATGGCGCAGCGTTTCGACGGATGGCGGGTGGTGGCGGGGGCCTTCGTGCTCGCCGTCTTCGCCTGGGGAATCGGGTTCTACGGGCCGGGAATCTACATCGCGACGCTGGCGGAAGGCCGCGGCTGGTCAGTCGGCCTGCTGTCCGTCGCGGTAACATGGCATTTTCTCGTGGCGGCCGCGATGGTGGCGCAACTGCCGGAGTTGCACCGGCGCTGGGGCTTGGCCGCGGTGACACGGGCGGGGGCGGTGGCCTCGGCGGCGGGGCTGCTGGGATGGGGATTCGGTAACCTGCCCTGGCTGGTCTTCGGGGCGGCGACGCTGACCGGCATGGGCTGGGCGCTGACCAGCGGGGCGGCGATCAACGCCATGATCTCCCCCTGGTTCGACCGGCGACGGCCGGCGGCGCTGGCCATGGCGTACAACGGCGCCAGCGTCGGCGGCATCCTGATGACGCCGCTCTGGGCCTGGCTGATCGCAGGCTGGGGGTTCGGCGCGGCCACCGCCATCATCGCGGCCGCGCTGCTCGGCGCCGCCTGGCCGCTGGCAGGGCTGGTGCTGGGGCGCGGGCCGGCGGAGTCTGGGCAATACGCCGATGGCGATGCCGCCCCGCCGCCCGCCCCGCCGCCCGCCCGGCCGGCCGCGCCGGCCCGCAGCCGTGGCGAACTGGCGCGGGACCGGGTGTTCCGCGGCCTGTCGCTGGCCTTCGCCATCGGGCTGTTCGCGCAGATGGGGCTGGTGACGCATCTGGTGTCCCTGCTGGTGCCGGCACTCGGCGTGCGCGGGGCGGGGCTGGCCATGGCCCTGGTCACGGTCTTCGCCGTCATCGGCCGCACCGTGACGGGCTGGGTACTGCCCGGCGGGCAGCGCCGGCGTTGGGCCGCGTCGGCCACCTTCGCGGTGCAGATGGCCGGCAGCCTGGTGCTGCTGGTGGCCGACGCATCGGTGCCGCTGCTGCTGCTCGGCTGCGCGCTGTTCGGCCTTGGCGTCGGCAACCTGCTGTCGCTGCCGCCGCTGATCGCCCAGGCGGAATTCCCGGCCGCCGACGTCGGCCGCGTGGTGGCGCTGATGCAGGCGATCAACCAGGCCTTCTACGCCTTCGCCCCGGCCGGCTTCGGGCTGCTGCGCGAGGTGGTCTCGGCCGAGGCGGCGCTGTGGGTGACGCTGGCGCTGCAGGGCATGGCGGCGGTGCTGGTGCTCAGGCGCTAGGGCCCGCCCCTACGCCTGCTTGCGCTCGATCAGCCCTCGCCGGATCTTCCGCCCGCGCTGGATGCGGTCCTCGATGAAGCCCGCCTCGCCCCAGCGCACGGCGCGGCCCAGCGCGTGCGCGTCCTCCGTGAAGCGCGCCAGCATCTCCAGCAGCGCCTCCCGGTTGTTCAGGAAGACGTCGCGCCACATCGTCGGGTCGCTCGATGCGATGCGGGTGAAGTCGCGGAAGCCGGAGGCGGCGAATTTCAGCACTTGCTCCTTCGTCTCCTCCGCCAGGTCGTCGGCGGTGGAGCAGATGGTGAAGGCCAGCAGATGCGGCAGGTGGCTGACGATGGCGACGACCTTGTCATGCGTCGCCGCATCCATCGTCTCGATCATGCTGCCGGCGCGGCGCCACATCTCCCGCACCTTCTCCACCGCCTCCGGGTCGGTGCCGGGGCGCGGGGTCAGGATGACGTAGCGGCCCTGGAACAGCTCCGGGAAGCCGGCATCGGGGCCGGAGTGTTCCGTGCCGGCCATCGGATGCCCCGGCACCAGGTGCACGCCGCGCGGCAGCAGCGGGCCGATATCCCGCAGCACGCTCATCTTGGTGGAGCCGACATCGGTGAGGATGGCGCCGGGTTTCAGATGCGGCGCGACCTGCGCCATCACCGCCGCATTGGCGCCGACCGGCACGCAGAACACCACGCAGTCGGCGCCCTCGACAGCCTTTGTCGCGTCCGGTTCCACCACATCGGCAATGCCGAGTTCGCGGACCCGGTCCAGCGTCGCCGGCGTCTTGGCATGCGCCACCACCGTCCGCGCGATGTCACCGCGTTCACGCGCCACCCGCGCCAGGGATGAGCCGATCAGCCCGACGCCGAGCAGGCACAGCCGCTCGAAAAGAGGCTCAGCCATTCCGGGTGAATTCGGTCAGCGCCTCAATGACGGCCTGGCATTCCTCGGCGGTGCCGATGGTGATGCGCAGGCAGGGCGCCAGGCCGTAGGAGCCCATCGCCCGCACGATCAGCCCGCGCGACCGCAGATGCGCATCGGCCGCCTTGGCGCGCGCCGCATCCCCGAAATCGACCAGCAGGAAATTCCCCTCGCTCGGCCAGACCTTGAGCCCCGCCGCTTCCAGCGCCGCCGCCACCTTGCCACGCCATTCGGTGTTGTGCGCGACCGAGGTCTCGACCCAGCCCGGCTCGGCCAGCGCCGCGATGCCAGCCACCATGGCCGCGCCGCTGACGTTGAACGGCCCGCGCACGCGGCCCAGCACATCCACCACCGCGGCCGGCGCGTAGCACCAGCCGAGCCGCATCCCGCCGAGCCCGAAGATCTTGGAGAAGGTGCGCGTCATCACCGTGTTGTCGCCGGCATCGACCAGCGCCTGGCCCGGGTCGTAATCCGGCCGCGTGACGTATTCGGCATAGGCGCTGTCCAGCACCAGCAGCACGTCGCCCGGCAGGCCGCGCCGCAGCCGCACCAGTTCGGATTGCGGCAGGATGCTGCCCGTGGGGTTGTTCGGGTTGGCCAGGAACAGCAGCTTCGTCCGCGGGCCGACAGCGGCCAGCAGCCCGTCCACATCCGCCACCAGATCACGCTCCGGCACCTTGATGACGCGGCAGCCGGCCCAGCGGCCGGCCAGATCGTACATCAGGAAGCCATGCGCGGACATGACGATCTCCGTCCCCTCCCCGCCATAGGCCAGGATGAGCATGGTGAGGATCTCATCCGATCCGTTGCCGCAGACGATGCGGGCCGGGTCCAGGCCGAAGCGCGCGCCGATCGCCTCGCGCAGCGCGGTTGCGCCGCCATCGGGGTAGCGATGCGCCTCGCGCGCCGCGCTGGCGATGGCGGCGATGGCGGCGGGCGGCGGGCCGAAGGCGCCCTCGTTGGAGGACAGCTTGATGATGCGGTTCACCCCCGGCACCTTCGACTCGCCGCCGACATAGGGCTCCACCGAGAGGATGGAAGGGCGCGGCATGACGGTCATCGGGGCGTGTCCGGAAGCGAAGGTTAAGCCCGTTGCATAGACGCGCCGGGGGGCGACGCCAAGGCAGAAGGCGGCGCCAAGGCGGGCCGCACACGCGCCAGTTGCCGCGCGGCGGCGCCGGCCCTATTCGTGGCGCGGAAATCCCGTCCGGCACCCATGACCCAGGCCATCGCCCCCGCCCCGCAGATCGACCACCAGCGCGCGGTCTTCGCCGAGGGCCTGGCACTCGATTCCGGCGCGGTGCTGGCGCCGCTGGCCGTCGCCTATCGCACCTATGGCAAGCTGAACGCCCAGCGCAGCAACGCCGTGCTGGTCTGCCATGCCCTGACCGGCGACCAGTACGTGGCGGAGCCGCACCCGATTACCGGCAAGCCCGGCTGGTGGGAGGCCGTGGTCGGGCCGGGGCGGCCGGTGGACACCGACCGCTTCTTCGTAATCTGCGCCAATGTCCTCGGCGGCTGCATGGGCTCCTCCGGCCCCGCCGAGCCCATGCCGGGCACGGGGCGGCCCTACGGCACCGATTTCCCCTCCATCACCATCCGCGACATGGTCCGCGCACAGAAGCTGCTGGTCGACCGGTTCGGCATCGGGCGGCTGCTGGCGGTGGTCGGTGGCTCGATGGGTGGGATGCAGGTGCTGGAATGGGCAGCGACCTTCCCTGAGATGGTGGTGGCGGCGGCCCCCATCGCCTGCGCGGCCTACCATTCCGCGCAGAACATCGCCTTCCACGAGGTCGGCCGCGCCGCCATCCATGGCGACCCGGACTGGGTCGGCGGCCGCTACTGGGAGGATGGGCGCATCCCGGCCAAGGGCCTGTCGGTGGCCCGCATGGTGGCCCACATCACCTACCTGTCCGAGGCGGCGCTGGGCCGGAAGTTCGGCCGCCGTCTGCGCGGTGCCTCCGCACTCACCTTCCTCGAGGATGTGTTCGAGGTGGAAAGCTATCTGCGCCACCAGGGCAGCACCTTCGTCACCCGCTTCGACGCCAACAGCTACCTGACCATCACCCGCGCCATGGACTATTTCGACATGGCGACGGAGCATGGCGGCGACCTGGCCGCCGCCTTCCGCGGCACCGCAACGCGCTTCCTGGTCGCGTCCTTCAGCAGCGACTGGCTGTTCCCGACCGAGGAATCCCGCGCCCTGGTGCGCGCGCTGAACGCCGCGGCGGCCAATACCTCCTTCGTCGAGATCGCCACCGACAAGGGCCACGACGCCTTCCTGCTGGACGAGCCGGTGTTCCACCGGGCGCTGGGCGGCTTCCTGCGCGGGGCGGCGGAGCGCGTCGAGGTCTGACCGCGCGCCGACGCCTTCAGGCGCGGCTTTCGGCGGCCCCGATCGGCGGCGGGTTCACGGCATCACGCGGCGCGGTCCGCGCGCCGAGCAGCAGGTCGAACAGGCCGGTCAAGTGCCGGGTGCCCAGCGCGTGGACGCCAACCAGCAGCGCGGTCGCCAGGACCGGCGTCGCCACCCAGAACAGCGGATAGGGGATCGGCTCGCCGAGGCGTTGATAGGCTTCCCAGGCCACTACCAGCAGCACGCTGTGGGTCAGGAACAGGAAGAAGCTGTGCCGGCTCATCCGCGCCAGCCAGCCGCCCGGCCGCGTACCCACCAGCAGCGAGGCCGCGGGCCAGACCAGCAGCGGGGCGGCCATGCCCAGCCAAGCGGTGTTCGGCTCACGCGTCTCGACCACGAAGGCGCAGGCGGCGACGAACAGCGCCAGGCAGGGCCATGCAAACCGGTCCCATGCCTGCAGGTTCCAGCGGTGCAACGCCGCCAGGCCGCCGAGGTAGAAGGTCACCAGCATTTCCGTCCGCAGCACCAGTTCCTTGTCCAGGTTCTCCAGCGCCACGACCAGGACCAGCGCCAGGCCGAGCCATGGCGCGCGCCGCAGCAACCAGCCGAGCAGGGGCGCCAGCAGCGCCAGGACGAACAGGTCCCGAAGAAAGTTCAGGGGGTAGTTCACGGGCGGCGCGGTCAGCCCGAGCGCCGCGTCCAGCATCGTCGGCCAGTCGAACGGGACGAGCTGGGTGGAGATCGACATCCCGGCCTGGGCCTGCAGCAGCACGACCATCGCCACCAGCGGCAGGTTGAAGGCCAGGAAGGGAACCAGCAGGGTGCGCACCTTCTTCTGGACCAGCTTCCCGTAATGCAGGTCGAGCCCGGACCGGAACAGCAGGTAGCCGGACACCACCGTCAGCACCGGGACGGAACAGCGGAATACCGCGTGCTGGAAGAAGGCCTTGATCCAGGCGAAGGAACCCGGCTCCAGTTCCGCAATCGGAACGTATGGGGGTACGTGCAGGAGGACCACGCCGAAGATCAGGACGAAGCGCAGGATGGAGATGCGCTGGCCGGTCGGGTTCTCAATCAATATCGGGCTCCAGCCGCTGATGTCCTGGTCGCGACTCGCGGTGGCGGCGGCTGTGCCATGACTGGGGCCGCATGTCGCTTGAACAGCGCGCGAGCGCCCGCCGGCCCGGCTTGAGCCTTTGGTCCTGCCGCTTTCCGCGCCAGAATGCTGGGGGGCCTGCCTGCAACCGCGGCGGCAGCGGCGAACTCGCGAGGATCAGGTCCTGGCACACCGCTTGCTGCCGAATCCTTCGCCGGCGGCCCGCGTATCCCCGCGGTCCCGGTCTCGAAAGGGTCTCGCCGCATGAGCCTGTCCCGCCGCCAACTCAGCCTCGCCGCCGGCGCCTCGCTCCTCGCCACCCCGGGCATCGGCCACGGGCAGGCTGCCCTGCCACGGGTAAAATACCAGGTGGACTGGGCGTTCCAGGGGCCCAACGCCTTCATGCTGTACGGCCGCCAGCGCAACTTCTTCCGCGACGCCGGCATCGACATCCAGATCGACCGCGGCTTCGGCTCCGGCCGCGTCCCGATCGACGTCGCCGGCGGCGCCTATGAGGTCGCGCAGGCCGACATCAACCCGGTGATCAAGTTCATCGCCGAAAATCCCAATGCCGGCCTGGTTGTCGTCGGCGTGTTCGGCGACCGCAGCCTGCTATGCGCCACCGTGCGCGCCGATGGCCCGATCCGCACGCCGAAGGATTTCGAAGGCCGGACCCTGGCCGCGCCGGACAGCGACGCCGGCCGCCAGATCTTTCCCGCCTTCGCCCGCGCCGCAGGCTTCGACGCCTCCAAGGTCAACTGGCTGACGGTGCGCCCTGAGCTGCGGGAGCCGATGCTGGTGCAGGGAAGGGCGGAAGGGATCACCGGCGCTGCTACCAGCACCGGCATGTCGCTGAAGGCGCTGGGCATGGACTGGCCCCAGCAGCGCATCCTTTGGTATCGCGATTTCGGCTTGCCACTGTATGGCACCTGCTGGCTGACCACGCGGGACTATGCGCGGCGCAATCCGGAGTTGGTGCGCGCCGTGGTGCGCGGCGGCATCCGGTCCCTGCAGGCCGCCTATGCCGACCCGGCCGCCTGCATCGCCGGGCTGAAGGCGGCGGAGCCGCTGACCGACGTGGCGATCGAGGCCGAGCGGCAGGAGGTGTCCTTCCGGGAGCAGATCGCCTCGCCCCATGTCACCGCCAACGGACTGTCCTCCGTCGTGCCGTCCCGCTTCCAGCTCGGCCTCGCGGCGGTGGAGGAAGCCTATGGCATGACGCCGAAGCTGAAGCCGGAGGATGTCTATACAGACGCCTTCCTGCCGCCCACGGCGGAACGTCGCCTGCCAGCCTGAAGGCGGGACGCCCGCCTGCCAGCTTTAAGGCGGCCCGGCTTCAGCTCCCCTTGGCGGGGGGCGCCTTCTTGGTCGGCTCGCGAGTGAAGGCGGAGGCCGGGGCGGCTTCCGGCTTCTTCGCCGCCTTCGGTTTCTTGGCTTCGCGGTTGGAGCGGAGCTGGCCCTTGGCCATGGCGGTCGTCCTATTCTCGGGTGTCGGCGGATTCAGGCAGGCCGGGCGGCCTCGGCGGCATCGTCGATGTCGTCCGACCATATGTTCAAAAGGCCCGACGCAGCATCGGATCGGGCGCGGTGCTTGTCCAGCGCGATCGCCTCGATCCGCGGGCGTACCGTCTCGAAGCACTTCATCAGGTCGGCCGGCTTGAAGCGGCGCATCTCGCTGATGTCCTGCAGCGCGTTCATGGAAATCGCGCAGGGCACCAGCCGGTCCTCGTCCAGCACCTCGAAAAGGACGCGGCGGCCATCCCAGCGGGGTGCGGGGATCTCGACGCGGGAAGCAGGCCGGCCGGGCTGAGGGTCGCTCATCGCATGTCACTCCTGGGCCGGGCGCCACCACGGCGGCACCGCCGTCGTCTACCGGCGCCGCTTCGGCTGCTCAACAGCCTCCGCATATGGCGACGCGCCCCCGGATTGACATGCCCAGGCCTGACAAAAGACCCGGCCGGCCGGGCTGGAGGCGCTTCCGCCGGGAGCCCCCCGCTTGCGCCGCATCAAGCTAGGGGGCATGGGAAGGTTGCGGCAAGCCGGAGTGCCGCCGCACCCTCGCCACAGTGCCGCCACACCCTCCAGCAGCCCGGAGCCAGCCCGCTTGGACACGGCCGCGCCTCCCCCAGCGTCCAAGCCCGGCCGATCTAAGCCGACGGATGCACGCCCGGCGGGCGGCCCCAACCGCCTATACCCGGTGCGCCGGCACCTGGCGCTGTTCGCCGCGGCCCTGGCGCTGCCCATCCTGGTCTTCGTCGCCGCCCTCTCGACCCGTTTCGCCACTGCGGAGCGGCACCGGCTGGAGGATGCGGCTCTCGATACCGCACGCGCCGTGGCGCTGGCGGTGGACCGCGATCTCAACGGCATGGCGGCGACCCTGAACCTGCTGGCCCTGTCGCCGCAGTTGCGCGCCGGGGACATCGCGGATTTCCATCGCCAGACCATCGAGCTGCGCGAGCGGCTGGGCGTGACGGCCGTGCTGCGCGACGCGACCGGCCGGCAGATCCTGAACGCCTGGCAGCCGGAGGGTGCGGCGCCGCCCGACATCTCGTCGCTGCCGAGCCCGAAGCCGGATGCGGACCGCGTCGTGGTGACGGATCTGTTCGAGGGCGTCGCCATGCAGACGCCGATGTTCGCGGTCGAACTGCCTGTGCCGGTGCCGGTGGAAGGCTGGGCGGCCCCGCTGTTCCTCAGCCTCAGCGCGCCGGCGACCCGCATCCGCCAGGTGCTGGAGGATCGCCAGGCGCCGGAAGGCTGGACGCTTGCCGTGGTGGATGGCGCCGGTCGCATCCTTGCGCGCAATGCGCGGCACGATGACTTCATCGGCCAATCCGCCACAGCCGATCTGCAGGTCAACACCACTGGTTGGGAGGGCACCTGGCGCGGCACCACGGCGGAGGGCACGGAGGTTCTCGGCACCTATGCGCGCTCCGCCATCGCCGGCTGGCGCATCGCCGTCGGCGTGCCGGATGCGGTGCTGACCTTGCCGCTGCGGCACACGCTGCTGCTGCTCGGCGGGGTCGGCGCGACCTTGGCAGGGCTTTCGGTGATGCTGGCGCTGCTGGTCGCGCACCGCATCGCCCGCCCGATGCGCCTGCTCGCCGCCCAGGCCGAGGCGATGGGGCGGGGGGAACAGGTGGCGCCGGTTCCGACGCGGGTCGACGAGGTCGCGGGCATCAGCGCCGCCCTCGCCGAGGCCGCCCGCAGCCTGCATGGGCGGGAGGAGGATCTGCGCCGCCTCAATGATGCTCTGGAGGCCCGAGTTGGCGAGCGCACCCGCGACCTGGCGGAAACCAACGCCCGGCTGATGGCCGCCGCCGCCGGCCGGGCCCGGGCGGAAGCGCAGCTCCGGCAATCGCAGAAGATGGAGGCGGTGGGCCGGCTGACCGGCGGCGTCGCGCATGATTTCAACAATCTGCTGACCGTGGTGCTGGGCAACCTGGCGCTCGCCCGCCGCCGCCTCGGCGAATTGCCCTGCACGCCGGCGGAGGAGCCGGTGCAGGATCGCCTGCGCCGCAGCCTCGACAATGCCGCAGAAGGCGCGAACCGGGCCGCGGCCCTGACCCAGCGGCTGCTCGCCTTCTCCCGCCAGCAGCCCTTGGCGCCGGAGGTGGTGGACGCCAACCGGCTCGTCGCCGGCATGTCCGATCTGCTTCGCCGCACCCTGGGCGAGGACATCGAGATCGAGACCGTGCTGGCAGGCGGGTTGTGGCGCACCCATGCCGACCCGAACCAGCTGGAATCCTCGCTGCTGAACCTGGCGGTGAATGCGCGCGACGCCATGACCGCCGGCGGCAAGCTGACCATCGAGACCGCGAACGTCCACCTGGACGAAGCGTATGTGGCGGGGCGGGAGGATCTGGCGCCCGGGCAGTATGTGGCGATCTGCGTCACCGACACCGGCACCGGCATGTCCGCCGAGGTCATCAGCCGGGCCTTCGAGCCGTTCTTCACCACCAAGCCCGTCGGCCAGGGTACCGGGCTCGGGCTGAGCCAGGTCTATGGCTTCGCCCGGCAATCCGGCGGCCATGCCGCGATCTACAGCGAGCCCGGGCAGGGCAGCACGGTGAAGCTGTACCTGCCCCGCCTGCGCGACGCCGAGGCCGCCGTCCTGCCGCGGCCGACGGAGGTTTCACGCCCGGCCCCCGATGTCGCCCATTCCGGCGGCGCCGTGCTCGTGGTCGAGGATGAGTCGATGGTGCGGGACTTCGCGGTGACGGCGCTGGAGGAGGCCGGCTACCGCGTGCTCGCCGCCGCCGATGGCCCGGCGGCGCTGGCGCTGCTGGAGGCCCACCCCGAGGTGTCGCTGCTGTTCACCGACGTGGTGCTGGCCGGACCGATGAACGGGCGCGAAGTGGCCGCGGCGGCGCTGGCGCGCCGGCCGCTGCTGCCGGTGCTGTTCACCACTGGCTACACGCGCAACGCCATCATCCACCAGGGCCGGCTGGACGAGGGCGTGAACTTTATCGGCAAGCCCTACACCGCCGTGGCGTTGCTGGACCGGGTGGGCCGGCTGCTGGTCTGACGGCCGGGCTGCGTCCGGGTCGGAACGGGGCCGGATTGCTGCCCTGGACGCAGGACCCGGGACAGGCCGCCGACCAGCGCCTCGGCGGCGCCGGTCCAGTCGGCCTGCGCGGCGCCCACCGCGGCGGCCTCGCGCCGCAGCGATGCGAGCCGGGCCGGGTCGAGCAGCCCGGCCAGCGCCTCGGCCAGCGCTTCCGCGTCCACCGCGGCGGCCAGCACGCCACCCGCGCCGGGCCGCACCTGTTCGCGCAGCCCACCGACCGGCGTGGCGACCACCGGGACCCCCATGGCCAGCGCCTGCGGCACGACGCCGGACTGGCTGGCCTCGCGATAGGGCAGCACCACCGCATCTGCGGCCGCCAGCAGGTCCGGGATTTCGGCTTCCGGCACCCACCGGCGTTCCAGATGCACGCCGGGCAGGCCCGCGAGATCGGCCCCCGCCTCACCTTCGCCCACCACGCGCAGGCTCACCCCCGGATGGGCGCGGTGCAGGATGCGAAACGCGTCGCGCAGCAGGTCCAGGCCCTTGTAGGTCTGCAGGCGGCCGAAGAACAGCAGTCGGAGCTGTCCCGGTGGGCTGGTGGGTCTTGCGGTGCGCGCCGGCGCGCGGCCCGCGAGCAGCGCCGGCAGCGGCATGCGGATCAGCGGCAACCCCGGCGCGCGGGCCGCGAGCGATGTGGCGACGGTGTCGGACAGCGCTACGGCGGCGCGTGCGCTGCCCAATTCCCGGCCCAGCCGCCAGTCCCAGGCCCAGGCCGGATCGCCCGGATGCGGCGCCGCATCGTGGATGACGGGGACGTAGGCGGGCCGCTTCTGCGACCGTGCCAGGCCAGGTGCCACCAGCGGAGTCCAGAGATGCGCCATGCTGGACACCACGACATCGGCGTCCTGCGCCAGCGCCAGGAACCGGCGGCGCAGCAGCGGAAGCCGGGCGAGGCCGGTAGCGAAGCCTGTCAGGTCACGGTAGGTGTCGACCATGGCAACAGGCTGTCGCAGCGCCTCGAATTCGCTCAGCATTTCGCCCTGCGCCGACAGCGACAGGCTCAGGTCGACATCCGGCCGTGCCGCCAGGGCGCGCGCCAGCCCGAGCGTGAATTGTGCGCCACCGCCTCGACGGCCCCAGTACCAAAGCAATACCCGCATGCGGCGGCGGTAACACCGCGAGACGACATGGAGAAATTAACTAATCGGGAGGTTGTCCGATTCCAGAGCCGCCTTGGTCCCGTTGCGGGATCATCACAAAGCTTTGCGGTGACTGATCGTTCTTCGCGGAAATTCATGCCTGCAAATCTACCGGAGGTTTCATGCTGCCCGACCTTGTCACATCTGCTGAATCCACGCTGCCGCTTCATGCCGTCGCCCCGACCAGCCTGCCGGCGCTGCTGGATCGACTGCCGCCGGTCGCCGCCAGCTTCCTTCGCGCCAGCGGCTTCACCGGCCGGGCGCAGGAATGGCAGCTTCTTCCGGGTGACTCCGGGCTGGCCGGCGCCGTGCTTGGCCTGGGCGAGGACAAATCGGCCGCCAGCAGCCCATGGGCCTTCGGCGCGCTGCCTTTCGCGCTTCCCGAGGACTCGACCTGGCGGATCGAGGGGGCGCCGGACCCGGTGGCGGCAACCCTCGGCTGGTGCCTCGGCGCCTACCGGTTCGCCGGGCTGAAATCGAAGCCGGGGCGGCGGCCGGCGCAATTGCTGGCGATGCCCGGCACCGAAGCGGCGCAGCAGCAGGCCGCCGCCATCCGGGCCGGGCGCGATCTGGTGAACCAGCCGGCCAATCACCTTGGCCCGGCCGAGCTGGCGGAAGCCGTGGGCCGCCTCGCCGCCGCCCATGGCGCGGCGTTCGAGGTGATTTCGGGCGAGGCGCTGGAGGCTGGCTTCCCCGCCGTCGCCGCCGTTGGCCAGGGCAGCCCGCGGGCGCCCCGCGTTGCCATCCTGCGCTGGCAGGGCGCCGCCGATGGTCCGCTGGTGGCGCTGTGCGGCAAGGGCGTGTGCTTCGACAGCGGCGGGCTGGACCTGAAGCCGGCCGCCGGCATGTTGCGCATGAAGAAGGACATGGGCGGCGCCGCGGCCATGATCGCGACGGCGGAGATGCTGATGCGCGCCCAGGCGCCGATTCGCCTGCTGCTGCTGGTCGGCGCGGTGGAGAACAGCGTCTCCGGCACCTCGTTCCGGCCGCTCGACGTCATCCGCACCCGCAAGGGACTGACGGTGGAGATCGGCAACACCGACGCGGAGGGCCGCCTGGTGCTGGCGGACCTGCTGGCCTACGCGGCTGAACTCCAGCCGGACCTGCTGCTGGACGCGGCGACGCTGACCGGCGCCGCCCGTGTCGCACTCGGGCCGGACCTGCCCGCCTTGTTCTGCAACGATGCCCCGCTGGCACAGGCCGTGCTGCAGGCCGGCCTCGATCATCACGATCCCGTGTGGCAGCTCCCGCTCGCGGAAAACTACGTTTCGTGGCTGGACAGTCCCATTGCGGACCTGAACAACGTCAGCAGCAAGCCGATGGCGGGCGCCGTGGTCGCGGCCCTGTTCCTGCGGCATTTCGTGCCGAAGGAGGTCCGCTGGGCACATCTGGACCTGTATGCGTGGAACGACTCGGGGCGCCCCGGACGCCCGGAGGGTGGAGAAATCCAGGCCGCGCGTGCGCTGGCCGCCGCAATTCCGGCGCTTGCGGCCGCGCAACGCCGGTAGACCGGTAACGAATTCGAGATGGAACAGGAACTTTCTGGCCCGCGGCGCTCTGACAAGGGCATGTCGGAGCAGCACCCTTCGCGAAGCGGGACAACATCGGGCGTGCCCCTGGCTGAAGCGGCGCCGCGGATCAGGCGGCGTCAGCCAGCCGCGGGCACGCCGAACAAGGATTAGACAGAATGGCGAACCAAGCATCGTCCGACCAATTGGTGGGAATCCTGCGCGACACGGTCGTGGCGCTAGTCCGCCGCGATGGGCCGGATCTTTCGGCCCGGCAACTGGGCGTGTTCCTCACGGTCTACCTGACCGACGGTCCGCATACCGTCCGCGGGCTGGCAGCCGAGTTGAACGTCTCCAAGCCTGCCATCACGCGCGCGCTGGACCGCCTGGGGGAACTCGACCTCGCGCGGCGGAAGGTCGACCCGATGGACCGCCGCAGCGTGCTGGTGCAGCGCACCCTCAAGGGCGCCGCCTTCCTGCGCGACATGCGCAGCATCATGACGCAGGCGGAGCAGACGGCGCGGGAGACGGTCGTGGCCGACAACGACGCCCGCAAGACCGGCTGAGCTCAGTAGCCCGCGGCGAAATCCACGAGGTTCATCAGCGGTGCCCCGGACCGCGCCCGCCGGAGGTTCTCGACCACCTGCGGCGCGGCACTTTCCGGGATGGTGATGCTGGCTGCATGCGGCGTCATCACCACGCGTGGATGCGCCCAGTAGGGGTGGTCCGCCGGTAGCGGCTCCGGCGCGAAGACATCCAGCGCCGCACCGGCTACCTGCCCGGACGCCAGCGCCGCCAGCAGATCCGCATCCACCACATGCCCACCCCTGGCCCCGTTTATCACGAAGGCGCCGCGCGGCAGCAGGCCGAGCAGCCGGGCGTCGATGAGGCCACGAGTCTCCGGCGTCAGCGGTAGCAGGCAGACCAGGATGCGGCTGCGCTTCGCCATGGCGTCCAGGCCTTCCAACCCGTGGAAGGTCTCCACCTCCGCCACCTGCCTCGGACGCCGCGACCAGCCCATCACGGGAAAGCCGAGGCCGCGCAGCAGGCCGGCGGCATGGGTGCCGAGTTCCCCCAGGCCGAGGAAGCCGACCGGCGTTTCCGCAGTCACCGGGGCCGGCAGTTCATGCCAGACCTTGTCGCGTTGCAGCTCGCGGTACTCCAGGTCCTGGCGGTGAAAACGCAGGACGTTCAGCAGCACCCACTCGCCCATCTGGCTGGTCAGCATGCGGTCCACCAGCCGCGCCACCGGGATGCCCGGCGGCGGACCCGGCGGCCGCAGCAGATGGTCCACGCCGGCACCCATGGAGACGATGAGGCGAAGGTTCGGGTAGCGGCGCAACTCTGCCATGTCATGCGCCGTCCAGACCACCGCGGCCTCGATCGCGGCCGGGTCGCCGGCATCGGGAAACATGCGGATCTCGAGCCCCGGGTTCAGCGCCAGCAGCGCGTCGCGCCACATCGCCATGGCGGCGGGCTTGGTGGACAGCAGCACGGCCATCAGGCGGCATCCTTCGTCAGGCTGGTTTCGCGATGGACCAACCGGGCGAAGCCGCGCCAGTCGTCGCGCCGGGCCGCGGCGAATTTCCGCCCGTCCGGCAGCTCGGCGTACAGGCTGAGCACGCCCTTGGCCCACAGCGCGTCGAAATGCTCCTCCGATTGCAGCGCCCAGGCCGTGGCGCGCTCGAACACGCCATCGCGGATGCGCGGCTGGACCTTCGACAGCCACCACCAGCAGCCGACCGCCAGGATCGCGCCGCCCAGGTAGTAGTGCACCAGCGCGGTGCCGGCGAAGGAGGTCACCAGGATGGTCGCGGCCGGCCAGATGTTCTCGCCGTAGCGGTACACCGGGCTGCCGGGCGAGTTCATCTTGCGGATATGCACCCCGAGCTTCACCTGCTGCGCATCCAGCAGCAGCTTCAGCCGGTCCAGCGGCGGCATCACCGCGTCCTCCGCCTCGCTCATGCGCGCACATCCCCCGGGATGGCGGCCAGGTCGAAGGCGGCGGCCATCAGGGCGCGCGTGTAGGGCTGTTGCGGCGCCTCGACAACCGCCTGCGCCTCGCCTTCCTCCACAACCCTTCCGTCCTTCAGCACGATGATGCGGTGGGCCAGCGCGCGGACCACGCGCAGGTCGTGCGAGATGAACAGATAGGCCAGCCTGTGGCGCGCCTGCAGGTCCCGCAGCAGGTCCACCACCTGCGCCTGGACCGAGACATCCAGCGCGCTGGTCGGCTCGTCCAGCACCACCAGCCGCGGCTTCAGCACCAGGGCGCGGGCGATGGCGATGCGCTGGCGCTGGCCGCCGCTGAACTCATGCGGGTAGCGGGCGAGCATCGAGGCATCGAGGCCCACCTCCTCCAGCACCGCGCCGACGCGCTGTTCCGACTCGCGGGGGGAAAGATTCTCATGCACCCGCAACCCCTCGCCGATGATCTCAGCCACCGTCATGCGGGGCGACAGGCTGCCATAGGGGTCTTGGAAGACGATCTGCATGCGCCGCCGCAGCGGCCGAAGCTGCTTGCGGGACAGGCCCTGGATGCCGCTGCCCTCGAAGGTGATCGGCCCCTCGCTGGATTCGAGGCGCAGCAGGGCGAGTCCGAGCGTGGTCTTGCCGCTGCCGCTTTCCCCCACCAGGCCCACCGTCTCACCCTCCCGGATGGAAAGGGAGACACCGTCCACGGCCTTCACCTGGCCGACGGTGCGCCGCAGGATGCCGGCCCGGATCGGGAAATGCACCTTCACCTGCTCGCCCTGGAGCAGCGTCTCCGCCCCGGGCGCCACCGGCTGCGGCCGGCCGCGCGGCTGGGTGGCGAGCAGCATCTTGGTGTAGTCGTGCTGCGGGTTGCCGAAGATCTCGGCCACCGGGCCGGTCTCCACCGCCTCCCCATGCCGCATCACCACCACGCGGTCGGCGTGGCGGCGGACGATCTGGAGGTCGTGCGTGATCAGCAGCACGGCCATGGACAACCGGCGCTTCAGGTCGGCCAGCAATTCCAGGATCTGCGCCTGGATGGTGACGTCCAGCGCCGTGGTCGGCTCGTCCGCGATCAGCAGCGCCGGGTCGTTGGCCAGCGCCACCGCGATCATCACCCGCTGCCGCTGGCCGCCGGACAACTGGTGCGGATAGGCGGTGAGGCGCGCCTCCGCCTGCGGAAAGCCGGCCCGCGTCAGCAACTCCACCACCCGGGCACGCAGCGCATCGCCGGACAGGTTGCGATGCAGGGTCACCGCCTCCGACACCTGGCGGCCCACCGTGTGCAGCGGGTTCAGCGAGGTCATCGGCTCCTGGAACACCATCCCCGCCACGCCGCCGCGCAGCCGCCGCAGCGCCTCGCCCTGCGCCGAGAGCACGTCGGTGCCGTCCAGCGTGATGCGGCCTTCCGGGTTGTGGCCGGCCCCGGCCAGCAGGCGCAGGCAGGACAGCGCGGTGACGGACTTGCCGCTGCCGCTCTCGCCGACCAGCGCTACCGTCTCACCCCGCGCCACGCTGAAGGACACGCCCCGCACCACGCGCTTCGTGCCGAAGGCGACGGACAGATCCTGCACGTCCAGCAACGGCGTCATGTGGCGCCACCCGGCAGCTTGCGCGGGTCGAAGGCATCGCGGACCGCCTCGCCCACGAAGATCAGCAGCGTCAGCATGCCTCCGAGCACGAAGAAGCCGGTGATCGCCAGCCACGGCGCCTGGAGGTTGTTCTTGCCCTGGTTCACCAGCTCCCCCAGCGAAGGCGAGCCCGGCGGCAGGCCGAACCCGAGAAAGTCCAGGCTGGCCAGCACGGTGACCGACCCCGAGAGGATGAACGGAAGAAACGTCAGCGTCGCCACCATCGCGTTGGGCAGGATGTGGCGCACCATCAGCGCCGTGTCGGAGACGCCGAGCGCGCGCGCCGCCCGCACGTAATCCAGGTTGCGGCCGCGCAGGAATTCCGCCCGCACCACGCCGGTCAGGCTCATCCAGGAGAACAGCAGCAGGAAGACCAGCAGGGTGAGGAAGCTCGGCTCGATGACGCTGGCCAGGATGATGAGCAGGTACAACTGCGGCATCCCCGACCAGACCTCGATGAAGCGCTGGAAGCCGAGATCGACCCAGCCGCCGTAATACCCCTGCACTGCCCCCGCCGCGATGCCGACCACCGAACTGACAAGGGTCAGCGTGAAGCCGAACAGCACGGACAGGCGGAAGCCGTAGATCACCCGCGCCAGCACGTCCCGGCTCTGGTCATCCGTGCCCAGCCAGTTTTGCGCGGAGGGCGGCGCCGGCGAGGGCTGGCCTACGTCGCGCACCACGGAATCGTGCCGGTAGGGGATCAGCGGCCAGATCGCCCAGCCGCCACGTTCCTCGAACTCCGCCCGCAATTCCGGGTCGTGCCAATCCATGGTGATAGGCAGGCCGTCCGGCAGCACGTCGCTTTCGGCATATCCGCCGACCGCCACCGGGAACAGCCAGCGATCCTCGATGCGCGCCACCAGGGGCCGGTCATTCGCCAGGAATTCGGCGAACAGGGTCAGCAGGAACAGCACCAGGAAGATCCACAGCGACCAGTAGCCGCGACGGTTCGCCTTGAAGTTGGCGATGCGGCGCTGCGTGATGGGAGTCATCGGCGCGCCTCGAAGTCGATGCGCGGATCGACCACGGTGTACATCACGTCGCCCACGATCTGCAGGATCAGGCCGAGCAGCGTGAAGATGTACAGCGTGCCGAACATGATCGGATAGTCGCGCCGGATCGCCGCCTCGAACCCCAGCAAACCGAGCCCATCCAGCGAGAACACGATCTCCACCAGCAGCGCGCCGGTGAACAGGATGCTGATGAAGGCGGCCGGGAAGCCGGCGATGATCAGCAGCATCGCGTTGCGGAACACGTGGCCGTACAGGATGCGGGTTTCCGTGTTGCCCTTGGCGCGGGCGGTGACGACGTAGTGCTTGCCGATCTCGTCCAGGAAGGCGTTCTTGGTCAGCATGGTCAGTCCGGCAAAGCCGCCGATCACCAGCGCCAGCGTCGGCAGCGCCATGTGCCAGGCATAATCAAGCGCCCGCTGCCAGAACGGCCATAGCTCCGACCCGGAACTCGATAATCCCCGCAGCGGAAACCACTGCAGGAAGGACCCGCCGGCGAACAGCACCACGAGCAGGATCGCGAACAGGAAGCCCGGAATCGCATAGCCCACCAGCACCACGCCACTGGTCCAGATATCGAACCTCGTGCCGTCCTTCACGGCCTTCCGAATGCCGAGCGGGATCGACACCAGGTAGATGATCAGCGTCGACCACAGCCCGAGCGAGATCGAGACCGGCATCTTCTCCAGGATCAGGTCCACCACCGGGCGATCGCGGAACAGGCTCCGCCCGAAATCGAAGGTGAGATACCCCGCCATCATCTCGCCAAAGCGGACATGCGCCGGCTTGTCGAAGCCGAAGATCTGCTCGATCTCCGCCACGATCGCCGGGTCCAGCCCCCGCGCCCCGCGATAGGTGCCGACCGGCCCCTCCCCCGACCCGCCTGGCCCGGCCCCACCCGGCGCCCGCGTCTCCCCCGGACCCTCCCCGGTCAGGCGCCCGAGCGTCTGCCCCTCGCCCCGCAACTCCGCCAGCATCTGCTCCACCGGGCCACCCGGCGCGAACTGCACGACAGCGAAATTGATCAGGATGATGCCGAGCAGCGTCGGCACCACGAGCAACAGGCGACGGAGGATGTAGGCGGCCATGGGTTGCGCTTAGTGGTTTGCAAGGAGGGCTCTGCCCTTCCTGCACCCACCCGCCAAGGGGCAGTGGCCCCTTGGAACCCTTCGAATCATGAGCAGGATGGAAGAGGGGCCGGAGCGCGCGACGAACATGCGGTCCCTCTGCGCCCCTCTCCCATCCTGCTCAAGGTCCCGGCGGTCCAGGTGGCCCTGCCACCTGGTCGGGGGGTGCCGGGAGGCGGACAGCCCCCTGGCGAACCACAAGCGCCCCACTGCCACCTACAGCGCCCGGCGCGCGTTGGTCAGGGCCGTCTCGCGCGCGGCGTCGACCCACCAGGTGTCCAGGCCGAGGCCGTAGCGCGGGTTGCGTTCGGGGCGGCCGAACTTGTCCCAGAAGGCGATGCGGAAGCTGCGGCTGTGCCAGTTCGGGATCATGAAGTTGTTCCACAGCAGCACGCGGTCCAGCGCGCGGGTGCGGGCGATGAGTTGGTCACGGTCCGGCGCGTTGATGACCAGTTCGACCAGCTCGTCGATCACCGGGTCGCAGATGCCGGCGATGTTCTGGCTGCCGTTCTCCCGCGCCTTGGCGCAGGTGAAGAAGTCGCGCTGTTCGTTGCCGGGGGACAGCGACTGGCCGATGACGTCGACGGTCATGTCGTAGTCGAAGGCATCCGTACGCGCCTGGTACTGCGAGGGATCCACGGTGCGGACGCGCACGCTCATCCCGACGCGTTCCAGCGCCTGGACGTAGGGCAGCGCGATGCGCTCGAAGGTGGCGCCCTGCAGCAGGATCTCGAATTCAAAGGGCTGGCCCTGCGGCCCGACCAGGCGCCGGTTCTGCACGCGCCAGCCGGCTTCCTGCAGCAGGCGCAGCGCGGTGCGCAGGCCTTCGCGGTTGTTGCCGGAGCCATCGGTGACCGGCAGCTTGTATTCGGCGGTGAAGACCTCCGGCGGAATGCGGCCACGGAAGGGCTCCAGCACCGCGAGTTCCGCGCCCGTTGGCAGGCCGGAGGAGGCCAGTTCGGAGTTCGAGAAGTAGGATTGGGTGCGGGTGTAGGTGCCGAAGAACAGGTTGCGGTTCATCCACTCGTAGTCGAACAGCTCGATCAGCGCGCGGCGGACGCGGGCATCCTGGAACAGCGGCCGGCGCAGGTTCACGGCGAAGGCCTGCATGCCGGTGGGCAGTTCGTGGCGCAGCTCGTCCTGCTTCGCGAGGCCCGCGCGCATGGCGGGGAAGTCGTAGCCGGTGGCCCAGTCGCGGGCGCTGTTTTCCGTGCGGAAGTCGATCTGGCCGGCCTTGAAGGCTTCCAGCGCCACGGTGGTATCGCGGAAGTATTCGAAGCGTTGCCGGTCGAAGTTCTGCGTGCCCTTCTGCGACGGGATGTCGCGCGCCCACCAATCCGGCACGCGGGCGTAGACCAGGCTGCGCCCGGCCTCGAAGCGTTCCAGCCGATAGGGGCCGGAGCCCAGCGGCGGGTCGAGCAGCGGCCGGGTGAAGTCCCGGCCTTCCCACCAATGCGCCGGCAGCACCGGCATCTGGCCCAGGATCAGGCCGAGCTCCCGGTTCTCGGTGCTGCGAAAGCGGAAGGTGGCGCGGCGTTCACCCTCCGCCACCACCTCCGTCACGTCGCCCCAGTAGGACCGGAAGAAGGGGCGGCCATGGGTGCGCAGCGCGTTGAAGGTGAAGACCACGTCGGCGGCAGTGACCGGCCTGCCGTCATGCCAGCGCGCCATCGGGTTCAGGTCGAAGCTGATCGAGAGGCGGTCGGCCGGCAGGTCGATCCACTGTGCGAGGTAGGGGTATTCGGTGCTGGCCTCGTCCGTGCTGTTGGCCAGCAGCGTGTCGTAGATCAGGTTCAGCCCGACCGCGGGCGTGCCGCGCAGCACGAACTGGTTGAAGGTGTCGAAGGACCCCAACGCGGTCAGCGCGATCTCGCCGCCCTTCGGCGCCGTGGGGTTCACCCAGGGAAAGTGTGGGAAGTCCACCGGCAGCGCGGGTTCGCCCAGCAGTGACAGCGCATGGGTGCGGATCGCATCCCCCGGGGCGGCGCTGCCGCCGGCGGGGGTGGCGGCATGCAGGGCGCCCGGCGCAAGGCCGAGGGCGGCGGAGAGGGTCAGCAGGTCGCGTCGGCGCATGGCAGGTAGATTGGGGGCTGCTGCGGGCCAGGGCAACCGCCGCGGTTGGATCAGGCGGTGAGCAGGCCCGAAACTTCCGGCAGCATGGCCGGGTCGCCAAGGGCGAGGACCGTGCCGTCACCATCCAGGCGCAGCGGGCGGCCGGACCAGTCCGTGCAGCTGCCGCCGGCCCCCTCGATGACCGGCACCAGGGCCGCCCAGTCCCAGGGCTTCATGGTGGCATCCACCACGGCATCCACCAGGCCAAGCGCCAGCAGGCCGTAGGCGTAGCAATCCCCGCCCCAGGTGGTGCGCCGTGCCGCGGCCTTGACGGCGGCGAAACGCGGCGCGGTGGCCGCATCGAACATGTCGGGCGAGGTGCAGGACAGTTCCGCCGCGGACAGGGACGAGCAGGGCCGGCAGCGCGGCGTGCCGCCGAAGCCGGAGCGGAACGTGGTGGGCTGGCCGGCAACGCCGATCCAGCGCTCGCCCGTGGTCGGCTGGTCGATCAGGCCGAGCACCGGAACGCCGTGGTGCAGAAGGCCGATCAGCGTGCCGAACAGCGGCCGGCCGGTGACGAAGGCCCGGGTGCCGTCGATCGGGTCCAGCACCCAGACCCATTCGGCATCCGGGTTGGTCTCCCCGTATTCCTCGCCGATCACGCCGTGGCCGGGCAGGTTTACGGCCAGAAGCGCGCGGATGGCACGTTCCGCCGCGCGATCCGCCTCCGTCACCGGGCTGGCATCGCCCTTGGCCTCGACCAGCAGGGCGGAGCGGAACAGGGGGCGGATGACGGCACCGGCGGCCTCCGCCGCGGCTTCGGCAACGGCGACGAAATCCGCGGCCTGGCTCAGGGTAGCGGCGCCGGTTCGGACGACAAGGTCCGCAGGAACGCGATGAGATCGGCGCGCTGGCTGGTGCTGGACATGCCCGCATAGGCCATGCGCGTGCCCGGCATCGCGGCCGAGGGACGCGCGATAAAGGCGTTCAGCGACTCGTAGTCCCACGGCTTGCCGGCCAGGGCGCGGTTGGCGGCGGAGTAGTTGAAGCCTTCCACAGCCGCATGGTCGCGGTTGACGATGTTCCAGAGATTAGGCCCGACGCCATTCGGTCCGCCCTGGACGAAGTTGTGGCACGACGCGCAGGCGCGCTGGGCTACCTGGCGCCCGGTGTCGGCATTCGCCGCGGCCAGCAGCGGCCCGATCGGCTCCAGCGCCGGAGTCGCCGGGGCGGCGGCGGCGGCAGGTTCCGGTGTTGCCACTTGGATGGCGCTGGTTTCCAGCCGGCGCGGACTGACGATGGCCCCGCCGATGACGCCGGACACCATGAACACGACGCCAGCCGTCAGGACGGCGGCAAAAACCTTGTTGGCTTCCAGACTCATCCGGGAGTGGACCCTTCGTAAGCGCAATGCGGACCCGCCCCGGCGACTTGCGCCCGGCCCGGCCTGCCGTAAAACCTGCCGGACAATATAGGCGCGCCCCGGTGACGACAACCCGCGGTGCTTGCAGGACCACCGATCCGCCATGAGCATCTCCGAAGCCGGCATCATCGCCTTCCAGGGCCAGCCCGGCGCCTATTCCGACCTGGCCTGCCGCCAAGCCTATCCAGGCTGGACCACCCTGCCCTGCGCCAGCTTCGAGGCAGCGATCGAGGCGGTGCGCGAGCATCGCGCGGGCCTTGCCATGCTGCCATGCGAGAATTCGCTCGCCGGCCGGGTGCCAGACATCCACCGCCTGCTGCCGGACAGCGGCCTGCATGTGGTGGGGGAGCATTTCGAGCGGGTGGAGCACTGCCTGCTGGCGCCCAAGGGCGCCTCCATAGCCACGCTGAAGCGCGCCCACAGCCACCCGGTCGCGCTTGGCCAAGTGTTGAACCTGCTGAAGGAGCTGCGCCTGACGCCGGTGATCGAGGCCGATACCGCCGGCGCGGCCGGGCTGATCGCGGAGCGCGGCGGGGTGGAGGATGCCGCAATCGCGTCCGAGCTTGCGGCGCAGATCTACGGGCTGGAGGTGCTGCGGAAGAATGTGGAGGATGCGGCGCACAACACCACGCGCTTCTATGTCTGTTCCCGCACCCCGCTGGCGCCGCCCTTCCCGGAGGGCGACTGGGTGACGTCCTTCGTCTTCCGTGTCCGCAACATCCCGGCGGCGCTGTACAAGGCGCTCGGTGGCTTCGCGACCAACGGCGTGAACATGACCAAGCTGGAAAGCTACATGGTCGGCGGCGCCTTCACCGCGACGCAGTTCCTCGCCGATGTCGATGGCCGGCCGGACGAGCCGGGCCTGGCGCGGGCGCTGGAGGAGCTTTCCTATTTCTCGGCCGACCTGCGGGTTCTCGGCACTTACCGCGCACATCCGCTGCGGCTGGCCCAGCGGGAGGGCAACTGAAAACGGCTGCCCTGGACGCAGAAAACCCCCGAGGCGCAGGCCCCGGGGGTTTTCTTTTGCTCAGGGTCCGGCGTGGCGGCCCGGCGGCGACCTACTCTCCCGAGCCTTGAGGCTCAGTACCATGGGCGCTGGGGTGTTTCACGTCCGAGTTCGGGATGGGATCGGGTGTATCATCCCCGCGATGGCCACCGGGCCACCAGGCCGGACCCTGAGTCTGGCAAATCTGGAATTGGTTGTGTCGTGCAGCGCGTGTGTTGCGCGGCTTGGTGCTGCGTGTGGTGCCATGCCTTTCGGCAAGGCTACGCAGTGGTGGGACTA